>NYTE01000056.1 GCA_002683335.1 Halieaceae bacterium
CTGATGCTAGCGCTTATGCTGATGCAGCAGTTCTTTATCTGCATGGTGCAAATAATGCATCCCTTGTCCCCCGACCACTATGCGTACACGCCCCCGGCGATCGTAGGAGCGCTTCCCGCACTTATAGCACTAGCAGCACTGCTGTACCTCGCAGTTCAAAAATCTAAAGCACACTGACGCATTCGGGCATGTCCTGAAAGTACGGATGAGGCTAATCTGATTCTCACTTCTTATCTCGTGCGACGGGTGTATGTATCTGAAACGTAGGGGCTACTCATCATCAACGGGGGACACCGGGATTCATAAAACGATACCGCCAAGTTAGTCCCCTACTGTGGATCCGACACTTTCAGTAACTGTTTACCCTCGTTAGCGCCGGTGTACAGTCGTTGTAGCGTTGCGGGAATGTTTTCAAATCCTTCCTGAATGTCCTCCCGCCAAGCGATCTCACCGGTATTCACCCACCCAGAAAGCTCCTTCAGGGCCCTGCCCGCCTGAGCCATATAATTCATCATCACGAAGCCCTGCATCCGCAGGCTCCGGGATATGATCAAGTTCAGGTTGTTTGGCCCAGGCGGCGGACTCTCAAGGTTATAGTTAGAAATGCAACCGCAGGCGACAATTCGACCGAAGTCTGCCATGTGGCTGAGAGCGGTCTGTAAAATTTCGCCTCCGACATTGTCGAAGAACACGTCGACGCCCTTTGGGCAAAGCTCTCGCAGGCGACCGTCCAGATCTTCTGATTTGTAGTCTATCGCCACATCGATTTTGCAATCATCGACTAGCCATTCGCACTTCTCTCGACCACCGGCAATGCCGATCACCTTACAACCGTTGATCCTGGCAATCTGCGCCACCACACTGCCGGTGGCGCCAGCTGCGCCGGAAACCAGAATGGTCTCTCCGGGCTGTGGTTGGCCTACTTCAAGTAGCCCGAAATAGGCAGTCAGGCTGGTACCGCCGAAAACACCGAGAGCGAGATTGGGTGGCGTACCCTCGCGAAGTCGCCTCGGAGATGAGGCCGCGGAGGGATCGCCAATGCTGTATTCCTGCCAGTTCGCCATTCCCTGCACCAACGCGCCTTCAGGCAATTGGGGGTTATCAGAGCGGACCACCTGACACACGCCAGGGGCACGCATGGCCTCGCCGATTCCGACCGGGGGCACGTAGCTAGGCCTGTCGTCCAGCCAGCCACGCATGGCAGGCTCGAAACTGAGCATGAGGGTCTTGAGCAGCACCTGACCTGAAGTGAGGTCCGGTTCTGGCAAAGGGGATTCCACCAGCTCAAAATGCTCCGGTCCCACCAATCCCATGGGGCGCTCTTTCAGAAACCACTGTCTGTTTGTATGGCTCACCTGACTCTCCTTTGTCATCTCGTGCGACTGGTACCGGGTTGCTGGCCACTTTTTGTAGCGCAAGCCTGTCCGTACGTTATTTTTATTTTGACATAGGTACTGCTAATATTATAGTGTCTTGATCGAATACTTGATCCTGTCAGCAAGTATGGCTAGCGAAAACATTTACTCGATAAAAATTAGTGCGGTGAATATGGCAAGCATCCTATCCCGAAAGGCACTCGTCGCTCTGCTCGCCTTGTTGATAGTGCTAGCTGTTGGCTGCTTGAATCACCTGTCCCTGCCTACCCGGGCGGGCACCAAGGGCGCCCTAGGCTTAATGGTAAGACTACAGGAACTTATACTTCCCAATCAGGTGGTACACTGGCAGACCTCCTCCCGGCCTGCCGCCGAGGGTATGAGCTCCTCGCCTGCCCTGCCCTACTTTGGCCACCACTGATCAGCTTTCCCATGCTCCCTGACAAAAACCTGCACGGACCGCTGGACGAAAACAATGTGCCGATCTACTGGTACAACTGATAGTGTTCTCGAGTCGAGCACCCCTGGTCGGAGCGGCTGTCATGGCTCAGGATTATGGAGTAATAGGAAATGACAGTTACTAAATGGACCTGGCTGGTAATCGTAGTGATCTACCTTGGATTTTTCAGCTGGTATAGCTCGTTTAAGGTGCCACTTAGCCCACAGGAAATCGAGTATTACGTTGAGAAAGTCAACGGAACGTCCGAGGAGCTAGCCAGTTTTCGCAAATTCATGGAGGAAGATGACGGCGATGATTTCGTGATGATCAATATCTTGGAAATGTACGACACGCCCTTGCAGATAGAAGGGGTAGAGCCTGGTGAAACCACCGATCAGGTACTGGGAAAATACATGGAGTACATGTTCCCGGCGATGCTGTCCAGGGCCAGTCATCCTGTATTTAGAGGCAATGCAGCATCCCTCCGCGCTATGGATATCATGAATGCAGATGGTATGGAGACATGGACAGGAGCCGCCGGTGTTCGTTACCGCAGTCGACGCGACATGATCGAGATCTCAACCAATCCGGAGTTTGCTGGGAGGCACGAATTCAAGGTGGCCGCGCTGGCTAAAACCATCGCCTTTCCCGTCGCACCTTTTAGTTACCTTGGCGACCCCAGGCTAATACTGGCTCTGCTGTTGGGCTTGATCGGCTGCGCTGTGGGTTGGCGGCAAGCAAGCAGTGCTGGGAGGGCTTAATCCTCGAGATGAGAAAACGCTTCGTCGCTTTGCTACTGGTCTCAGGCGCCGCCGTTATCGGCTGGCAAAACCGTATCGACCTACTCGTCTGGGCCATGCCTAGGCTGTCGGCTTTGTCCTCGCCTGTGGCGCCGAACCAACCGGTTAACTGGTCTGTGGGCCCCGATACTGCCGCGCTGCCTGCAGAGGAACGTCCACCCAATATCGTACTCATCATGACGGACGATATGGGCTTTAACGACATCTCACTGTACAACGGCGGTGCGGCCGATGGCAGCCTGATGACACCCTCTATCGATGCGTTAGCGGCGGAAGGCGTGAGTTTTGACAACGGTTACGCGGGTAACGCCATCTGTGCCCCTTCCCGCGCCATTTCCATGACAGGTCGTTACAACACCCGTTTTGGCTATGAGTTTACTCCTTTCCCCAAAATCGGCGTCACCATATCCCAATGGATGCTTGACCAGAATCCAGGCCCCTTGCCGGGCTTCATCGACACTGAAAAAGCTGATGCCATGCCTGGAGTCTACGAGGCGGGTATGCCCACAAGCGAGATCACGGTCGCCGAACTGCTGCGCGACAGCGGATACTACACGGCACACATTGGCAAATGGCATCTCGGATCAGAAGGCGATATGGCACCCAATCAACAGGGTTTCGACGACAGCCTCGAGCTCAGCGGCCTCCTGTATTTGCCTGAGGACGATCCTAATGTGGTCAACCAGAAATTTCCGCACGATGTCACTGATCGAATGGTGTGGGCCGCTGGAAAATTCTCCGTGCGCTTCAATGGTAGTGAGGAATTCGCACCAGCGAAATACCTAACCGACTACTACACCGACGAAGCCGTTAGAGTCATTGAGGCCAACCGAAATCGCCCATTCTTCCTCTACCTTGCTCACTGGGGTCCACACAATCCGCTGCAGGCCAGCCGCGAAGATTATGAAGCGCTGGCAAATATTGAAGAACACGGCCTCCGGGTATACGCCTCCATGCTGCGCTCACTGGATCGCAGCGTTGCTAGAGTTACACAGGCCTTAGACGACAACGGTCTCACGAACAACACCCTGATTCTGTTCACCAGCGATAATGGTGGTACTCACATCATCGAGCAGCCCGACATCAATGCGCCTTATCGTGGCTGGAAGATGACTCAATTCGAAGGTGGGCTGCACGTACCGTTTATTCTTAAATGGCCCGCCAGGTTACCCGCCAGCGAAACCTATCACGAGGCGGTGCATCACATGGACCTGATGCCAACAATCGCCGCGGCGGCGAATGCCGTATTGCCGACTGATCGTAAGATTGATGGAGTAAACCTGACACCCTTTATACTGGGCGAGCGCAGCGTCCCCCCCCACCGCACCCTGTTCTGGCGTTCTGGTCACCACCAATCGGTTCTGCATGAAGGCTGGAAGCTGATTCGTGCCAACCAACCGGATCAACCGGCTGGCACCCCGCAGAAGAAGTTTCTGTTTTATCTCAGCACCGACCCAACTGAGCAGAGAAACCTGGCCGAGCAACGTCCTGACAAGTTAGAGGAGCTCGAAACCCTGTTGGCCGTGCACAACGCAGAGCAGGTTGAACCGATCTGGCCATCAGTGATCGCTGGGCCGATGGTCATAGACAAGCACGGAGGCCAACCTTATGAGCCGGACGATGACTACATCTATTGGCCCAACTGAAGGGTAGATATGAATAATGAAACGCAACGGATCGATGTGCTTATTGTAGGTGCGGGCCTCACCGGTATCGGCCTAGCACGACACCTGCAGCGTGAATGTCCGCAAGATAGCTTTGCATTGCTGGAAAGTCGCAGTGCTATCGGTGGTACCTGGGATCTGTTTCGCTACCCCGGTATTCGCTCTGACAGCGATATGTACACATTCAGTTATGGATCAAAACCCTGGCTTGCCAAACAATCTTTGGGCGATGGAACCCGAATACGCAACTACATCATCGAGGCGGCCGCAGAGGCAGGCTTGGACCAGTACATTCGTTTTCAGCACAAGGTTCTCAGCGCCAGTTGGTCATCAGACGACACTTGCTGGACGGTTACGGCCCTGCGAACTGACACCGATGAAATCGTTTACTTCAGCTGCAATTTTCTCATGATGTGCTGTGGCTACTTCGACTATGAAAATGGCTATGAGCCTGATTTTCTTGGTCGCGACAGTTTTTCAGGCCAGGTCATACACGCTCAGAAATGGCCTGAAGACCTAAACTATAAGGACAAGCGAGTAGTCGTTATTGGCAGCGGCGCCACCGCTGTAACACTGGTTCCGGAATTGGCGAAGCAGACAAAACACACCGTCATGCTGCAACGCTCGCCAACCTACATTCATTCGCAACCAATCGAAGATCCCTGGGCTGTAACCCTGCGCAAGTTCCTGCCGAACTCTTGGGCGTTCCGGATTACGCGCTGGAAACAAATGGCGGCACAGATGTTCGGTTACCAAATAGCACGCAGGATGCCAGACCTGGCCCGCAACGCACTATTGCAACAGGCTCGTGACGCACTGGGCGCCGAATACGATATCGAGACCCATTTTACTCCCAGATATAACCCTTGGGACCAACGGGTCTGTGCAGTTCCGGAGAATGACCTGTTCACGGCTATTAGCGAAGAGCGCGCCGAAGTCGTGACCGACAAGATTTCCAGCTTTACTGAGACCGGAATTCAACTGGAATCTGGGAGCTCTTTGGAAGCAGATATCATTGTGCTCGCAACGGGCCTGAACATGAAATACTTGGGCGGGGCTTCAGTGACTGTTGATGGTCAGGAAATGGATTTGTCCTCGCACTACGTCTATCGAGGCACCATGCTGTCGGATCTACCAAACCTGGGACAAGTGTTTGGCTATGTGAATTCCTCTTGGACACTGAAGGCTGATCTGATCGGCAAGTATGTGTGCCGCCTCCGCAACCACATGCATCGCACCGGAAAGCGGGTAGCCACCCCACGAACAGATGTAAACGGCATGCAGGCTTCTCCTTTTCTCGACCTGTCGTCGAGCTATGTCACACGCGGTATGGATTTATTCCCAAAACAGGGCGATTCGTCGCTCTGGCGTGTCTATCAAAACTATTACTTAGATTTCTTTAACTTACGGATGCGCCCAATTCGTGACCGTGTACTTGAGCTAAATTAGGCACTTGGCAATCAATGACACAGAATGGCCGCCATGAGTGATCAGGAAAAAGCCAACCGGGCGCAGCAACACCAGCTGGTGATATACCCGGATGAGTACGAGCTGATTGGGTCAAAAAACTCCTACTTCTCCGCGAAGGTGCGCGCCTGCCTGCAATACAAGCGCCTGCCCTATGTCGAGGTGACCGCCAATATAGAGTCCATCATGCGCACTCGGCAGCTTACCGGTTCGCATATATACCCGGTAGTCATCTGCCCCGACGGCGTGATACTGCGCGATGGATGCGATATTGTCGAAGCGCTCGAAAAGCGCCACCCGGCACGGTCGGTTATTCCCGCTGACCCACTGCTACACCTAGTCAGTCTAATCACGGAACTAATAGCCGATTGCTTTATTCTGGAAGGGGCAATGACGACCCGCTGGTGCCATGACCGCAACGCTGAGTGGGCTAAGCGGCTATTCAGCCAGGTTTCCAGTGAACGCGTGAAGGATGCCGAATTACGCCAGCGTGGCATTGATAACGGCGTGCGCATCGGTGCCTCAATTCGCGAGCGGTTTGCTGCACTCGCTGGCACTGACTACGACCCGCAGTTACACATAAATGCTACCCGCGACATTCTGTCACGCCTGGACACCCATCTCACTGCGACGCCCTTCCTGCTCGGTGATCGGCCCTCCCTAGCAGACCTGGGTATGCTAAACGCAATGTACGGGCATCTCTATCGCGACCCCGGTGAGCTTAGTGACTACATGCACTGGGAATGTATCAGTCTCTCTCTATGGACGGAGCACATGTTGGCAGCGGCCGGGGAATCGGATCGAGGCGACCTTTACCTTACGTCATCTATCGAACATGTGCTCGCCGGCTTCGGCCAGTGGTATGGCGAACGGGCGTTAAACCAGGTGAAACAAGCCGATCAGAGCCTGCGCGACAAGCTTCCCGGGGAAATCATCGGTATTGGTTCAGCAGTACCCTCTTATACGGCTTGGAGATGCCAACGTTTGCGAGATTTCTATCTGCAGCTGGGCACCGAACATCTGGCCGAGGCAGAGCGACTACTGGAATTATCAGGCCTGCTCGACGCCTGTCGCTTCCAAGCCGGCTGGCGGGCGGAAAAACAAGAGCAAGAGTTGGTGATAGTGGCGAATCGCTAATGACTTCGAAAGTCCTATAGCTGCTCGAATTTCATCTCGGCATATTTTTCAAGGCGCTCAATTAATCGCCCGTCAAACACAGTGGCGGTGGTCCAGAAGCCGCCTGCCTTCTCAGCTTTAGGAATATCCAGGGCAAGAGAAACGGCTGCCTGACTCAGCATCTTTGCTGTACTAGCGTAGCCCGGATCGCCTTGACCGGTTACCTTGACTGCAACCTTTCTGCCGCTACCGGTTGACCCGAAAAATCGCAAATCAAAAAAGCCTTCGGCTTGCGCTTTGAGCGAAGGGCCTGCGCCGGACTTGGGCAGCACGTTGTTTTCCAGTAGCCGTATCAATGATGGAAAACGCAGCGCAAAACTGCCGATGCGCCCCGCCGCCGCCAGTGCCCTAGCGCCGAATGCACCGGCAAACCCGGCACCGGTTACCACTGCCTCGTTATAGCTGAAGTCCGTGTGATAGGGCACCAGCGCATTGGAGCGCAGCACCATTCGTTCATTGATTGGCGCCATAGCAAAAGGGCCGATCCATCCCTGCGTATTGGCATCTCTCTCTGCCCGCCTGATACTTCGCTGCTCACTGTTCCTGACGGTATCCGCGGGGCAATTTGAATAGGAATCTGCCATGATCTCTTGCAATTCAGGATCTTTCGCCTCTTCCTTCCAAAGATTTAGCAAGCTGGCTATTGTTCCTCCCGATATCCCGCCCTTACTGGTCTGAACACGCATACAGACTACCGCACAGGTTTCACCGTGCTCTCGTACTGACTGCTGCTGCAGGAACCAGGTACCCATGTCAGACGGTATGGAATCAAAACCGCAGCTATGGACGATGCGGGAACCGCTGTTTTTGGCCGTGTTCTCGTAACGTCTTATCATCTGGTGAATCCATTGCGGCTCACCGGCAAGGTCGCAATAGTCAGTGCCTGTCTCAACACACACTTTCACCAGAGGGGAACCGTACAGTGCGTAGGGGCCTACCGTGGAAATGATGACCCGACTCTGCCCACACAAGCGGTGCAAGTCTGACTCTGCCGCTGCGTCGGCAACAATCACGGGCAAGTGTTGAGCGCCTGCCCCCAATGTTTTCAGCAGATCGTTGAGTTTTCGCCGAGAACGTCCGGCAATACCCCATTTCATCCGTTCTACAGTACGACCAGCGCCCTGCCCGTCCACACCATATTGTGCGGCGAGGTATTGACATACTAATTTACCAACAAAGCTGGTGGCGCCAAATACAACGATATCCAGATTTTTATCGGAGTACTTTTGCGCGTTCATAGACAACCCCACCCGCGATGGCGAAAACAGTCGTCTTCAGGCTTTTGACTCATGCAGATGCTGCTGCCGTTTTCTGCCTCTTGGCCTTATCGATCTTCAACATTGTTGTCGCCAGCCGGCGAAATAGAACCGGAGCCAGCCGAGTTGCCCAGTCCACAAGATAGGCATCAAAGCCAACCAGTACTCGCATCTTGTTTTTCTTTATACCCTTGATAATGCTCTCGGCGACTTTCTCCGGAGTGTTAAAAGCTTTCTGCGTGTATTGAGCATGAGCTTCTTCTTGATCTGCCGCCCCGATGTCCCTAAGTAGCGAAGGATCCAGTCTTCCATCGCGCAAGAGCGTGGTTTTTATCATGCCCGGATGAATCGAGGTGACGCTGACGCCACATTCCTCGACATCCAATTCAGTACGCAGGGTTTCGCTAAACGCTCTGATCGCAAACTTGCCTGCGGCATACGCTCCCACATTGGCAGGCGCCATCATGCCGAACATACTGGAAACGTTGCAGATGTGTCCCTCTCCAGACTCTTTGAGATAGGGCAGAAAAGCCATGCTCCCATGCACCATCCCCCAAAAGTTGATATTCATAATCCATTCAAAATCTTCAATGCTGGTGTTTTGTAGGCTGCCACGCACTATGACACCGGCATTGTTGATAACAATATTGATCTTACCGAAGGTTTCCACGACATCGCTGGCATAGTTCTCGAAAGCTTCTCTATCGGCAACATCCAGTACATTGGCCAGCACTCTCCCACCAAGCGCTTCAATAGCAAGACGTGTCTCTTCAAGGTTCGGCTCACTGATGTCCGATATTGCCAACAGGCAGCCTTCATCCGCCAATGCCAGAGCCGTGGCACGACCGATACCTGAGCCCGCACCTGTGACAACCGCGATCTTTTGCTCGAGATTTTTCATGGTGACTCCTCAACATCCTGTTCGTTCCTAAAAATCAGTCTTTCACAGCCGGTACCTTTTAAAGCGGCGTCTACTCGAGTGCGGCTGTCGACGTCCAGCACATCATATTGCTGGTTAAGCCAGCGCAGACACTTGGCCTGGTAGGGGAACGTTTTCTGGCTCCAGGTGGTGCCATCAATTTCCGTTTCCCATTCACTCTCACCCGCCGCTATAGCTGCGGCATTGCGTAGCATCGCGGGCACATAAACACGGCCAATTTCCTTGAGCAGTTCACGCAACGTGTCTGGCAAGTCACCCACGTCGTTCCACGCCTGGTCATCGGACTCAAGACCACTCTGATCCTCCATTAAATCGACCCATTCCACCGCGCGCGGCGAAACATCATGGGCGATAGCTCGCGGCGTGGGATCAAACCCCACCAACTGGCTGAGTTGCCCGTAAATAGCGAAATCCCCCGCTCCCGGCCTATTACCCAAAATAAAGGGCTGCGTGGCCAAGTGGGCCTCCATTATTGCCAGGAAGCGCCGATAACTACGGTCAATAACAGGAGCAGTCATCTCATTCGAGCCAACCACGTACAACCGGTCTATTTGGCGTCTGGCAAAATCTTCTTTTGCCCGCCGGTGCTCCTCAGAATCGAGACAGATATTGTGACCCAGCGGCAATCGAGCACTGGCATTATCAGCGCTCTCTGCCGGGTGCCATCGATAGTGAAACATATATTTGGTGCACCACTCGTCGCCGAAATCTTCGATCAGGTAATCCAGGAAGGCGATGGCGGGATCGTCCGGCAGTACCGAGCGACCCGCATAGATCGCCTCAAGATCGCGGATAATTGGCGTCGAGTCACAGCGGGCCACGTCGCCACCATCCAACTGCGGCATAACCAATACTGGCAGCAATAAAGGTTTGGGTCTGGCCAGGCCCATCTCGTCAAGAACCGGACCTGGATCCCCCCAGATCAAACTGTACGGAATCTGCCGGTAACGCATAACCGCCAACATTTTCTTTGTATAGGGGGATCCGGTGTCACCCATAATTCGAATACGGTCAGCCTTTTTCATCTACTGCTTCTCTTCGGAGTGTGGTCGATTTCCAACGTCTGCAATATCACGCACGTTTTTACGGTAGAACATTCCACAGGTGCACAAACTCCCGCGAGGGGGCGTCAAGGGTTCTTTGCAGTCAGCTTGAATGGTGCGTAAGGTTTGAGCCAATAACCAGCAGAAAGGCCCGCGTTCATGGCCCTGTTCCGCGTGGGCGCGAGAGCAAGTCGACCGCGCGCGGTAAATACGACCTCGAATGCGTCCACAGAGGGATAGTGGCCAAAACCATACTCGTCATGCTGGCGTGGCTCTGGACCTACAACAACCTTTTCTACTCGGCCCACCGCAGCAAGTTGCGCACCCATTCTGCCGAGAATACGCATCGTAGGCTTACTGTATTGCTTTTCTAGCTCCTCGGCTTTTTCCCCGGCTTCAGCGTCACCCATATCTTTCTTCAGGCTGACAAAATTTAGCAACACTAACTCGCCCCGATAAGCGCCGGCAAAAATATCTTGCCAACGATCAACATAATGGGGATTGGCGGGGATGGCTTCTTCGATCGTGGCCCTGTCATCAACATTGATGCTGTCGTTTCTCCGATCGCGACGCAGCATCCAATTAGCAAAGATGCGCTGCTCATACCCGGGCGCAAATAGCGAAAGATGGTAGCGCGACAAATCCTGATACGCTTCGATGCGCGTAAGGAAATCTTCATATAGATCGTCTCTGGAGAAACTTACGATTACCATTTCCTCCCACTCGCCCATATCTGGGCCGGCCAACTGCACCGGGTCGTATCCGGCAAATTCAATATTGCCGCCGTCAAAAAGTGAGTTCTGTGGCGCCGGGACCCAATCCGCACCTTCTACATAGTCCAAAAACAGGCCTGCCGTGCGTGCCGGCAACAGGACGCTGCGGATCGCATAAGCAGTGGCCAGCAGCATCAATAGTCCTATAAGGAGACGAATTGCCCAGGTTGTTATCTTTACTTTCATTTAGTACTCCAGCCTTTCAACAGCCTCCTTTGCTGAACTCAGGGATGTNTCGATAGCCTGCAGCAATCCATCCAGGTCAACGCCTTCTGCACGCTTCTGGCCTGCCATATAACGGGCGTAAACGCCGTGGACAATTACCGCTCTTTTCCAGTAATTGAAGCCCCTATAGTAGTCCAGCTTTTCCAGGATGCGCCCGGTACGTTCTGCATAGCGAGCCGCCAGCGAACTTCGGGGCGGAAATCCGGGCACCGACGTAGCCATCTCGGGGTTGGTATCGATTTCGGCCTGACTCTCCCCAAAGAGATTCAGGGTGTAACCCAGGTCCGCCAGTGGGTCACCGAGACTCGCCAGTTCCCAGTCCACCACGGCCGCAACGGTGGATTGCGCGTTGATCAGGCAATTGTGGAAACCATAGTCACCGTGTACTACGCGCGCCATGCCCTGCTCCGGCACATGTTCGATAAAGTACTGGTAAAGTTCATGTGCTCGAGAATCATCGTATCTTGCAGGCTCGATCGACGCCGTCCAGGAGCGGTACCAGGTCCTTAACTGTCGCGCCACATATCCCTCCTTTTTGCCAAGCTCGCCCAGGCCAATGTCATCCGGGTTCAGTACGTGCAAATCAGCGAGTGTGTCGATAAGCGAGTATGCTAGCGCGATGCGCCTATCTTCGGGTACCCAATCCAATGTCTGCTGTGCATTATGCAGAGGCCGACCTTCGACGTGGTCCATCACATAGAACCAGGCTCCGGTCACCTCCTTGCTCTCGCAAAAGCCATAGGCTGCAGGCACTGGAAACCCAGTGACGCCGAGCGACGAAATCAATACCCACTCGCGGCTCATATCNTGGGCTTTGGGCAGTAACTCCCCCTTCGGCGGGCGGCGAATAACCGCAAGCTTCCCAGATTGATCCTGCAGCCGATAGGTCAGGTTGGAGTGTCCACCCTCCAGTCGCTCCCACTTGAAAGGCGGGGTCAGGGCCGGTATTCCTTCTAAGACCCACTGCTCTACCGCCGAAATATCGTAGCCTTCGGCTTCTCGCTCGCTCATCTTACGGCTCTTACCTTGGCTTCTATTGTTTTGGCATAGGNTACGCTATTTTAATTCAGCCATCCAGTCATCATGGTCCATCAATGGCTCTATTTCACGAAGATTGGGGCTGNAAAGTCTATGTTTAGCAACATCGGAAATCCTATATATTGACATTACCACTGCTAATTTTTTATGCTGGGGCTTTGATTTTGTGTGCGGGGAACATAGCGTGAAAACCAGATTGACGGAATCGTTGGGCATTGAAACCCCTATCATATGCGGCGGAATGATGCGGGTTGGCACCGCGGACCTCGCCGCCGCAGTATCGAATGCAGGTGCCCTAGGGGTAATGACAGCCCTCTCTCAACCGACCCTCGAGGGCCTAGAAACCGAGATCGCTCGCTGCGCTTCGCTGACTGACAGACCGTTTGCCGTAAATCTTACCGTTGGTGTTGTCTCTACTGATATCAATTACGACGATATTCTCGATGTAATTATCAGCAGTGGCGTCAAAATCCTGGAAACAGCAGGACGCAGCCCGGAACCATTTATGGATCGGCTACAGGCGGCGGGTATTAAGGTGATTCACAAATGTGTCACTGTGCGCCATGCNCTCTCCGCCGAGCGAATTGGCGTGGACATAGTCAGTATCGACGGTTTTGAGTGCGCCGGCCACCCGGGAGAGCAGGATGTCGGCGGGCTGGTGCTGTTTCCGGCCACCACCCAGGCGTTGAAGATTCCGGTGGTCGCCTCCGGAGGCATCGCCGATGGCCGCGGCCTGGTTGCTGCATTGGCGTTGGGTTGCGACGGTATCAACATGGGCTCCCGCTTTTTGGTGACGCAGGAAGCACCCGTCCATCATGCAATCAAACAGNGGTTTGTAGAAATGGATGAAAACCAGACCCAGCTGATTTTCCGCAGTTACCGCAACACCGCCCGNGTTTATCGCAATGCCATCGCAGAGCAGGTAGTCGATATCGAGGCAAGAGGAGGCGGGTTTGCCGAGGTGCATCCCCTAGTGTCCGGTAGCAATCAGGATAAAGCCTGGACAACTGGTGACATCGATTCTGGTATGGTAACCGTAGGCATGTGTGGGGGCCTCATCAAGGATATTCCTACTTGCCAGGAGTTGGTAAGGACAATCGTTAACGATGCTGAGCAGATCATCACGAATCGATTGGCTAGCACTCTTGCGGATTCCGAAATTGGGCAGACCACAGCCGCCTGAATGCTGGGTGGATGACAGTTACCATAACAGCCCTAGAATTATTTTTTTTACCGCGTCATCATATGGTTCCGGCTTATTAACAGAAGGATCAAAACATGCCAGCGTCTCAACACGCGGCTGAACAAGACGGCCGTGTTGCACGCGGTGAACGCATGAGAGAGGCCATCCTCAAGACAACCATGGCGATGGTTAAAGAGGGCAACCTCATTCCCAGTGCGGCGCAGATAGCCACCCGAGCCGGCGTCAACATTCGTTCTGTCTTTCGCCACTTTGATGATATGGAAAACCTGCATATCGCTTTTGATCAAATGCTCCAGCACGATCTGGAGAATGAGTATCCGGGGGGGATTCCGTCGGTTGATTCTGACGCNACCCTGTCAGAGCGGATAACCCGCCTGATCGAGTTTCGGAGCTTCATTTGGGAGCATCATGAGAATGTCATTCTATCCACTCAGGCACAGTTATGGCGCTCCAAAGCACTACGCAAAAACTATGCGCGGCACCAAAGTAATTTGCGCCAGGAAGTGGATGTGTGGCTACCGGAACTGAAAGGTTTAGACCGCACCGCGCGTGATTCGGCAAACGCGCTCATGTCTTTTGAGATGTGGCATCGACTGCGCCGTCATCAGGGTTTGGGCAAGCCACAGGCAACCAAGGTAATAGCCAGTATGCTNGGCGCAGTGTTCGACCAATGAGTCGAGGAACAANGCGTAACTTAGNCTATGTTGACTATATTGAAAGTGGGACTGGGTTTAATGGGGCTTCTACTGCTGGTGATGGGTGGCCGCTGGATTTTCAGCCTTGANAAAATGATGGCTGGATACCGGCATCTCAACCACCGCCAATNTNGATAGGAGCAACCTGAGAGGAGATATCGNTGGCCTCATGGCAGCGNTGATCTCGGGTCGCGTGNTGAGCTTGATAGCTGNCGGCAAAAGTAAAGAAAGCGCAATAGGCATTGTCTTTGAGNCGATTACCATTAGTTTGGTGATCGGAGTTTTGAGGCTCGGCTGAATTTCTATGAATAAATCATTAGACTCGCAGAAGCCGCGAGTGTACGGGGGGACTATCTCACCCTATGTACGCAAGGTCAGGGTGGCCCTTGCCTATAAGGGCGTAGAATTCGTAGACGTGGAGCAAACGCCATTCGGCGCCCCAGCCGAGTTCCGGGAGCTAAGCCCCCTGTCGAAGATCCCCGTATGGCAGGAAGGCGACTTTGTACTGCCCGACTCATCGGTGATCTTGAGCTACATCGAGCAGCGCTACCCGGAGCCACCCCTATTGCCAGCCGACCCGCAGCCCCGCGCCAGAGTACTGTGGTTCCAGGAGTACGGAGGCTCGAAGCTCAACGAAGCAACGGCCGGTATATTTTTTGAGCGCGTCGTGAAGCCTAAGGTCCTCGAGCTTGAGACAAACGCGAAGCTTGTCGACCATTTACTCGAAAAGACCCTTCCCCGAGCACTTGACTACCTGACGAAGTGCCTCGGAAACGACGAATACATGGTAGCGGGAGTGTTTACTCTCGCAGACATCGCACTAACCACTAGCTTCGTCAACCTGAACCTCGCGGGCGTGAGAATCGACACCTCGCGCTGGCCCGAATATGCCGCCTACGTAGAGCGCATCCACGCGTTGCCGTTCTATGCGCCAATTGTCGCTGACGTTCCGGACTGGACGAAATTCCGGCAAGATTAAACCGCGACAATCTGGGCCATTAGACTTTAGTTTAAGGAGTGAGCGGTCCTTCCTGCGTTCTGATATTGAGCTGCCCCTCAAGACCCGCGATTCGGTGTATGGCGATTTCGCCATACGCACGATCACTAGTCATTTTCGCCATCGCCTGCACGTTTGGGTACCTGACCACAGCGATCATGTCCCAGAGATCTTCTACCTCTCCTACCAGCAACTGACTAGCTTGACCCTCGAAGACTATTTTCCCACCCACTTTTTCGATCTGCCCCTTAATATCAGCGCTATAGATCGCGTACGCTTGCTGCCCTGTCAGGTCTGTTTCACGACCATCTTCATATTCCGCTTTATCTTTAAACTTAAGCAGGTTCACCATATGAACTGGTGTGCCGTCGTCTTCTTTAATAAAGGCCCTAATTTGCTCTTTATTGGCCAACAATTTATTTTTTACCTTCATAGGGATCCTCAGCTTTACGAATGACTGACTGTAATTACATCACGGTTTTAGCATAGGTAGTGCTATAATATAATAATCCCGCGCGAGCCGCACTGACCGTGAATGCCCAACTGCTGGTACAACAAACCCTGATTTTCGCTGCTTTTTATCGCAGTGTTATTAGCGCGTACTGAAGTTAGCTGTGTTGTTAACGCGTATTGAAAATAGCTACTATCCGTGCAGCACCGCGTAACATTCGCTTTGACATGGTAGAGATTACTGCCGCGAAAGGTATCGACTGGCTAGCGCACTACCCTCGCCTAGATCGGCTAGAACTTGAGCCCGATAAAAAGGCCCAATGACTACTCCGCTGCCGGCAAAGCACCATACACCGCCGCCCTGAAGTGCTTCTGGATCTCAAAGGAGAAGGGCGTTGTGCGGGTCATAAACAAGCCGTAGATGCCGTTCTCAGGATCAACCCAAAAGTGCGTATTGTGATATCCCGACCAACCGAAAATACCGGCGGGTGACCCTGTGCCATCGAGCGCGGGCTCCACCAGATTGAAGACCGAGTAGGCGTAGCCAAACCCAGAGCTATAGCCGCCCGAGAGCTGCGGTGGCGTGACTGTGGTGGTCATCCGCTCTAGCGCGGCTTCAGAAATGATCTGCTGCCCGTTGTATTGCCCCCCGCTTGCGAGCATTTGGCAGAACTTGCGATAGTCCGAAAAGGTACTCACCAGGCCCTCGCCGCCGAGCTGCTTTTTGGTACCGGGAGCATAGTCGAGCTCATCGTACTGATCGGTGATGCGCGCTGTACCCTCATCAGGTGCAATGCCGTTAACCCCAAATTGGCGCTGCGGTTTGCGGTACAGGGGCTGCAATCGGTCGCGGTCTGCGGCAGTCAGCTCGAACTTGGTATCGCTCATACCCAGGGGCGCAAAGATCGCCTCGTCTAAAAAATCAAAGAACGTTTTGCCCGAGAGCACCTCCACCAGTCGACCCAAAATGGCCTGATTAATGCCATACAGGTAGTCCGTGCCCGGCTCAAACTCCACTGGCCAGGAGGCCACGTGGCGAATGTAGTCCTCAAGATCGGTATACGGGAAGCGAAAATCGGGCCCCTCCCCTCCGCCATTGCCGTAGTAGGTGTAGCCGCTTCGGTGGGTGAGCAAATGCTCAATTAGGAGTTCGTTCTCGCAGGGGTAAAGATCAGCATCCTCTTCCTCAGGGCGACACATCAGATTGGCAAACTCGGGGAGGTACTTCGCCACGGGTTCATCAACGGTGTACTTGCCCTGATCGAGTAGCACCATCATCGCCACAATCGTCACCGGTTTGGACATAGACCAGATCGGGAAGATGGTCTCCTCGGTGATTGCCTGATCGCCGGGGAGGTCTGAGGTCACCGCCGATAGCGCCAGTACCTCGGAGCCCTTAAACACACCGGCAATGTTGGAGCCGGTCACACCGTGGGCAATCAAGGCCTCTTGATAGGTGCGCACACTGTCTGAGAGTGAAGCCGCCACCACACCATGGCTTAGCAGCGCGATCAGAAGTGTCGAAATGAATTTCATGGTGTTCCCCAAAGACAATGACGTGTTGTGTTTTGTTGTAAGGGCCTACCTTACCCGCGGTCACGAAGTTGTAAAGGCCTCAGCGCGATCGCGGTCAGTCTAGAGAAGGCCCAGAGACAACCAGGGCAAATAGGTAATCAGCAGTAGCGCCACTAACAGGATCACCATAAAGGGCAGCGATGCACTGTAGAGTTCGGTAATGGGTTTTTTGAAGCGGTAGCTGGCAATAAACAGGTTCATACCTACCGGCGGCGTCATGTAGCCGATTTGCATATTGGCCAGAAAAATAATCCCCAAGTGCACCGGGTGAATCCCGTAACCCACCGCCAGCGGCAGAATCAGCGGAACCATAATCACCAGAGCGGAGAAAATATCGAGCACGGCACCCAGGAGCAGCAGAAAAATATTCAGCAGGATCAAAAACGTGTACTTGCTGTCGACATGCTGTCTTACAAACTCAAACAGCCGGCTGGGGACCTCGGCATCGACAATGATATTAGTCAGCGCAAGCGCAACGCCCAGTATCAGAATAATGCTGCCGGCCATGATCATGCCCTTGCGAAACACATCGGGCAGCGCGCGCACGGGGATGTCTTTGTAGAAAAGCACCTCCACGATCAGCACATACAGGGCCACCACCGCGGCGGTCTCTGATACCGCCAACCAACCGGCGTAAATGCCACCAAACACCACCAAG
>NYTE01000010.1 GCA_002683335.1 Halieaceae bacterium
CCGCTCATGACGCAACACAGGATTGTGCGCTTTTTGCCGCGGCACGCCTTGGCCAAACTCGCCTGATCGACAACATTCAAATCCTCGACACCTAGCGAGACTTAAGCGATACGGGCACGCGAATTTCCTCCACCAATTGTTGCACTGCGGCAGGCGGAGGTGCGGTCATATAGGTTAAGGCCAACGTCACAGCAAAGTTAACCAAGGCACCCACTACGCCGAAAGCATTGGGCTCAATTCCCAAAAACCAGTTGGGAGGCATATCGCCGAGAAAACCGGTGCCCGGTATGAACATGATGCCTTTGTGCTGAAACACATAGGCCAATGTGACGCCCAATCCCGCCAGCATGCCAAGAATAGCGCCTTCACGCGTCACCCTTTTGGAAAAAATACCCAGGAAAAGCGCCGGAAAAAGAGAGGATGCCGCCAAACCAAAGGCTAGCGCTACCGTCCCCGCTGCAAATCCAGGCGGGTTTAATCCCAGATATCCCGCACCGAGCACTGCGCCCGCCATAGCAACCCGTGAGGCCATTAGTTCTTGCCGCTCGGAAATATGAGGCATGAAGGTTCTTTTCAGTAAATCATGTGATATTGCCGATGAGATCGCGAGTAATAGCCCTGCTGCGGTCGAGAGTGCAGCGGCCAAGCCTCCTGCCGCAACCAGCGCAACCACCCAGTGAGGCAACTGGGCGATTTCTGGGTTCGCCAGTACAAGAATATCGTTATCTAACGTCACGAGTTCATTCGTATCTGGGTCAGCAGAATACTGGATGCGGCCATCGCCATTCTTGTCATCAATCCCCAAAAGCCCCGTGCGCTCCCAATTCCTAAACCACTCCGGACGCTCCTCAATGGCCAGATGCTGATTGGGTTCGGGTTGCAGCGTCTGCATGATATTAAGCCGCGCCATTGCAGCAACTGCGGGCGCGGTAGTGTATAAAATCGCAATGAATACCAATGCCCATCCGGCAGATGTTCTCGCCGCACTTACCGTAGGCACGGTGAAAAACCGGATGATGACATGAGGTAGCCCGGCGGTGCCGATCATTAGTGACGCCGTGAAGGCCGCCATGTTGAGCGTACTGCCTCGCACTGAGGTGGTATATTCCTGAAAGCCGAGATCCAAAAGCGTTTGGTCGAGTTTTTGCAGTAGATAAGTACCATCGGCGAGCGTAGAGCCCAAGCCCAACTGAGGGATCGGCTGACCTGTCAGCTGCAAACTGATAAAAATGGCTGGCACCGTGTATGCAAAAATCAGCACGCAAAACTGGGCAATTTGGGTGTAGGTAATGCCCTTCATACCACCGAGTACAGCGTAAAAAAAGACAATCACCATGCCCGAGAAGAGGCCAGTTTCGTAATCTGTCTCGAGGAAGCGGGAGAAGGCAACGCCGATTCCTTTCATTTGACCTATCACATAGGTTACCGAGCAGATGATGAGGCAGATAACGGCTACGACTCGCGCAGTATCGGAATAGTACCGGTCGCCGATAAATTCGGGCACGGTAAACTTTCCGTACTTTCTCAGATACGGCGCAATGAGCATGGCGAGGAGGACATAGCCCCCTGTCCAACCCATCAAGAAGACGGAACCTCCATACCCGTTATAGGAGAGTCCAATCAGACCTGCCATCGAAATAAAGGATGCCGCCGACATCCAATCGGCCGCCGTAGCCATGCCATTGGCCACCGGGTGAATCCCCTTTCCCGCCACATAAAATTCTTGTGTTGTACCTGCTCTGGAGCGAATCGCGATCAAAATATAGACTGCGAATGTGGCACCGACCACCCAGTAGGTTGTCTCTGTCAGCGTCACTCGCCAAGCTCCTCAAGACTAAGCCGTTTCTCTAACCTCGCCATGAGTCTGGCGTAAACAAAAATCAATATGATAAAGACATAGATCGCGCCTTGTTGGGCAAACCAGAAGCCCAGCTTGAAACCGCCCAGCTGAAAATCATTGAGAGGCTCCACCCACAAGACGCCACAACCCAAACTAACCAGAAACCAGACTGTGCCCAAAATGAGCATCCAACGACGATTCTCTCGCCAGTAGGTTTCGCGAAGCGCTTCGAGTTCTTCTGGTTGCATGACAGTCTCCACGCTGTGCTAAATTGCTGTTGGTTATGATAGACCGCTCTCTCAGGCAGCAACATCATTTTTGACAGCGATCTGACGCGGCGTCATCCGATTTAGCGAAGATAGGGAGCGCTCTGCTTTGAACACACAACACAGTTGTTGCCAAAAACTGTGTCACTTAACATCCTTGTTCTCTCACCCACTGGACGCGACCGATGACAGACCCGGCTACATACAACGTGCCTGCGAGCTTCAGCGATGCTCACATCACACCTGAGCGATATCAGGCCCTATACCAACAGTCTATGGAAGATCCAGTTGCATTCTGGTCGGAGCAGGCAACCTTACTCGATTGGCACACGCCATGGAGCGCTATTTCCGACACGGACATTAGCACTGGAGCGGCTCGCTGGTTTGTCGGAGCGCAACTCAATGTCTCAGTCAATTGTATTGATCGACACCTGCCACAGCGTGCCAACGATATCGCCCTCATTTGGGAGGGAGATGACCCCAACGAGAGTCAGGCATTTTCCTTTCAGGATCTCAAAAATGAGGTCTGCCGATTTGCAAACGTTCTAAAAGCTCAGGGGGTGGGCAAAGGCGATCGCGTTTGTATCTATATGCCCATGATCCCGGAAGCTGCGTTTGCGATGTTGGCCTGTAGTCGTATTGGCGCCATCCACTCTGTTGTGTTCGGTGGTTTTTCACCGGAAGCACTCAAGGATCGGATCAATGACTCCTCCTGCAGACTGGTTGTCACGGCAGATGAAGGTGTACGCGGGGGGAAAACCATACCCCTGAAAGCCAATGTTGATGTCGCTTTGGCAGATACGGAGTGTGTCGACAGCGTCATTGTCGTTCGGCGAACAGGTGTAGAGATCGAGTGGCTGGCACATCGAGATAGCTGTTATCACGAGGCCGTCGCGGCTGTCAGTGATGACTGCGAACCAGAATGGATGGACAGCGAGGATCCTCTTTTCATCCTCTATACCTCAGGCTCGACGGGAAAACCCAAGGGCGTACTTCACACAACGGGCGGCTATCTTCTCCAAGCAGCCATGTCGATGAAATACGTCTTTGACTACCGCGAGGGAGAAACTTACTGGTGCACCGCGGATGTGGGCTGGGTGACCGGGCACACTTACATCGTCTACGGGCCGCTGGCAATTGGCGCGAAAACCTTAATGTTTGAGGGTGTGCCAACGTACCCTCAGGCAGACCGGTTCTGGGCCATAATCGCGAAGCACCACGTCAATTTATTCTTCACTGCGCCCACCGCCATTCGCGCACTTCATAGTCTCGGAGATACCTGGGTGACGTCTCAGGACCGCAGCTCGCTGCGCATCATTGGATCGGTAGGTGAGCCGATCAACCCCGAGGCATGGGAGTGGTATCACCGTGTCGTCGGGGAAAGTCGCTGTCCGATTGTCGATACGTGGTGGCAAACTGAAACCGGTGGGGTGATGATCACCCCCCTCCCGGGCGCCCATGCGCTGAAACCTGGGTTCGCCAGTTATCCCTTCTTCGGTGTCGAGCCAGCATTGCTCGACGAGAACGGAGCTGAAATACGAGGAGCCGGCGCGGGTTACTTGGTTATCAAACGAAGCTGGCCAGCCCAGATACGCACCGTCTTCGGTGATCACCAACGTATGGTAGACACTTACTTCACGACCTACCCCGGCTACTACTTTACTGGTGACGGCGCACTCAGGGACGAAGACGGCTATCTACGCATTACAGGTCGCGTGGACGATGTCTTGAATGTTTCTGGTCACCGCATGGGTACTGCGGAGGTGGAGAGCGCTCTGGTACTGCACGAGGATATTGCCGAGGCAGCAGTCGTTGGGTTCCCGCACGACATTAAAGGTCAAGGTATCTATGCTTACGTGACGCCGATGAGTGGCGTGGAGGACAGTGAGAGGATCCGTACCGAACTGATTGCATTGTGCGTCAAGGAAATAGGCCCCATCGCCAAACCAGACAAGATTCAATGGGCGCCAGGGCTACCCAAAACGCGGTCCGGCAAGATTATGCGTCGCATCTTGCGTAAGATAGCGGAAAACGAGCTCGATAATCTTGGCGATATCTCAACACTTGCCGACCCCAGCGTGGTGAGACAACTTATTGACTCCAAGTGAGCGATAGGCAGAGTGGTCATTCTTCGAGCCGGAGCTCCTGGCAATCTACTGCCAAGCGCATGGATGGTGTGAATGAGCAATAAATCACAACCTTCATCCCAGGTCGCCTTTGCCCTGTTTGCGGCCATCGTGGGTATTATTGCAGTTGGGTCTGCGTTACTTGCAATATCCATCCACGTTCTATTAATCATAGCCCTCACCTTAACCTGCTACGTATCCTTGCGACTTGGATATACCCTGGACGAATTGATCGAGTCCATGGCCAGAACTATTGGCCAGTCGATGTCGGCACTGCTCGTATTCATACTTATTGGATGCATAATTGGTGCTTGGATTCATTCCGGAACCGTTCCTGCATTGATCTTTTACGGACTTGAATTCCTACCGCCAAAATACTTTTTACCGGCTGGGTTGGTAATCTGTAGTGTTGCTTCAGTCGTGACGGGCACATCATGGGGGACCATAGGCACTGTCGGTCTGGCCTTGTTGGGCGTAGGCATTGGTCTTGGGATTCCGCCGGGGCTTGTTGCAGGAATGATCATTTCAGGCTCATTTTTTGGAGACAAAATGTCGCCTATTTCCGATACTACCAATCTGGCGGCGCTAACAGCCAAAACGACTATTTACAGTCATATTGGCTCTATGCTCTTCACCACCATCCCCGCGTATATAATCACTCTCGTGCTATTCACCCTAGTCGGATTTGGCTATTCAGGCGCTGAAAGTGCTGACGCGGCTGAGGTTGCTCTCATTCAGGAAGTGCTTGCAACAGAATTTGACTTAAACCCTATGGTACTGACGCCCATGGCGGCACTGCTTACCATGATGGTAGTGAGGGTACATACGCTACCCGCTATGTTAACGGGTGTGGTTGTGGGGACGATCGTATCGCTGGTTTTTCAAGACGCCAGTTTAGCGTCAGCGCTAACGGCAATTAACGAGGGATATACAAATAAGACAGGGGTTGAGGTTGTAGATACACTGATAGTGCGAGGGGGAATCCAAAGTATGATGTACACCTTCTCGTTAACCTTTATTGCCTTGTCGCTGGGTGGAGTGCTTGAACAGGTTGGCTATCTTCGGGTGGTAGTCGAGAAAACAATTGAAAAAATCAAGTCTGCGGCCAGTCTGATTGCTTTTGTGCTGTTTTCGACCGCATTTTCGAACGCAGCAACAGGCGACACCTACATTTCCATTATTCTCAACGGCAGCCTCTACGGTGATACGTTTGACAGAGCGGGCCTGGATAGAAGTACCCTTAGTCGATTACTGGAGGAAGGTGGAACCATGACTGGTGCGCTGATTCCATGGACGTCTACGGGGGCCTTTATCACTGGCACCCTTGGTGTCTCGACTTTGTCCTACCTACCTTATTGCTTTTTGAACATACTCAATCCAATGCTATCCATTGCGCTGGCGTACGTCGGACTTATTACCGCCAGGGATGTTTCTAGGATTGTCGCCGCTAAGAGAGCCGATGTATTGTAAGCGGCCTCCGCAGCCAATAACACGTGCCGACCCCAGCGTGGTGAAACAACTTATTGACGCCAAGTAAGCGAGAGGAACTAATAACGTCCCCTCTGCACCCGATTTGATTGAAACATTCTCTCCACAACTGAGACCCCTCCAATGCTCAGGATTAGGTACTTTCAGCTAACAGAAGCGCATCGCCACTTGCGGCGCAGGTATCTGGTGAGAAGTATGGTGACTATCAGCAGGTCACAGCGCTTATCCGCGGCAAGACGTTATCACGACGTCAAGTAAGGCAAATACCTCCGCGGCCAAAAAAAACCGCGGCTAATGCCGCGGTTAATTTCTGCTATGCAGAGCGCCTCACTATGAAGCGCACTGCGTAAAGAGCGCCTATTCCTGTTCCAGCGACTCCGGTTCAGCTGAATCATCGTTTTCCGCGGAATCAGCTGGCGCAGTGGCCTCGGCTGCGATCTCTCGCATCGACAGTTTTATGCGGCCACGCTGATCAACGTCCAGCACCTTGACCTGCACTTCCTGACCTTCCGAAAGGTAATCAGACACATTCTCAACACGCTCATCGGCAATCTGTGAGATATGCACCAACCCGTCTTTACCGGGAAGAATGGTTACGAAGGCTCCGAAGTCAACAATTCGTGCGACGGTGCCAGTATAGATCTCTCCAACCTCGGCCTCTGCCGTGATAGCCATAATCATCTCGATAGCGGCGTCTCGGGAGGCGGCATTTTGACCAAACACTTTCACTGTGCCGTCGTCGTTGATGTCGACGGTCGCACCCGATTCCTCCGTTATCTGGCGAATGGTCGCGCCACCCTTGCCGATAATGTCGCGTATCTTATCCTGATCAATTTTTAAGCTACTCATACTGGGTGCGTTGTCAGACGTAATCTCTCGGGGTGCGTCAAGCACCGTATTCATCTGCCCAAGAATATGAAGTCTCGCCTCAAGCGCCTGCTCCAAAGCGCGCTCCATGATCTCTTCGTTGATGCCCTCGATTTTGATATCCATCTGCAATGCAGTCACGCCCTTGGCAGTGCCTGCAACCTTGAAGTCCATATCGCCGAGGTGGTCCTCGTCGCCTAAAATGTCGGTTAACACAGCAAACTGATTGCCATCTTTTACCAGACCCATAGCAATACCTGCTACTGGAGCAGACAGTGGCACCCCTGCAGCCATCATTGAGAGCGAGCCGACACACACTGATGCCATGGAACTAGAGCCGTTGGACTCAGTAATCTCGGAAACAACGCGTATGGTGTAAGGAAATTCTTCCTCACCTGGCAATACTGCTGCCAAACCACGTCTTGCCAGTCGCCCATGACCCACTTCACGACGGCTAGTAAAACCGATGCGCCCCGCTTCTCCCACAGAGTAGGGTGGAAAATTATAATGAAGCATAAATGGGTCGCGGCGTTCACCTTCCAAAGCGTCAATGATCTGCGCGTCCCGCGTAGAACCCAGCGTAACTGCACCAATGGCCTGAGTTTCGCCACGGGTGAAGAGTGCAGAACCGTGTGCCTTCGACAGTACATCCACCTCGCAGGCAATCGCCCTGACCGTGCGATTATCGCGCCCGTCAATGCGCGGTTCGCCCGCCAGAATACGGCTACGAACAATGTTTTTTTCGAGAGTCTTAAAGATGTCTTTAACGTCGTCTGGGGCTGGGCCATCATCTGTTGCAAGTTGAGCAACGACGTCGTCTTTTACTTGACCGACACGCTCATAGCGCGCAGCTTTCTCAGTGATTCGGTAAGCCTCTCCCAATGGCCCGGAGGCGGCAGCCTGCACCGCTGCAACCAATTCTTCGTCAGCTTCCGGAGCCTGCCATTCCCAGCGCGGCTTGCCAGCTTCGGCTACGAGCTCGTTGATAGCATTGATCACTGTTTGCATCTCCTGGTGTGCAAACAACACAGCGCCCAACATTTGATCTTCAGTGAGCTCTTTGGCCTGCGACTCCACCATCAGCACTGCATCTTTCGTACCGGCCACCACCATATCGAGCTGGCTATCTGCCAACGCTGAATATGTCGGGTTTAAAACGTAGCCACTGGCTTCGGTAAAGCCCACCCGCGCGCCACCTATCGGGCCGTTAAATGGACAACCTGAGATCGCCAGCGCCGCTGAAGTACCAATCATCGCAGGGATATCAGGGTCAGTCTCTTTATCAGCTGACATGACTGTGCAAACCACCTGCACCTCGTTCATAAAACCGTCTGCAAAGAGCGGGCGAATAGGTCGGTCAATCAAGCGCGATGTCAAAGTCTCTTTTTCACTGGGTCGCGCTTCTCGCTTAAAAAACCCACCCGGGATTTTTCCAACCGAGTAAGTCTTTTCGATGTAATGCACACCCAAAGGGAAGAATGCTTGTCCTGGCTTCGCTTTAGGGTCGGCAACAACGGTACAGAGCACGCTAGTGCTTCCCATCGATATCAATACTGATCCGGACGCCTGTCTTGCAATACGGCCGGTTTCCAGCGTGACTTCTTGGTCACCGTACTGGAACGTTTTTTTCACTACATTCACGTGTCTTCTCCAAATATGACGAGGCCGACGCTGGGCCGGCCCTTTCTGACCCTCAGCGGCGCAGACCCAACCGCTTGATCAACTCTGCATAGCGGGCGGTATCTTTCTGCTTGAGGTAGTCGAGTAACTTTCGACGCTGGTTCACCATACGAATCAGACCACGTCGAGAGTGGTGGTCCTGAGAATGGTCCTTAAAGTGGGACTGCAGCTGCTCTATATTTGCCGTGAGCAGTGCGACCTGTACTTCCGGTGATCCAGTGTCGCCATCTGACTGCTGGTAATCGGTAACAATTTGCGCCTTGGTGGCTGCGTCCAACGCCATGGTGTTTTCTCCAACCTGCTTGTTAAAAGCGAGCCTATCCGTGCAGGTTTACAGACAGGTTCGCAGGGCGGCTAGTGCCGTAAATTTACTGGGAAAGAAGCCGCACTGGGGCCAATTTTCCATCTTCTCGAACAAGACCGACGCCGAGGAAACATCCCCCCGCGTCGGCGATGCGCACCATACCACTCTGGGGGCCATTTGGCACTACCACTGGTTGACCCTTTCTCATGTAAAAAGTTGCGGCTTCGGAAAGCTCAACTCGCGGCAGTTGGGGCATGCAGGCCTCGATCGGTGCGAGTAATTCATCCAGCGCTTGCTCGGAGTGCTGATCCCGCTGTCTTGATAAGTGATCCAGAGTCACCGCGGTCGAGAGATCGAATGGACCAGACTGACACCGCCTGAGCGCGCCGACATGCGCAGGTACGCCGAGTGCCGCTCCCAGATCTTCTGCAAGTGTGCGAATGTAAGTGCCCTTGCTACACAGTACCGCAACATCCACTGTCGCTATTTCTCCGGCACGAAATGCAAGTAAATCGAAGCGATGTATGATCACGGCGCGCGCCTTTCGCTCCACCTGCTCACCGGCTCTGGCAAGCTTATATAGTGGCTTGCCATCCACCTTGAGTGCCGAATACATTGGTGGGACCTGATCGATCTGCCCCGTCAACCCTGCCTGCGCTTGGGTGATAGCGTCCTGTGTAATATGCGACGCGGAGGCTTGTCGGAGGGTATTGCCATCCGCATCCGCAGTGTCAGTGCCCACGCCCAATACAAAAGTGCTGGTGTATTCCTTATCGGCATCCAGCAAAAACTGAGAGAATTTAGTGGCCTCACCAAAACAAAGCGGAAGGACTCCGGTCGCCAACGGATCTAAACTGCCGGTATGCCCGGCCTTTGCAGCACCATAGAGTCGCTTGGCGCGCTGTAGCGCTAAATTAGAGGTGATACCTCCGGGCTTGTCGATGACCAGCAGCCCGTTTACCTGCCGTCCTTTTCGCCGTCGACCCATTATTCCGAAGAAAAATCAGATACCGACGGCGTCTCAGATGCAAGCTGCTCGTCGACTCGACGCACCTCTCTCAACAAGCTCTCCATATCCCGACCGCGGCCAACACTCTCATCAAATCGAAAACCCAACCGTGGAACGGTTCGCATAGACGAACCTTTGGCTAAATGGGACCGTAAAAACCCCGATACTTTTTCGAGCACGCGGGTCATTTCCGCTCGATGTTCGGCGGAGGCATCCTCCATCAGCGTAAAAAAAACCTTGGCGTGGGACAAGTCTCGACTGACCTCAACGCCGGTCAGGCTTACTTGCTGGACACGAGGGTCACGGACCGTAGTTCGAAGCAAATGCCCCAATTCCTTATACAGGAACTGACTGACCCGCTCAGTCCGATCAAACTCCTTACCCATAATCCTGCTTCAAAGGCTCCTGGCAATCTCGTTGACTTCAAAGACCTCTATTAAGTCGCCCGCCTTCACGTCGGTATAATTTTTTACCCCGATGCCACACTCCGTGCCACTCCGCACCTCACTGGCATCGTCTTTGAAGCGACGGAGAGACTCGAGCTCTCCCTCGTAGATCACAACATTATCGCGCAGTACGCGGATAGGCTTCGATCGATACACGGTGCCCTCAGTGACCATGCAACCAGCGATCAAGCCAAACTTGGGTGACCGGAAGACATCGCGCACCTCCGCGATGCCCACGATCTCCTCGCGCATCTCCGGTGAAAGCATGCCCGAGAGTGCCGCGCGTACATCGTCTATCAAATCGTAAATGACATTGTAATAACGAATCTCGACGCCCTCATTCTCAGCCATTGCCCGAGCCTTGGTATCAGCTCGCGCGTTAAAACCAATAATGATGGCCGAGCTGGTAATGGCGAGACTGATATCGGTTTCCGAGATTCCGCCTACACCGCCCGAGACAATATTGACCTTCACCTCTTCATTACCCAAGTTGCCCAATGCACCCTGAAGAGCTTCGAAAGAACCCCGAACATCTGCTTTGATGACCAGATTCAGGGTTTCTACTGACCCTGCCGTCATAGTTTCAAACATGTTGTCGAGTTTGGCGGCCTGCTGACGTGCCAGCTTGGAAGAACGCATCTTTTCTTGTCGAAAGTCAGCCACTTCGCGTGCTTTCTTTTCACTCTCCAGCACGACTACTGGGTCTCCTGCATCTGGTGTTCCGTCCAATCCCAACACCTCCACTGGAATGCTCGGGCCAGCCTCCTTGATCTGATTGCCATTTTCATCGAGCATGGCTCTGACGCGACCAAACCGCAGCCCAGCCAGAACAATATCGCCCTGCCGCAAGGTCCCCTGCTGTATTAAGAGCGAAGCGACAGCGCCTCGGCCCTTGTCGAGCCGCGACTCGACGACAATACCGGAAGCAGGAACGTCCACGGGAGCTGCGAGTTCTAGCAGCTCTGACTGTAATAACAACGCATCGAGCAATTCGTCTACGCCTTGACCAGTATGAGCCGACACCGGGATAAACTGCGTATCACCACCCCAATCCTCAGGTATGACATCTTTGGTTGACAGTTCTGTCTTAACGCGCTCGGGATCAGCCGCCTCCTTGTCGATCTTATTGACCGCAACAACCACCGGGACGCCGGCCGCGCGAGCGTGTTGAATAGCCTCTTCTGTTTGCGGCATAACGCCGTCATCTGCCGCGACCACCAATACTACGATATCCGTTGACTTGGCGCCCCGTGCCCGCATCGCCGTAAACGCGGCATGACCCGGCGTATCCAGAAAGGTAATCATCCCCTTGTCTGTGTCAACATGGTAGGCACCAATGTGCTGCGTGATCCCACCTGCTTCGCCACTCGCGACCCGCGATTCTCGGATGTAATCCAACAAGGACGTCTTTCCGTGGTCAACGTGGCCCATAACAGTGACAACCGGCGCACGCGGCTCCGGGGTACCCCCATGACTTGCCAGAGTCTCCTCTAGCTTCTCCTCGACTTCTTCTGCGCTCTTGAGAACAGCGCGGTGCCCGAGCTCTTCCACAACCAACGTGGCCGTATCCTGATCCAGTACTTGGTTAATGTTCGCCATTACACCAAGGCCCATAAGCTCCTTGATTACCGCGCCGGCTTTGACCGCCATCTGTTGTGCAAGATCGCCCACCGAGATGTTCTCTGGGACATTAACATCGTAGATGATTTTCTCTGTGGGTTGCGCAAACCCGTGCTGATTGGGCTCGTCATTCAGCTTTCTTTTTCGTCCACCGCGACGACGTGCCACACCTGCCTCAACGGCCTCAAGATCTGTGATCGATAGATTATGTCCGCGCTGCTTGCCTCTCGCGCCAGGGACATTGCCACGCTCAAGACGTCCTTTGTTAGAGCGTCTACGGAGCTCATCGCGAGCCGGTAGCGTGCTCTCTTTTGTCGGTGCAGCATGAAGCCGCTTGGGCTTTCGGTCCGCTTCTTTGGCACTGGGTTGAGCGGTAGCCTCCTGTGCTTGCCGAGCGGCCTCTTCAGCCCGCGCCTTCACGGCAGCGTCCAGCTCAAGCTTTTTAGCCTGCTCTTCTGCCTTGCGCCTAGCTGCTGCGCGCTGCCGCAACAACTCTGGATCTGATTCGTCAACAACCCCTTCAACTTCAAGGGGGATCATTTCATCAGAACCTGACTGCACAGGCACCGATACAGCGGTATCCATGTCAACGGGGGCTTCGGTCTCCGCAGGGCTTTCGGTCTCTGCATCACCATCAGAGCCCGTATCCTCGAGGTCCTCTCGCTTGACATAAGTCCGCTTTTTTCGCACTTCAACATTGATCGTTCTTTTGCCAGCCCCACCTGCGCGCAAGGTGCTCACAGATTTGCGCTTGAGCGTGATCTTTTTGGGTGCACCGGCGCTCTCACCATGGCTTTGCTTAAGATGAGCCAGCAGGGTCTGCTTATCCTCTTCCGACACAGCCTCTTCTGCCGCAGCGTGGGGTAACCCCGCATCTTTCATCTGCGTTAACAGCCGATCTACCGACGCACCGACGGTTTCTGCAAGTTGCTCTACTGTCACTTGTGTCATTTCTTTCTCCCTATTCGCTCAGTCGCTAGAGTGCAATCAACACCTGAAAAAACTCAGGCTGTTGCCTCCTCTTCCTCAGCGAACCAAGGGGCGCGAGCTGTCATGATGAGCTCTGCCGCGCGTTCTTCGGTCATATCCTCGATATCAAGGAGATCATCTACTGCCTGCTCAGCAAGGTCTTCCATAGTGACAATGCTTCGACCAGCCAATACAAAGGCAAGTTGCTTATCCATACCGTCCATGGTCAGCAAATCCTCTGCAGGCTCATTAGCATCGAGTTGCTCTTCCGAGGCAATGGCCAATGTCAGCAACGCATCTTTTGCTCGCGCCCTAAGCTCCTCGGAGATTTCTTCATCGAACCCCTCGATAGCATTCATTTCCTCCAAAGGCACATAGGCGATTTCCTCAAGGGTGGTAAACCCCTCCTCGACAAGAACAACTGCAATATCCTCGTCGATATCCAATGCCGTCATGAACTGATCAATAACTTCGCCGGCCTCGGTTTCCTGCTTCTCTATGGCGTCGTCGACACTCATAACGTTGATGATCCAACCTGTTAGATCAGAGGCAAGCCGAACATTCTGACCGCCTCTGCCAATTGCTTGCGCCAGGTTGTCTTCTGCGACCGCGACTTCCATGGTGGAGTTATCTTCGTCTACCACGATAGACTCCACCTCGGCCGGCGACATCGCGTTAATAACAAGTTGCGCGGGATTGTCATCCCACAAGATGATATCGACACGTTCATTATCGAGCTCATTGGACACTGCCTGAACCCTTGAGCCTCGCATCCCCACGCAAGCGCCCACCGGATCAATGCGCTGATCTCCGGTTTTGACAGCAATCTTTGCACGCGAGCCCGGATCCCTGGCGGCCGCCCTAATCTGAATAACGCCCTCGGAAATTTCAGGAACCTCTATTTTGAAGAGTTCTACTAACATCTCCTGACAGGCGCGGGACAAAATCAGCTGTGGCCCGCGAGACTCGGTATTGATCTCGGTCAGGATGGCCCGGACACGGTCGTTAATGCGGAATGTCTCTCTGCCGACGAGCTCACCACGGGGTAGCAGACCCTCAGCGTTATTACCGAGATCGACAATAATGTTGTCTCGCGTGACTTTTTTCACAGTGCCCGCTAATAGTTCTCCTACCCGATCCCGATACTCATCAACAATTTGCGCGCGCTCGGCATCACGCACACACTGGACAATGACCTGTTTCGCTGTCTGCGCAGCAATCCGACCAAAATCGACATTTTCAACGACTTCCTCGTGGTAATCACCGATCTGCAACGCAGTGTTTACCTCAGCGGCCTCTTCAGTCGTGAACTGGGTTCCCAACAAAGCCATCTCTGTGTCGGGCATAACAAGCCACCGCCGCGTGGTGACATAGTCCCCCGACTCTCGGTCTATCAAGACCAATATATCGGCATCCTCGTCGTAACGCTTTTTTGTCGCAGTGGCCAGTGCCAGCTCGATCGCCTCAAAGATAATGTCCTCTGACACCCCTTTCTCATTCGAGACCGCCTCAGCGACCATCAGGATTTCTTTGCTCATCGATTCACTCTCTGTCCATTAGCCGAGTCGAATTACTTCGACCTTATGTTATTTCAGTACCACCGTTTCATTCTTTGTTCTGCCCAAACTCTAATCTGGGCATGGCCCGCGCCCGATCAACAGATCTGAGCGGTAACGTGTAGGCTTGCTCATCTATCTGAACGACGACCGTATCGTCATCAGCAGCGAGCATTACGCCTTTAAATCTGCGCCTCCCCTCCACGGGTAGCCTCAGTCGGATATCTACCATTTCGCCCACATACGGCTCATATTGTTCTGGCCGAAACAATAACCGGTCAATACCGGGAGACGACACCTCCAGCGTGTACTCCCCACTAATAGGATCCTCAACATCCAAAATACCGCTAACCTGATGACTCACCTGAGCACAGTCATCCACGCTGACCCCGGTCTCGGCTTCAATATATATCCGAACCGTTGGCCGTCTTCCGGGAGAGGTCAACTCGACACCCCACAATGAGTATCCCATGTCTTCGACGGTCGGCTGTAAAAGCTGCATCAACTGCGCCTCCTTTCCCGACATGTCATCCTCCCTCAGGCTATGTATTCCACACAGCCACAAAAAAGCCCCAAAAGGGGCTTCCGAAGTGACGGTCAGCGAGCAACGAGCTGCCGTCAAATTGGTAGCGGGGGCCGGATTTGAACCGACGACCTTCGGGTTATGAGCCCGACGAGCTACCAGGCTGCTCCACCCCGCATCAATACTCTTTGTGACAGCCCCCTTTGTAGCGTCTGGCCATAGGTCGTATGGCTGCCGCAGGCGTCACCGTGGTGCGATCACCACACACTGAGGCGCGAGAGTATAGGAACCGAGGACATCGCCGTCAACCCACACAGAGGAGCTAACAACATGACTTCATTTTCTGCAGTGACTGCGGGCGTATTCCTGATTGGTCGATGTTTGAAAAAGACCTTCTGCCAAAGTACTGTGAGCCGCTACACAACATTGAGCTTTGTTCGGTGTCCCGTCGACCCATCATCAAACTAGGTGGCATTCAAACCGCCGCTAAAATAATGGCCCAGATGAATCAGCCGGGAGCAGATACCGTGCTGCATCAGTTATATCAGCTCGATGAGGATATTGCGGAACAGATCAGTGATCAGATCTTACCCTTTAACAAGCTTGCCATGGCTGATGCTCGCAGTCTTCAGATTTTGGTACGCGAAATCGATTCGTCCGTACTCATCATCGCGCTCAGGGGGTTATCCAAAAAAATCCGCGACCCTTTCCTGCAGAGCATGTCCAGCCGTGCCAGAGCGATGTTCATCGAAGAGATGGAGGAATTAGGCCCCATCAGGCGGAGTGATGTGGAGGCTGCGCGAGCAGCCGTTGCCAGATTAGCCAGGCTGCTGGCAGATGAAGGTCGATTCATGCTGCCCCAAGAGGGGTACATTTAATAGTCGGGATCAGTTGGCCGATGCTGTGACCCGCTCGTGATCCAGAAACTCAGCGTCATCTGAGCACAGCAGGGCTGTATGTAGTCATATTCAACCGAAGGTTGTAGCTTAGAGTAACGATTTGCCTTATCAGTTCGCGCGGTTCGGATTTCGATCAGACCGTGGAAACCGTAGCCGCTGACACCCCCGAGAATCAATGATAAGGCGCTAAAACACTGGGTAGTTAAGGGAGATTAAACCAATGGCTGACTATGACCCCCTCGCCGCCTTGAGCGATATTCATGAAAAGCGAGGGTATCTCTTGCCTCACCACGGCCTGATGGCAATTTCGACGCCTCATCTACTGGAGCGCTACGACTCACTCTATTCCACGCTCGCCCTGACGGAGCGACATCTCAGCCGTCACGCTCACGAGTTTGTTTGGTTAGGTGTGTTAATCAGTTGCGAGGAATCCCTGGGCAGTCATCACGTAAAACGCTTCGTGGATGCCGGTGGCGATGCAGCGCACCTTGGTCTCGCCACCGCGATCAGCGCGATGGCAAAAGGTAGCGAGGGCTACCTGTTTGTTGAAGACCATTGGGTGCCCCATCTCCCCACTGTCCACCCGCGCGAACAATATCTCGCCGCGTTTGAACAGGTGATGGGCCCCGTCGCTCCCGCATTGGCGCACATGACAGCCTGTGCGGTTCATACTTGTTCAGGTAACTGGCGCGCTCTCAGATGGCAGATTGAGGCGGCTTACCAGACTGGGGTCAACGAATTGGAATTGGCCGAAGCACTCTCGCTCGCCATGTTCCCCGGCAGCATACCCTACTACGTGCGCGCCGCAGAGGTGTGGCGACAACTAATCATTGAAGACGCTGTGCCGGCGAACGATCTATTCAAACAGTGGGCGAAGATCAGCGGTCAGGGCGGTTACGAAGAGGCGTCTGGAGTCAAAGAGTGAAGAGTCCTGGCCTTCCATCTATAATTTTTTGAATCCAGGCATTCAGAGAAGTCATTATGCCGAGAGTGATTGTCGCAGGAATCGTTGAGTTCCCGCCCGAACTGAGAGATAAGGCCCTGATCAAAAGCAAGGAACTCATCGAGGGCGCTTACTACAGAAAGGGGTTGCATTCACTACCTCAGCACGGCGGACCTCAACCACCCTGGCCGCATAGTCGTATACGAAGAATGGGAGAGCGGTTGCGATCTGGACGCCCACTTGCAGGGCGAGTGGTACCGCAACGTGTTTGGTCATCTCGCGCAATACAACATCCTCAGTGCGGAGACCAACAAGTTCCGGGTAGAAATCAAAGAGCCCGTTTACGGGGATGATGGTGTAGCCACCGGCTATCTCTCTCATGAGCCGCAGCGTTGATCGTCACCACCGGCTGATAGGGCCCGGGAGTGGCCGCCGAGCCGATTTAGGCGCTATCGGCGTAGCCATCTATCCCCAGATATAAAAAGCGCTCGTCAGTCACCCACTAATCCCGAAAAAGACTCAACTGACCGGCCTACATAACCGCGGCGCCACGCCGCATGGTAAGTCAGGACAAAAAGCATACCGGCTAGCGGGTTAGCAAGAAGATAGATAGGGATTTAAGACATGAAAATCACGGGCTTCCGTGTCCTGAGATAGTTTATGTTGGTGCGGAAGGCGGGACTTGAACCCGCACAGCCATAGGCCACTACCCCCTCAAGATAGCGTGTCTACCAATTCCACCACTTCCGCATATTCACTCTCCGTCTAACACAGGCGCGTCGTCGGACGCTCCTCCCGTCAGCGGTTCGAACTCCGCTGTAGGCATGTCGCCGTTTTCCACCTGCTCTACAACAATGTTTGAATCCGGAACATCGAACCCGAGGTCGTCTTCGTCTGCAGTGCGATTATCGGCAATCACTGCAAGACCGAAACTGCTAGCGAAAAAAATAGCCGACAGCCAAGCTGTCATTCGCGTCAAGGCATTGCCGCTTCCTGCACTGCCAAACAGCGTCTGGGACGCACCCGCTCCAAATGATGCCCCGATGTCCGACCCTTTACCTCGCTGCAACAAAATCAGCCCGATCAAAGCGAGTGCCACCAGCAGGTGAACCATGAGTGTGATCTGTTCCATAGGAACTCCTTTCGTTCTCCCGACATCGACGCAACGAGCAGCTTCGGGCGCGAGATGATACCGATCAGTCTGGCGAGCCGCAAGCGACTTGCTCCCAGTTTTGAGGGACCGAAGCGGGGGTTGCGGCTACGGCAAGCGTCTGCAGGATAAGCTAGTGCGCATCACGAATTGCCTGAGCGATGCGTTCAGCGAGTATTAGGTTTTCGCTGCCATCAGTCCCTTCAATCATGACACGGATCAGTGGCTCGGTTCCCGATGGACGCAATACCAGACGTCCTCGACCTGACAAAACCGCCTCTACGCGCCGACTCTCATCGAGCGCAGCAGAACACTCAGCCAGGCGGAAATCAGGTGAGACGGTCACATTCAGGAGTGTTTGCGGGTATTTGTGCAGTCCGCTTTTCAGCGTAAGGAGGGTTTCACCGGACCGCACTACAGCCGCCATCACCTGAAGCGCGGCAATAATGCCATCACCTGTCGTGGTTTGCTCCCCACAAATAATATGGCCCGAGGCCTCTCCACCCAACTGCCACCCTCGCTGCGCCATCTCCTCCAACACAAACCGGTCACCCACTTTAGCTCTGACTAACTCGACTCCTCTCTCCCGCAGTGCTTGCTCGAGACCCAAATTGGACATCACCGTACCCACTACCCCCTCAGGAGCCCGATTCTGTCTGACGAGGTCATTAGCAATGATAAAAAGTAATTCGTCCCCGTCTATCACCGTGCCATCGGCCGCCACACACTGCACTCGATCTCCATCACCATCAAAGGCAATTCCGGCATCGGCTTGTTCGCTCAACACCCTCGCCTGCAGCGCGGCAGGAGAGGTGGAACCGACGCCCTCATTAATATTGTAGCCATCGGGCTCCGCACCAATCGCAATCACCTCCGCACCCAGTTCAGCAAACACCTGTGGCGCTATTTGATACGTCGCACCATGAGCGCAATCAAGCACCAACTTTAGACCGCGGAGGCTTAGCGCATGCGGGAAACTACTTTTGCAAAATTCGATATAACGACCGCATGCATCAACCATTCTGTTCGCCTTACCTAACTCGGGTGAAGGCACCGTCTCCATTGGCTGGGAGAGGACTTCCTCAATCTCCTCTTCCACCTCATCAGACAGTTTTTTTCCATCGGCATTGAAAAACTTTATTCCATTATCGGTATACGGGTTATGGGAAGCGCTGATCACAATCCCTGCGGAAGCCTTCTGACTGCGGGTCAGCATGGCAACGGCAGGTGTCGGCATAGGGCCCAACAGCAGCACATTCGCGCCCGCGGCCACCAATCCAGCCTCCAGAGCTGACTCAAACATATAGCCGGAGACTCGGGTATCTTTGCCAATCAACACTTTGGTCGCCCGCTCTTCGCTGGCAAAAACTCGACCTGCTGACCAGCCTAGCTTCAGCATGAAATCTGCCGTCACGGGATACTCGCCTACAGCGCCGCGAATACCATCGGTGCCAAAAAATCGCCCACTCATCTATCAAAACTCCTAGGTAAGGCTCGCCACATAGCGAGTGCATCAACCGTTGCCGCCACGTCGTGCACTCTCAATATGTGCGCACCCCGCTCTACCGCGATCATCGCAAGGCCCACGCTAGCGTAAAGCCGTTCTGACGGATTACGATCCAGCACAGTGGCAATCATCGACTTACGTGACAACCCGACCAAAAGCGGTCGCCGGCCAAAAGAAACCTCCCCTAACCGCGCCAGCATCTCAAAATTCTGCCCAGAGGTCTTACCAAAACCAAATCCCGGATCGAGCACAATACGCTCTTCTTTGATACCCGCCTGAATACACGCCGTTACGCGCTCCTCAAGAAAGTGCCGAACGTCAGCGATCACATCAAGATACTCAGGAGACAGTTGCATGCTACTTGGCTCGCCCTGCATGTGCATGACACAAAGAGGTAAACCCGTCTCTGCAGCCGCCTCAAGGGCACCTGGCCGCCTGAAGGCGCGAATATCATTGAGGAATCCCGCTCCAAGACGCGCGCACTCGGTCATGAGCTTTGGTGTACTGGTATCTACGGAGACAATGACGTCGAACCGTTTAACGAGGAGCTCGACCGCCGTCAGTACACGATCCATTTCTTCTGCCTCGGTAACTGCAGCTGCGCCGGGCCGTGTCGACTCACCACCGACATCCAACATAAGAGCGCCCGCATCCACCATGGCCTGCGCACGCCCCAAGAGGGCATCTAGATCAATCTTATGGTTGTAGTAAAGTTCCCCCCCGTCCGAGAAGGAGTCAGGGGTAACATTGAGAATCCCCATGACGCTGGGCAAAGAGAGGTCGAGTGAGCGCGACCCACATTGAAGGCGACAGGTCATCACTCTGGGCTCTTTAGTTTGCGAGAATGCTCAGTGCTCGGTTGCAGCACCGCCAATGGGACTGCCCGTTGGCTCAGGTTCACCGGCATCGGGCGGCGTGCCACGGTCATCACCGGACCAACTACTGGGTGGTTTAGGTGGCTGTCCCGCCATAATATCGTCAATCTGCTCGGCATCGATGGTCTCGTATTGCATGAGTGCATCCGCCATCATGTCCAGCTTGTCACGATTGTCTTCAAGTAGTTGATGCGCTTTGGCATAACAATCGTCAATGATGCTGCGCATTTCTCTGTCGATCGCCAAGGCCGTCTCGTCTGACATGGCCTTGGCGGGCTGCCCGGCACTCCGCCCCAAAAACACTTCGTCGCCACCCTCGTCGTACATGAGCGGTCCCATTGCCTCGGACAGCCCCCACTTTGTCACCATATTACGCGCGACTTCGGTAGCCCGCTGAATATCATTGGACGCCCCCGTAGTGATACCGTCCTTGCCAAGCGTCATTTCCTCGGCAACCCGTCCGCCAAACAAACTGGTGATCTGAGAGATAATATGACGGCGACTATGGCTATAACGGTCTTCCTCAGGAAGAAACATCGTAACCCCAAGAGCTCGCCCTCTGGGAATGATCGACACTTTGTACACGGGATCGTGCTCGGGCATCAGTCTGCCCACAATGGCGTGGCCCGCCTCGTGATAAGCGGTATTCCGCTTCTCTGACTCGGACATCACCATGGATCGCCGCTCGGCACCCATCATGATCTTGTCCTTGGCCAACTCAAACTGATCCATATCGACAACGCGCAATCCACCGCGCGCAGCAAAAAGTGCAGCTTCATTTACCAGGTTCGCCAAATCTGCGCCTGAGAAACCGGGGGTGCCCCGCGCAATCTTCGAGGAATCGACATCCTCGGATAATGGCACTTTTCTCATATGGACTTTCAGGATTTGGTCTCGCCCACGAATATCGGGCAAGCCCACGACGACCTGTCGATCAAAACGGCCAGGACGTAACAGAGCAGGATCCAACACATCTGGGCGGTTTGTCGCCGCGATCACGATGACCCCATCATTCACCTCAAAACCGTCCATTTCGACCAGCAGTTGGTTCAGCGTCTGCTCTCGCTCATCATGACCACCGCCCAAACCCGCGCCGCGGTGACGACCGACCGCATCAATCTCATCAATAAAAATGATGCACGGTGACTGCTTTTTGGCCTGCTCGAACATATCACGCACTCGAGAAGCCCCTACACCTACAAACATCTCGACAAAATCCGATCCGGAGATTGAGAAAAACGGCACCTTGGCTTCACCTGCAATGGCCTTGGCCAGTAAGGTTTTACCGGTGCCCGGTTGGCCGACCATGAGGACCCCTCTGGGAATACGGCCACCCAACTTTTGAAATCGACCTGGATCACGAAGAAACTCAACCAGCTCCTGTACGTCTTCCTTTGCCTCTTCCACTCCCGCCACATCAGCAAAAGTAGTAGTGATCTGATCTTCCCCAAGGAGCTTGGCCTTACTCTTCCCAAAGCTCATCGGGCCGCCTCGTCCACCCGCGCCACCTTGCATCTGTCGCATAAAAAACATAAACACAGCGATGATCAGCAATATAGGGAAACTGGCGATCAACAATTGGCTCCACACAGACTGTTGCTCGGGCTTTTTTCCTTCAACCGTCACATTATGGGATAGAAGATCATCCATCAGTTTGGGGTCTTCCACCATCGGCCTAACGGTCTCGAAGCTGGTTCCGTCCTTCCGCTGTGCGCTGATGGTGAGGCCATCCACCACAACCTTGGAGAGGCGATCAGTCTGCACCTCCCGAATAAATTCTGAGTATCCGATCTGTTCTGTGGCGGATCGCAGATTAAAATTATTGAAAACCGAGAGTAAGACCGCGGCTATTAGCAGCCACAGCAACAAGTTCTTGGCCATATTGTTCACAATAGTTCCTCTCGGTTTCAAAACGTGCGCTAAGATCGAACACGTAGTATAGCGGGTAGAGTGAAGACTCTGAACCAGCCTTTCGGTACCCTTTCACCTCGGGTATTCAGTAAATGGGGGATTTTCGAGACATTTCAAGTCTATTTTGGCTGAAATTCCCCAAATTACGCCGACATTACTCGGGCTTACCTGCCGTTAGGCTGCCGTTTTGGCTACTTTCAGGCCCGTTGCTACTACATACACTTCCCGCGAGCGCGGCCGTGACGCAGAAGGCTTGCGAGTAATTACGCGCTCAAAACGTTCGCGGATCTGGCGAAACCATTCCTCGAACCCCTCTCCCTGAAAAACCTTCGTCAACATGGCACCGCCGGGTGATAACGCACGAAGCGCCAAGTCAGTCGCCAGTTCCACCAAATACATAGCTCGCGGCTGGTCGACTGCCGCCAGGCCGCTCATATTGGGCGCCATATCCGATATCACCACATCCAGACGACGTCCCGACAGCGCTTGAATCAGTTGGTCATACGTTTCCTGCTCCGTGAAATCACCCTGAATAAACGTCACGTTGGGTAAATGATCCATAGGCAAAATATCACTTGCCAATACGCGTCCCCTATCGCCCACCAACACTCCTGCCACTTGAGACCACCCCCCAGGGGCACTGCCAAGATCGAGCACCGACATGCCTGGCTGAATCAAACTGTCCTTCTCGTTGATCTCAATGAGCTTGTAGACGGCACGCGAGCGATAACCCTCGCGCTGGGCACGTTGCACAAAAGGATCATCATGATGCTCCTTCAACCAGGCGCGACTGGATGATTTTTTTTTGCCCATTATTGCCCCACCTTCACCACAACCCTGCCAGACGCCTTTACACTGCTACTTTCACGAAGTGTACCGCGAGACACCACATGACCGCTTATGAAGCCTTCAAGCAGTAAAGAATTACGTCAACTACGTGCTCTGGCACACGCCTTGCGCCCGGTGGTCACCGTTGCCGGTAATGGACTGTCAGCTTCAGTACTGCAAGAGCTTGACCGCGCACTTTCAGACCATGAATTAATCAAAGTGAAGGTCTCGGTCGGCGATCGAGTCCAGCGGGAGACGGTTGTCGCAGCACTGTGCGAGCACAGCGGTGCCCAGCTGGTGCAGCGCATTGGCAACATCGCGACCCTGCTTCGCCGTAACCCGACAGCAGACCCCAAAAAGTCGAATCTGCTTAGAGCGAAACCCTAACCTCAGGCCCTATGGTGATGGCCGAAATTATTCAGTTTCCAACGCGACAACGAGAAGCCTTTGATTTTCTTGATCGCGAACTGGCCGCATTACTCAGAGCCAAAAGGGCTGACGAGGCGCTGATCGACTTCGCTACCGCGACACTCACTGAGGTTTATGATGAGTGCCGGCGCAGGTCTGACCGTCAGTTCGAGGTTCGACTCCCGCTCGATGTTAGCGAGTTGGCAGCAGACCCGTTGCGGGAAGATATTACCTCAGGCATCGAGAAGTTGAGCCAAGAACAACATGATCTGACCTTAAAGCTGGCAGCGCGTCTAGTGCTGACGGAGCTTCGACTGTTTCAACATGAACGCAAAGACTGAGTGTCACAGCATGGCGGTGATTTGAAAAGTGGCCCAGGCCGCCAGCCACGCTATGCAAAGATAAGCCACCACCATCCAGCCGGCCAATCGCCATGAATTTGCCTCTCGCGCCAAAATGGCGACCGTGGAACAGCACTGCAGCGCAATTGCGAAAAAAACCAGTAGCGCCAAGCCCGAGCCCAGTTACGACCCTCTCTATGGCATCCATCGCCGGTGCCGACCACTTGAAAGTTGACTGAAACAAGACCAGCATAATGAGGCTGAAGGCCAAGCCCCCCGACAGTGAACCCATGAAGAATCGGTCAAGGCCTGATTGTATAAGCAACAATTGGTCAGCGGGCGCACCGAATCCAGGTTGATGCTGGCAAGTGATCGTCTCACCCGCATGAAAGCCAAATTCCTGCAGTCGGCCGCGATACCGACCCGAAAGTTCAGGGCCAAAGCCGATCAACGCCGCGGCAGTTACCACAAATTTATCGTTTGGCTTTCAGCGACCACAGGACGTTCCCGCGATGAAGCACGGATCATCCGTTCAATGAGAATGATTTTCAATAAGTCTAAAGGTGCTCGACGGCGTCTATCTCGTAAACAACATCGCCACCGGGAGCCCTGACAACGACCTCGTCACCTTCGGCCTTTGCCACCAAGGCACGCGCGATAGGCGAGTTCACGGAAATAAGATTGGCTTTAGCGTCTGCCTCGTCTTCGCCGACAATGCGATATTGCACTGTCCGATCATTATCAATATCGATCAAGGTTACCGTAGTCCCAAAAATGACTTTGCCCGAAGGGGAGATGGTTGCAATATCAATCACCTGAGCGTGAGACAGCTTATGCTCGAGCTCCTTAATTCGGCCCTCGGCAAAACTCTGCTGCTCACGAGCCGCGTGATACTCGGCATTTTCTTTAAGATCGCCGTGCTCTCGCGCCTCTGCAATGGCCTGTGTGATTCGCGGACGCTCTACCCTTTTAAGGCGCTCTAATTCCTCTCGCAGCGCTCGCTCGCCCTTGACTGTCATGGGGACTCGATTCATACCGCAATGCTCTCATGTAAATCTTGCAGACGACGCACCGTCATGTCTGTCTCCTGCTCCAATGCCATACAAACAGCCTCGGCCGCGGCCAATGTGGTGGTGTAGAAAACCCGATGTTGTTCAGCGCTCGCCCTAATTGACGCCGAGTCCATAATGGCACGACGTCCTTCTGTTGTGTTAATGATCATCGCCGCTTCGTCATTCTTGATCAAATCGACAATGTGGGGCCGCCCCTCAGCTACTTTATTTACCCTACGGACCGACAGGCCCGCATCCTCCAATGCATTGGCCGTGCCGCCGGTTGCCGCGAGAGTAAAACCACGCTTTACCAGCCGTTGAGCCACATCTATCGCAGCTGCTTTATCGGCATCGCGCACGCTTATAAGACACAAACCTGAAGTCGGAGGGTCGTCTCCTGCCCCCAACTGCGCGCGAGCAAAAGCCGCTGCAAACGTTTCTCCAGTGCCCATGACCTCACCCGTAGACTTCATCTCTGGACCCAAAATAGGATCAGTGCCCGGAAATTTATTAAACGGTAATACCGCCTCTTTAACGCTGTAATAGGGCGGGACAATCTCCCGCGTGACCCCCTGACTGGCGAGAGTCTGTCCCGCCATGCAGCGAGCCGCCACCTTTGCGAGAGAAACACCCACAGCCTTGGAGACAAATGGCACGGTTCTCGAGGCACGTGGATTCACCTCGATGACAAAAATCTCTCCATCTTGCCACGCAAGTTGCACATTCATGAGCCCACATACGCCTAACTCTAGGGCCATTTTTCTGACAACTTCTCGCATGGCTTCCTGAACATCAGAAGGCAAACTGTAGGGCGGCAAGGAACAGGCAGAGTCACCCGAATGGACGCCAGCCTGTTCAATATGCTGCATGATTGCTCCGATGACCACTTGTTCACCGTCGCTCACCGCATCGATGTCTACCTCTATGGCTGCACTCAGAAAACGATCCAGCAGTACAGGAGAGTCTTCCGACACTTTAACGGCATCGTTCATATAACGCAGGAGATCCTCTTTACGGTAAACGATCTCCATAGCGCGGCCACCCAGCACATAAGATGGTCTGACTACTAACGGATAGCCGATCTCGTCCGCTGCCGTCACAGCCTGCTCAACACTCCGCACAGTGGTATTTGCCGGCTGACGAAGAGCAAGGCTTTGAATCATTTTCTGGAACCGCTCACGATCCTCGGCACGATCAATCTGATCAGGTGTCGTACCAACGATCGGCACGCCCGCGGCCTCTAGTGCACGCGCCAACTTAAGTGGCGTCTGCCCACCAAATTGCACAATTACGCCAGTCGGTTGCTCCAATGCAACAATCTCCAAAACGTCCTCAAGCGTCACCGGCTCAAAGTAGAGTCGGTCGGACGTGTCATAGTCAGTGGATACCGTCTCCGGGTTGCAGTTGACCATGATGGTCTCATAGCCATCCTCGCGCATGGCGAGCACCGCATGCACACAGCAATAGTCAAACTCGATGCCTTGACCGATCCGGTTCGGCCCGCCGCCCAGAACCAGAATTTTTTTGCGGTCACTGGGTGACGCCTCACACTCCTGCTCGTAAGTGGAGTACATGTAGGCCGTGGATGAAGCAAATTCAGCTGCACAGGTATCAACGCGTTTGTAAACGGGCCGAATACCCAGGGACCAACGCCGTTCGCGAATGTCACCTTCGGACACCGCCAGCAACTCCGAGATGCGTCGATCAGAAAATCCGCGGCGTTTGAGGCCCCACATCAGTGCGTGATCGAGGTGTTCCAGCTTCATGCCGTGCAGTCGCGACTCCCACTGGATGATGTCGGCAATCTGCACCAAAAACCATGGGTCAATCCCCGAGTATCCATAGATCTCTTCGAGTTCAAAGCCTGCTCTGACGGCATCAGCGACGTACCAAATACGATCAGCACCCGGGTTAGTCAACCGATCCACCAATTCCGATCGACTGTCCTCATCTGTCACCAGCATCTGGGGCTCGAACCCGGCTGAACCAACTTCGAGTCCACGCAACGCTTTTTGCAACGACTCCTGAAAGGTCCGGCCAATCGCCATAACTTCCCCCACAGACTTCATCTGCGTGGTGAGGCGCGGATCCGCTGTCGCAAATTTCTCGAAAGCAAAGCGCGGGATTTTTGTCACCACGTAGTCAAGCGTGGGCTCAAAAGACGCCGGCGTCACGCCACCAGTAATGTCGTTCTCCAATTCATCGAGTGTGTACCCTACCGCCAATTTGGCCGCCACTTTCGCAATCGGAAATCCGGTTGCCTTGGACGCCAATGCGGAGGATCTAGAAACACGGGGGTTCATCTCGATGATGACCAAACGACCGGTATCGGGGCACTGTCCAAACTGGACGTTGGAACCGCCTGTTTCAACACCTATCTCGCGCAACACCGCGAGAGAGGCATCGCGCATAATTTGGTATTCCTTGTCTGTGAGGGTTTGTGCAGGCGCAACCGTAATGGAGTCACCTGTGTGAACACCCATTGCGTCGAAATTCTCAATCGAACATACGATGATGCAATTGTCATTTTTATCACGAACAACCTCCATCTCGTACTCTTTCCAGCCAATCAATGACTCGTCAATCAGCAGCTCGCTGGTCGGCGATAATTCAAGCCCTCGCAAGCAAATCTCTTCGAATTCGTCGCGGTTGTAGGCAATCCCTCCGCCTGATCCCCCCATCGTAAAAGAGGGACGGATAATGCAAGGGAAGCCAATCTCCCCGTGCCCCCCCCAAGCCTCTTCCATACTGTGCGCCAATCCCGCACGAGGCGTCTCGAGACCAATACGCCGCATAGCGATATCGAATTTCTCACGATCTTCCGCTTTATCAATCGCCTCTTTGGTTGCACCGATCATTTCTACGTTAAAGCGCTCCAGCACGCCCTCCGCAGCGAGTTTTAGTGCGCAATTGAGGGCCGTTTGCCCCCCCATAGTTGGCAAAATCGCATCCGGACGCTCGCGCTCTATGATGCGCGAAACTGTCTGCCATTCGACGGGTTCTATATAAGTTGCATCAGCCATGGCAGGATCGGTCATGATGGTGGCGGGGTTGGAATTAACCAAAACAACCCGGTACCCCTCTTCCCTGAGCGCTTTGCAAGCTTGCGCCCCGGAGTAGTCGAACTCGCAGGCTTGTCCGATCACAATCGGCCCGGCACCGAGGATCAAGATACTCTCAATGTCTGAGCGTCGTGGCATGGTTTAACTCACCTTTTCCATTACGAAGCACGCTCCATGGCCTTGATAAAGGGATCAAACAGTGAAGCCGCGTCATGCGGACCCGGGCTGGCTTCTGGGTGCCCCTGAAAACTGTAGGCCGGGACATCTGTGCGAGCAATGCCCTGTAGCGTGCCATCGAACAGCGAGCGATGCGTCACTTCCAAGGTGTCGGGTAGCCCTTCCTCAGAGACGGTGAACCCATGATTCTGACTCGTCACCATCACGGTGCCGTCCATCAGATTCTGCACCGGGTGATTCGCACCATGATGCCCAAACTTCATCTTCTCAGTCTTGGCTCCGCTGGCTAAAGCAAGAATCTGGTGGCCCAGGCAAATACCAAACAAAGGAATCTGCTCGGCCATGGCAGCCCAGGTCAGATCGATAGCGTAATCACAGGGCTCTGGGTCACCAGGCCCATTTGAGAGAAAAATACCATCGGGCTCATGCGCGAGCACCTCAGTGAGCGTGGACCGAGCAGGCACGACGGTAACGCGACACCCCAGATCCACTAGTATGCGCAAAATATTGCGCTTAACACCAAAGTCCAGTGCCACAACGTGGAACCGCGACGCAGATCGAGACTCCTGATCGCTTGCCGCCGACCCCAAACGCCACGTTCCCTCACCCCACTGGTAGGGCGTCTGTGTTGTCACCTCGCTTGCGAGATCCAGCCCCTTAAGTCCGCTGAACGCGCGTGCTTGTGCCAGAGCACTGGCCTCATCCAGCTCGGGTCCGGCCATGATGCAACCATTCTGCGCACCTTTATCTCGTAATATGCGCGTCAACCTTCTGGTATCGATATCAGAAATAGCCACAACGCTCTCTGCTGCAAGGTAATCACTCAGGCCCCGCTCTGATCTAAAACTGGACGCAATCAATGGCAGATCCCTGATGACAAGGCCAGCTGCCTGAATGCCATCCGACTCTTCATCCGCAGCATTGACGCCCGTGTTGCCAATATGGGGGTAGGTCAAGGTCACTATTTGTCGGCAATAGGAGGGGTCTGTCAGGATTTCCTGATACCCCGTCATAGCAGTATTAAAGACCACCTCGCCCACTGTGCTTCCCAAAGCACCAATAGATCGGCCGCGAAACGTCGCGCCATCTTCCAAAACGAGGACAGCGGAATGAGACAAAGAGACCTCCCAGTCGTTATCGCCAGAGGGTTGAAACAGGTGCACGGCAAGGCCGGGCTAGGTTCACCCTGTGGTCGCAAATCGCAAACGTAGACGCGTGATGGGGCTGACGATAACCCCGCGCGGGCTGGTTCTGCAGTCTACTGCAAAGCGTTTTCCCTGTCTAATATTTAGGTTGCGCCACCCGCTATGGGATGTCGGTTACACTGCGCGCCCCGCTCAGAAGGAGAATCATCATGTCCAGAGTCGACCATTACTTTTTTGGGAAAAACGCCGCGATATCGGGAGCGGGAGACGGCATCGGGCGAGCGCTGGCACAACGGCTGAATCAGACGGGATGCCATGTCTGGTTGTGTGATGTGAACGAAGCCAAATTGGCAGAAACCGTAAGTTTATTGGACCGTGAGCGTGCGGGCGTGACCACGCGGGTTGTGGACTGTGGCCATCGCGACGAACTATTTGCCTGGGCACAATCCGTGGCGGAGAGCACCCCGGAAGTGGACGCACTCTTCAACAATGCCGGTGTCGGTTATGGCGCACGGTTTGAAGACTCCACCGAAGCCAATTTTAAATGGCTAATTGATATTAATTTTTGGGGAGTCGTGCACGCCACGCGGGCATTCCTACCTCTGCTGCAAGAATCAAAGCACGCGCATCTGGTCAATATCTCATCGATTTTCGGCATGGTCGGCATTCCTACCCAAAGCGCTTATAACGCCGCTAAGTTTGCGGTGCGGGGTTTTAGCGAAGCGTTACAAGCGGAATATCTCGACGGTAGCCTGCACGTCAGTTGCGTTCATCCAGGCGGAATTCAAACTAACATCGCGCGCGCGGCCAGAGTAAATGGCAACTCGCAACCTGACAGCCCTGAAGAGCGCGACGCACAGTTTCGGCGATTGGCTCACACAACGCCTGAGCGCGCGGCCGAAATCATCCTCACCGGTACAGCTCGCGCCAAGCGGCGGATTATGGTTGGGTGGGATGCCTGGCTGATCTTGCAACTTACCAAGATTCTGCCGACGCAATACCACTGGATCACCGCGCGCGTAGCGAATGACTGAACACCCCGCAAATATGACTCCCTCGCTTGTCGGAACCGATCGGCTGACCCGCGAACCTTTCTTGCTATTGTTTATCGGATTATTTGCGACAGCGGTGGGTCAAGCTTTTGTATTTGCCATTCTGCCGCCTCTAGGCCGCTCGGTGGGACTAGATGAACTCCGCATCACCGCCATTATCTCTACATCTGCGCTGGTCTTTACGTTCGTTGCGCCCTTCTGGGGCCGATTTTCTGACCACATAGGACGAAAACCGATCATTATAGTCGGGCTGTTGGGTTACTCATTTGGATCCTTGGTTTTTGCCATTTTGTTCAATGCAGCGGCCGAAGGCTGGATTAGCGGCTTGACGCTCTTTATTACAGCGCTGGTCATTCGTTCACTACAATCCGCAACAATGTCCGCAACCCATCCCGGCTGCACAGCCTATGCCGCGGATCACACAGCCCCACAATTTCGTGTCAAGACGCTTGCTCGACTCTCAAGTGCCAACAGTATTGGCTTGATCATGGGACCGGTGCTCGCGGGAGCAGTCGCCGGCTGGGGTCTACTAGCGCCCTTGGTGGTGGCATCTTTCCTCTCAGGACTGGCGGCCTTGATCATTGCCCTGAAGCTATCTCCAGGAGCAGCGCCCCGCGCGGTGAAGACCCCACGACGTCGCATGGGTTACTTTGACGTAAGAGTCAGAATGTATCTCATTTCAGCGATCGGCGCTTTTAGTGGCTTCGCTATGATCCAGCAAACACTTGCCTTCCGCCTGCAAGATACCCTCAATTTGTCGGGCATTGAAACCGCTCAGCATACTGGCTGGGCCATGATGGCGTCGGCCGCCAGTACGCTGCTCATGCAGTTCACCGTGGCGCAACGTTACACAGGCTCCCCCATCCATCTCGTCAGGAGCGGGGCGGCTTTGCTGTTTTGCGGCGCCGTTCTGATCAGCGCTGTGGAAAGCTGGCAAGCTGTCATGAGCAGCATGGCGCTGATCGGGGCTGGGCTGGGCTTGCTAATGCCTGCAGTGGCAGCGGGCGCCTCGGTCGCGGTTGGTCCAGAGGAACAGGGAGCTGTGGCCGGACTAGTGAGTGCATGTCCGGCGGCAGGATTTGTCGTGGGCCCCATCAGTGGCGGCTTTCTCTATCAGCACAGCCCTACCGCGGCCGCATGGACCGCAGCCACGCTGTTACTCGTGGTATTTATTGCGACGTTGATACGAGACACCAATACGACTACTTGAATCCAAAATATCGGTCAATTTTCACCCTGGCGTGAAATGTTTCGCTATCGCCTCTCTGATAGAGCAGGGAATCGCCGCAGAGCGACCTGTGAGGCGGTCAACAAATGCATGCGTGAAAGTCCCGGTCACACAGCTGTGCGCCGCTTGTGAGGCAAAGACGCCAACCTCCCACGTGACAGACCTGTCGCCCAACCTGAGAATCTTGAGCCCGAGTGACAAGGTCTCTGGGTAACTCACAGGACTAAAATAATTTGCGCTGGAGGACACAACGTATCCGACCACAGCGTCCGTGGTGGGCGCCAGACCACCCTCCTCGATCAAAAACCGATTCACCGCGGAGTCAAAGTAGGCGTAATAAGCGACATTGTTGATGTGTCCGTATATGTCATTATCCGCCCAGCGGGACTCGAGGTTATAAAAAACTGCGTAACCGTCTCGATCCGCGGGGCCAGGTCGAGCGCTCACGAGGTTCCAGCCCAAGCCGCCCGGTAAAGCGCCAGCGCAGCGGCCTCATCCACTTCGACCGGATTATTGATAAGCAATCGTTGTTGCTGCATGGCATCGGCCGCAAGCATCGGTAGGTCTTTGGCCGGTACGTTAGCTGCCTCAAGAGTCCCGGGCAGACCGGCATCATCAATCAACTGCTCAAACCATTCCACAAAGCCAGCCAAACCCTCAGTGAGAGGTTTTGGCAACAATGTGGCCAACTCCAGATACTGCGCCTCTGATGCAACTGCATTGAAACGCAATACCGAGGGAAGCATAAGCGCATTACTTAACCCGTGGGGCATATGGTAGTGCCCGCCGAGCGGGTAAGCCAAAGCATGCACAGCAGCAACCGGAGCGTTCGCAAAGGCTTGCCCTGCCAAAGTGGCTCCAAGCAGCATCGCCTCTCGAGCTTGCAGATCGGTCGGATGTGATAATACCCGTCGCTGATTGCCAGCCAACAGCTTCAGTGCTTGGCGAGACAGCATGTCGGAGATCGGATTTTTTTTGATTTTGGATGTATAAGCTTCGATAGCGTGAACCATCGCATCGATTCCCGTCATCGCTGTGACGTGAGGGGGTAATCCGACCGTTAGCTCGGCATCGAGAATGGCCACATCGGGTAGTAAGGCTGTGGCGCTGATTCCTGCCTTGGTAGTCTCTCCGGTCGTAATCACCGCAACAGGTGTCACCTCTGAGCCGGTACCGGCGGTAGTGGGAACGAGCACCAGCGGTAGGCGCCCACTCGTCACTTTATCCACCCCATACAGCTCAGGGAGCACCTGAGTACCACTCGCCAATACCGCTATGGCCTTGGCAACATCCATAGAGCTGCCACCGCCCAACCCAATGACGCCATCGCACTGCTCAGCCTGAAGCTGCTCCAGCGCCGCCAGCACGACCGATTCCGAAGGATCAGCCGTGACCTCGGTATACAAACTCACCGATTCGCAGATCGTCCGAGTGCTCTCCTGCAAAGGGCCCACCAAGCCCGNGGCCATCAAACCCGGATCGGTGACGATCAGTGGCCTTCTGATAGCCAGCTCTTCGCATACAGAACCGATCCTTCGGGAAATACCGGGGCCAACCCGCAAAGAGGTGACGGTATTGAAGCGGTATTCAGACATATTAAAAAGTCAGGATGACCTTGCCCTTGGCACGACGCTCCATCATGGCGGCATAGGCTGCTTCGTATTCCTCGATAGGGAACAAGTCAGTAATAACCGGCTTTAACTTGCCTTCTTCAAACCACTGCCATACGGTCTTAATATTGGCGTGGTGTAAGTCTGGTTCTTCCATAGTGAAGCGACCCCAGAACACGCCCACCAACGCACACCCCTTTAGCAAGGTCAGATTCAAAGGAATACTGGGGATCGGGCCAGAAGCGAAACCGATCACCAGATACCGGCCATTCCAACCCATGGAACGAACAGCCGGCTCACTGAAGTCGCCCCCTACAGGGTCATACACAACGTCTACGCCACGCCCGCCCGTCAGTGCCTTGACACGATCCTTGAGGGACTCCGTGCTGTAATTAATCGTGTGGTCTGCCCCCAGTTGGGCACATAGCTCCAGCTTTTCGTCAGTACTTGCCGCCGCAATGACGGTGGCACCNAGGGCCTTGCCCAGTTCAACCGCAGTGCTCCCGACCCCGCCAGCGGCACCAAGCACCAGCAGTGTTTCGCCGGGTTGGATATTCGCCCGCTGAACCAGCGCATGATAAGAGGTTAGGTAGGTGATCGAGACGCCCGCCGCCGCCTCGAAAGACAGCGCGACTGGCTTCGGCAGCACCGCCATCTCGTGCGCGACAACCTCTCCGCAGAAACCACCTGAGCCGCCACTGTGAATCACCTCATCACCGACTTTCCAGCGGGTGACCGCGGAGCCAACCTCNTNGATCACACCCGCGCACTCTCCACCCGGGATGAATGGTAAGTCAGGCTGNAGCTGATACTTGCCCTGGATGATCAGCACATCAGGAAAATTCAGACCCGCCGCCTTGATGTGAATCCTGACGTNGTTGTCACCCATTTCGGGCGCAGGCCAATCNGCCACCAGATCGAGACGATCCGGCAGACCATGCTCACGACAAACCAGTGCTTTCATATCAAAAGACCTCAAATAAGCCCGCAGCGCCCATACCGCCGCCGACACACATTGTCACGACAACATACTTCGCGCCACGTCGCTTACCTTCTATCAAGGCATGCCCCAGCAACCTGGAGCCGCTCATACCGTAAGGATGACCCACCGCAATCGCGCCACCATTAACGTTGAGCTTGTCATTGTCGATACCAAGCCGGTCGCGGCAGTAAATAACCTGAACCGCGAAGGCCTCATTGAGCTCCCACAGACCAATATCATCCACTGACAGTCCGTGTTGCTTCAGTAGTTTTGGCACGGCGAAGACGGGGCCAATACCCATCTCGTCCGGTTCACAACCTGCAACCGCGACGCCCCGATACGCGCCCAGCGGAGTCAAACCCAGCTGTGCTGCAGTCGCCGCTTCCATGACTACTTGCGCTGAGGCGCCGTCAGACAACTGCGAAGCGTTACCCGCGGTAATAGTGCCGCCGTCAATCACGGTCCTCAGCCCCTGCACGCCCTCGAGAGTCGACGGGCGAACGCCCTCATCNGTGCTTACCGTCGCTTCCGCAGTGGATTGCTCACCCGTCTCTTTGTTATAGACAATGCGCTCGCAAGTCACGGGCACCAGCTCTTCATCAAACTTGCCAGCTTCATAAGCGGCGGCAGTACGCTGCTGCGATTGCAGCCCGTATTCATCCATCGCATCGCGAGTGATGCCATAGCGGGCCGCCACTGTCTCTGCGGTCTGCAGCATGGGCATGTAAATATCTTTGTGCATGGCCAGCAACTGTTCGTCGGCTGCCCGGTGCAGGTTCATATGTTCGTTCTGGACCAGTGAGATGGAGTCGACACCGCCCCCTATTGCCACCTCCATGCCGTCGTGAAGGACCTGCTTGGCAGCGATCGCCACCGCCATCATTCCCGAGGAGCACTGACGATCAACCGTCATGCCTGAGACGGAGACGGGCAAGCCTGCTCTGAGCGCCGCGGTTCTGCCAATATTGCCGCCCGAACTTCCCTGAGTCAGCGCGCAACCCATGATGCAATCTTCGATCCGCTCGGGCTCAATGCCCGCACGCGCCACCGCGGCGCTAATGGCATGTCCCGCCAGCGTNGGCGATGGCAGATTGTTAAAGCCACCTCGATATGCCTTGCCGATGGGGGTACGTGCGGTTGAAACAATTACTGCCTCTCTCATATCTGTGTCCTTCCTAGCGATTTGAATTTGGTTTACTGGTTGTCTGGTTGTCTGGTTGTCTGGTTGATGTTGGCAGAGCGGCACACGCAGNTAGTCGAAAATATACCAACCGCCAACGCAGTNTCCTGCCGTTAGTTNGGATCGATACCCAACCCTTCCATGGCCTGACCCACCATTTTGATACTCTGCTCAAAGCCGGCCTGCAGGGCCCGCTCGCCGCCGTCTGAAATTTGCGCCCAATTTGCCGCAATCCCCTCTGGGGTCTGCTCCGATTCGGGCAACCACATCCCTTCGGTCTCGACAATTTTAGCCACGGCAAACGCACCCGCACCTGCCGCCAATATTGTCCGTGTGGGGGCATCTTCTGAGACGAGAAACAAAACGGCAGGGGTAACAGTATCCGGAGTCAACATGGCGAAAGCTTTCTCATCTATAAGCCCCTCCGTCATTCGAGTTCCGGCAGTCGGCGCGAGCGCGTTGATCTTGACGTTATATTTAGCGCCCTCTTGCGCCAGCGTGTTCATCATGCCGACCACACCCATTTTGGCAGCACCATAATTAGTCTGGCCGAAATTACCATAGAGCCCACTGCTGGATGACGTCACGACAATACGGCCATACTCCTGGCCTTTCATAATTTCCCAGCAAGCCTTAGTGCAATGCATCGTGCCCATCAGGTGGACCTCAGCAACCAGCCGGAAATCTTCTACCGTGCCTTTCGAAAAACTCTTGTCGCGCAGAATTCCCGCGTTGTTGACAAGGATGTCAATGCGGCCCCAGCGCGCCATGGCCTGAGCCACCATGTCTTCAACCTGAGCCAAGTCGGCGACATTCGCACCATGCGCCATCGCTTCGCCACCCAGCGCCTCTATCTCAGCGACCACCGTCATCGACGCTTCAGAATCAGCGCCCTCTCCAGAAACAGAACCACCTAGGTCGTTAACCACAACTTTGGCTCCCCGCTTCGCCAACTCAATGGCATGGCATCGACCGAGGCCACCGCCCGCTCCGGTCACAATTGCAACCTTCCCGTCGTAGCGTATCGTCATAGCGTTACTCCTGATCTATTAACCAATAATGGACATGCCGAGCCATTCAGCATAAACCGCCGGTGTTTCGACACCTTCAATCTCAACGGTCACAGCCTGCTTGACCAAAAAACGATTAGCATCCTTGCGGTCCACCGAAAGAATCTCGGTGTGCGCGCGAACGCGTTTGCCGGCGCGAACCGGATGCAAAAAACGGACTTTATCCAGGCCGTAGTTGACCCCCATAACAATACCCTCAGGGTAGACGCCGTTTTCCGCGCAGAGCTTGGTCAACAGCGACAAGGTCAAAAATCCGTGTGCGATGGTGCCACCGAACGGCGTCTGCGCAGCGGCTGCCTCGTCGATATGAATAAACTGGTGNTCCTCAGTGCAATCAGCAAAAGTGTTGATCCGCTCCTGGTCAATCTCAAACCAACCTCCCGGCGGTAATTTTGTGCCGGCTTGATTTTCCATCTCCTCGGGTTTGACCATTATCAGCGCCATCGGTGTCTTCTCCCTTANTCTTCTCTCTCAGTTTATGTTGTCATGCTTTACTGCTAATTCTATTTACACGTCCCNNGGCCATTCACTNCAGACCTCATCTCACGGGCATTATCCGTCACGGAAAGTCGCTGCCACCCCACTCGTCTCTGCCAAGTACTGTTTAATTTCATTGCGTCCGACCACCATTCGATGCACTGCGTCGGGGCCGTCTGCCAATCGCAACGTGCGCTGGCCCGACCACATCTCGGCAAGCGGCGTATCCTGTGACACACCAATGCCGCCATAGATTTGGATCGCATCATCGATCACTTTCAAGGCCATATTGGGCACCACAGTCTTGATCATAGAGATCCAGATTCTTGCCTCCTTGGGCGAGGTGTGGTCCATCATCCATGCTGTTTTGAGCGTCAGCAGACGGGCTTGCTCAATGTTCATTCTCGCGTCGGCGATAATGTCGATGTTCCCCCCCAGCTTATAGAGCGGGCGACCAAACGCCTCGCGCTCAGTAGCGCGCTCACACAGCAATTGCAAAGCCTTTTCAGCCGAACCGATTGATCGCATGCAATGGTGGATGCGGCCGGGACCTAAACGGCCCTGAGAGATCTCAAAACCTCGACCTGGACCCAGAATGATGTTGTCNTTGGGTACACGCACATTATCGAGTTTTACCCGCATATGGCCATGGGGCGCATCAAGCATGTTGAACACTTTAAGNGGCCGCACCATATTGACCCCAGGGGTATCCATAGGCACCAAAATTTGTGATTGCTGCAGATGTTTGGGCGCCTCGAAGTCAGTCTTGACCATACAAATCATGACCTTGCAGCGCGGGTCACCCGCGCCTGACGTCCAATGTTTTTCTCCGTTAATCACCCACTCGCCCCCCTCAAGCTGCGCAGAGGTACAAATATTGGTTGCATCNGATGATGCCACCGCAGGCTCTGTCATACCGAAACAAGAGCGAATCTCTCCTGCTAGCAATGGCTCAAGCCATTGTTGCTTCTGGGCTTCGCTTCCGTACTTATGCAGCACTTCCATATTGCCTGTGTCGGGTGCAGAGCAATTGAAAATCTCTGCGGCGAGTCGCGACTTACCCATCTCTTCAGCAAGNTAGGCGTACTCGACTGTATTTAATCCAGACCCTTTCTCACCGGTGAGAAAAAAATTCCACAAGCCCGCTTCTCGTGCGCGGGCCTTTAACTCATTGAGGATCTGATACTGGCGATCGGTCAAATCAAAGGGGTCTCCCACTTCAATTTCCGAGATATATTCGCCTTCGACCGGAAGAATCTGTGCGCTGATAAAAGCCCTGACCTGTTCAAGTACCGGCGCTAATTTTTCCGAAAGCCCTAAATCCATTACTCACTCCTTAATCAACCCTTGCTCATTCTCAGGGTGCTGCCCGGCANTCGCTCTATTATGGCATATTATATGCCATTAAACCCGTGGGCGGCGGCAGATACCAATGGANTCACCCCCTGATGANAGCGCCGGAGACCTTAGCCTACGCTGGTATACGCGACAAGGAGAATTGCAAACAACCGCTGCGTTAAGTGTTGTAAAGCCCTATGAAGTGGTCTTTTATTTCCCGATATTGCCTGACAGATTCNTGGCAGAANGTGTCCGCGTCGTCCCATGGCAACCGGGCCGGTTATAACGGCACGGGCAACATTAGGGATTCCTTAACCTGCTCCATCACTACATAACTGGTCGACTCCTGAACACCCGGTAAGGTCAGCAACGTTTCGCCCAACAATACGCGATAAGCATTCATATCAGCCACTCGAGCCTTGAGCAGGTAATCAAAATTACCCGACACCAAATAGCACCCCTGCACCTCGGGCAAANCCATAGCGCACTTGGTAAATTCTTCAAAAATATCCTGTGATGTGCGATTCAGNCGAATCTGCACGAACACCACCAATCCGCGATCCAATGCACTGGGATCCAAAACGGCCTGATAGTGTTGAATGACNCCATCTCGCTCTAGCCGCCGAACACGTTCCTTGCAAGGCGTCGTGCTCAAGCCGACCCTCCGCGCAAGCTCCGCGTAAGGAATGCGCGCATCCTGTTGCAACACGCGCACTATATTTCGATCGATCCGGTCCAGCTGATATGACTGACTACCCATTCCTCAATTCGCCAGCAATGACGCTCCAGAAGTTCTTACTGCTTTNAAATATCACCTTTTTTTTAACTGAAATATAGTNATTTTAACTATTTATAATAATTTTTATTATTTTTTAAACTTATATTTTCAATATAAGTGGTGCTTTCAGCCTTTGCGGGAAATAACGCTCATCACAGACTACACAGATTAATAGTGGCTATCGGTTTTGGAGATCACGACATGCTGATTGGTGTACCCAAGGAAATCAAAGCACAAGAGTTTCGAGTCGGTATGACACCAGCGGGCGTTCGTGAGTTAGTCGCAGTGGGTCATCGCGTGCTGGTTGAGACAGGGTGCGGCGACGCTATTGGGCTCTCTGATGAAAGTTACCGAGCCGCTGGCGCAGGGACAGCGGACACCGGCGAGCAAGTCTTCGCCGAGGCGGACATGATCGTTAAGGTCAAAGAACCCCAGGCACACGAATGCAGACAGTTACGGCCCAGGCAAATTTTGTTTACCTACCTGCATCTGGCTGCAGATCCTGAACAGGCGTCGCTGCTGCTCGACTCTGGTGCAACGTGTATCGCCTACGAGACCATCACCTCGCCCCAGGGCGGTCTGCCACTACTAGCCCCTATGAGCCTTATCGCAGGCAGGCTGTCGGTTCAGGCGGGAGCGCACCACTTGGAAATACATCAAGGAGGAAATGGCACGCTACTCAGTGGCGTGCCCGGGGTCCAACCGGGAAAAGTATTGGTGCTAGGCGGCGGTGTTGTAGGCAGCAGCGCGATCCGCGTGGCGCTGGGCATGGGTGCAGAGGTGACCGTACTGGATCGCTCAATAGCTCGCCTTGGGCAACTGGACGAGCAGTACGCAGGTCGATTGCGCACGATTTACTCCACGGCCGCGGCCATCGATGAATGCGCTCAGGAATCTGATCTGATCATTGGCGCGGTGCTGATTCCCGGCGCCTCAGCCCCCAAGCTCATCAGCCGGAGTCAGCTCACCCAATTCAAACCGGGCACCGTTATGGTGGATGTCGCCATCGATCAGGGCGGCTGCTTTGAAACATCGAAACCAACCACTCACGCCGAGCCCATCTACCAGATAGCTAACGTGGTGCACTACTGTGTCGCCAACATGCCCGGCGCCGTTGCTAAAACGGCCACTATGGCGCTAACTAATGCCACCTTGCCTTACATCATGCAACTGGCGCAGGGCAATATCGCATCAACTCTCCAGGCCGACACGCATTTTAGGGCTGGCCTCAATGTCTATGATGGTCATCTCACGCATGCGGCCGTGGCCACTGCACTGGGGGAACCATGCCTGCCACCAGTCGAGGCCCTCAACACGCCCATGCAACTCAAAACCGCCTAACAACTCAGAACGGCGCGGAACAACCGCATGACAAACGATCACGTGAACATTCAATCCGCCGGTGACTTCTGGCTGGCGGTGATTTGTTGCACACTCACATCCCATTACCGCTATCGCAAGGTCATACACTGATGCATCAGGTCGATCCCGCTATTGAAGCCTTATCAAAATCAATTTTGTCATACGCTATGGACCGATTGCGTATGGACCCTCCCACCATCGATCACCCGTTGCCACAGACAGCGTTGGAGGAACTGGCGGGGCAGACGATCACGGAAACAGGTCTCGGCGGTGAGGAGGCGCTGCAATTGTTTATCGAAACACTGGCACCTGCCTGCATTTCCGAGGACCACCCACGCTATCTGGCTTTTGTGCCCACCGCGCCCTCGGAGGTCTCGACGTTATTTGATCTCGTGGTCGGCGCCTCCAATATTTGCGCCAGCAGCTGGCTAGAAGGTGCTGGTGCTATCTACGCCGAGAATCAGGCGCTCAGGTGGATTGCAGATATTGCGGGGTTGCCCGCCGAGGCCGGCGGCGTATTTGTCAGTGGTGGCACAGCAGGCAACCTGTCGGCACTGGTGGCCGCTCGCCACGATTGGCGACAACGCTCACCCGAGAATGCCCGCCAAAGAGGCCTCATCATCTCATCGCGGGGTGCGCACGCCTCGGTTGATCAGGCAGCGCAGGTGATGGACGCCGATCTCATTCAATCTGGGGGACATCAATTAACCGGCGCGGACGTGATAAGCACTATTGCGGAGCTCAACGCGGCAGACCGATCAAGGCTATTCGCGGTGGCCTGCACGGCGGGCACCACCAACCTTGGCATCATCGACGATATGCAAGGTATTAGCGATGTCTGCAACAAAGAGAGCGTCTGGTTTCATGTGGATGGCGCTTATGGCGGTGCGGCGCTGGCTGCGCCATCGACCCGAGCACTTTTTAACGGTATCGAAGGAGCAGACAGTTTTATTGTCGACCCCCATAAATGGCTTTTTGCGCCCTTTGACTGCTGCGCTCTGATTTATGCGGATCCCGGCAAGGCACGCACAGCGCATCGGCAACATGGTGATTATCTGGAGGTGTTTTACGACGGCACCTGGAACCCCAGCGATTATGCACATCACTTGTCGCGCCGGGCACGTGGACTACCCTTCTGGTTCAGCCTTGCCGTTCATGGCACGCGGGCTTACGCCGACGCAGTCGAAAAGACCCTCGATTGTGCCCGCGAGGCCGCCGCTATGATCGAAGCTCACCCTCGTCTGGAAATGGTAACTGAGCAAAGACTCTCCATTTGCGTGTTCAGGCGACTGGGCTGGTCACCTGATGATTATAAAAGCTGGAGTGACGCGCTCTTAGAACGAGGTGATGGCTTGGTGACGCCTACTAAGCATGAGGGTGAGACCGTTCTCCGATTTTGCATTGTGAACCCGCGTACAACTCGAGATGATATTCAACTCGTCCTCGACTCTCTCTGACGGCGCACCAATCCCGACTGTCAATCATGCATCATCTTGCTCTAGGCATCCTGCATCGCCCACTAACCCCTCCCCCCGCGAAAGCTTGGCAGTGTCGCGACTCAATACTCGGCGGCTGCAATGACCGCCTTTTATTTGAGCTCAGCGGTTGTGCTGTCGCATTTTTGTGGTATCAAGGTGGCGGGGCGGCACAACAATGGGCGGCTCAAAAAATAGGGGACAACATGAAACAAGCCATTCTTGCACTACTCATTTTCACTTTGACCGCTTGCGGCAGTGACCAACCTTCAGACCCTGCACCCACCGCGCCAGCAGCAGCACCGGATACTACGGCAAGTGAAGGCCCTCAAGTGCCTGCAATTGTCGAGTTTGTATGGCATCAAAAGACAGACGGGTTCACTGATGACGCGCTTTGGTCCCATGCCGCCTATTGGTCCAATGTGGCGGGAGAAGCAGACTGGGGGCTAATGGTTGCCGCCGTGATGACACCTCGGATAGAAAATGAAAACTTTGACTTCCTCTGGGTCATGGCATGGCCATCTCCAGAAGCGCGCGACAATGCATGGGCAGACTGGGGGGCGAATCATGAACCCGCCTGGCTCGAGTTAACGCAAAACACTTTTACCTACTCTGCAGAACATGCCTATGGCTTCGCGCCGGCTCCCGGTCGACAAGCTACCGCCGCCAACACCAGCGGCAATAGCGTGGTGGAATTCCTTTTTTGTGAGTATAAGGAAGGTAAAGGCGAGGCCGATCGCAAGGCATTTGAGGCGCTCCATGCCGCATTTATGGATGCGTATGAAGCCGAGGTTGGTGCAACGAGCTATTGGTGGACTGCCATGTCTCCCCTATTTGAATTAGCCGATCAAAATACACCGGACTACATGTGGACCAATTTCTGGGCTACGGATGTAGAGCGGGAAGCGGGCTACGTCGCCTACGGAGAGTCTCCCCACGCCGCCAAAGGAATGAACGACGCTACCTGCCAGGAGCCCGAACTGTTCGACTCACGGGTAATCTACACGCCTCAGGCCTAAACCTGCTGAGGCCATATTTGTTTTTCGCGGCGCCTCTCAAAGAATGGGGCGCCGCCCTTCTAGGCCGCATTGAATAAGCCAACGCGTCACTTCGAGCCAAAACGGGGTTCACTCCTGAGACTCTCGTCGCAGCTTTGACAACGATTTGCCCGAAAAATCCATTCATGATCACCTCACGGTGGCGTCTCTTATGTCTTAGTTAACGGAACAAAAATGAGCGACTCAACAGAGATACCAATGCTTTTTCAATTATCGCATTGATTTTCTTGCCTCTAAGTTTTCTGACCGGACTGCTCGGCATCAACTTTCCAAGTAACCCCGGAGCGGATGACCCTCAGGCCTTCTTCNCCTTTTGTGGCATGCTTGTCATAGTAGTAATGATTCAAATATTGATTTTCAAAAAATTGCGCTGGTTTTAACGGCAGGAGTGCTTCCATATGATGCTTTACAGACCCTCTTATGAAAAATAAAACACTTATCGCTTCAACAATCGGCGTATGCATATTGAGCGTAATGGCGGCACTGTTCACGCCCTGGATTTTTGGGCAGGCCCGAGGCCTTGCCACAACCTCTGCCATCGAAGACGAGTACCCGCTCAAACTCCCGGAAGACTTTCTTTGGGGCGTGGCTGTGGCGGCACAACATGTTGAGCACCAACAGCCTAGCGATTGGACCGCCTTTGAGCGCCGTGTCATCCGCGAGGGCAAAACCGGCACCGGCGATCAGCCCGGTCAGGCAAAACCCGGTCACATTCGCGATCTCAATACTGTCTCGGCCGAAGTGCGCCAAAAAAAGGTCGATTTCGATAACCGTTACGAGAATGACTTTCAGGAACTGGCCAAGCTGGGCCTGAACAGCTACCGCTTCAGCCTCTCCTGGGCTCGGCTGTTCCCGCGTGCGGATATGAAGGTACCTGATCCCAAGGGTATCGCTTTTTATCAAGATGTCATTGCCGCAGCTAAAGCGAATGGGCTAGCGCCGCATGTTTCACTATTTCACTTCTCCACACCTGAATGGTTTTGGGAGGAGAGCGGCGGCAAGCGGGGCTGGGAGAGACCCGATGCTCTGGAGCACTGGAATCGTTACGTCAGCGCCGTGTCCGAGTTTCTGGGGCCTGAAATCAACTACTGGTGCACGCTGAATGAGCCGATGGTATATGTACTGTGGGGCTATATCGAGGGCGTCTTCCCCCCACTGGAACAACGCGAAGGCCCGATTGATGTCGCCCCGGTAGTGGCACAGCTGCTGCGCGCTCACGCCGATGCGTATCAAATTCTTCACACGGATGCCGATGGACGCGGGCAATCTATCGCTGTCGGTTTGACACAACATACTCGCGCTTTCGAACCTTGGCGAAATTGGCATCCGTTGGACCGCCTGTCTGCGGATTTTGTCCAGCAAGCTTTTATCTGGGACATGTTCGATGCTATCGAAAGTGGCACCTATGCAATGACCAATACCGATTTTACTACCGCAATCGGAGGCCTAGCTGGGACCCAAGACTACGTGGGCATCAATTACTACGGGCGGTTTTATGTACAGATGGACATCGACGCGATGGCAGCAGGCCCGGTCACCCATACCCACGACCCCAACGACCCCGAGGAACTCACCAGTGATTTGGGGTGGGCGCTCTACCCGATTGGCTTCAGCACTGTTCTCAACGAAGCCTGGCAACGCTACGGCAAACCCATCCAGATTTTAGAAAACGGCATCGCGGATGCCGATACAGATGATACATTGCGCCAGACCTTTTTGGTCAGCCACCTTCGCGAGGTGTGGTATGCCATGAACGTGCTAGGCATTGATATCGACGGCTACTTCCACTGGTCCCACCTCGACAACTTCGAATGGGCTGAGGGGTTCGGTCCCCGCTTCGGCTTGTTCGCAGTAGACTATGAAAACGCGTTCACCCGCACCGCACGCCCCAGCGCGGCAGTTTATGCCGACATCATCCGATCGGGCATCAGTGAAACCATGTGGCAGCAGACCCGAGGACCTTTTTAAATTGTTGCTTGGCGCCGGCAGGCTGGACACGCGCCAGTCGCCGCGATCAAACTGTCTCGCTATAAACCGACAAAAGCTAAGGTACAAACAGATCTCTTGGCCACTAACGCTTACCTCATTCCGGAGACTCAAGGCGTCGCGGTTCTTGACGATCTGGTGGCGGCGGGTGCTGCGAACAGCCGGGAAGTGAGCCTGAACGAAAAGGACCAAATCGTCTGGAGTAACGACGCCGAATCTGTCAGTCGGCAGCCCGCTCGGAACGGCTAGCAGAGATTTCAGGATCTATTCTTCATGCTGTTCCCCAAGCGCCTTTATTAAAAAGCGCAGTCCGGATCGCCGGGGACCACCGAGTGNTGCCACGCGCAAGACCCCGCAATCGACCNGCACAAAAAAAGCATTGTTGACTGTTTTTCATGGCGGCGGTACCTTGCCATTGCGCTCACTGACAGCCACCTACAGCCCGCGCATAACTTCGGGCCATTATCCCGGTGCANTGTCGCCCCATCTGGGGGAGCCACTACAATAAAACGCCCAAGGAGACCGACCGTGTCTATCCCAAAGGAAAAGCTGTCGCATGCTTATCGTTCCATGAAAACGATCCGCGAATTCGAAGAACGCGTCCATGCGGAAATCATGAATGGCCAAATCCCCGGCTTTACCCACCTCTATACGGGTCAAGAAGCCAACGCGGTTGCCGTCTGTGCCCATCTCGATGAGAGCGATACGATTATTAGCACGCACCGGGGTCATGGTCATTGTATTGCCAAGGGCGCCGACATCTCCGGCATGATGAAGGAGCTATTTGGATCCTCTGAAGGCCTCTGCAAGGGCAAAGGGGGCTCGATGCACGTAGCAGACATCGACAAAGGTATCCTCGGTGCAAACGGCATCGTTGCAGGGGGCCCACCTATTTCTGTCGGCTCCGCCCTAGCCGCCAAAATTCGTAAAAATGGCAAAGTCGCGGTGTCATTTTCGGGCGATGGCTCGGTCAACCAAGGTACCTGTTTCGAGGCCATGAATATGGCGGTTGTTCTGCAGGTGCCTGCAGTCTTCGTCATAGAAAACAACTATTACTCTGAGCACACACACATTGACTACGCTGTCGGCTGTAACGATTTGAAGGCGCGTACCGAAGCGTTCGGTTTCCCCGTTTTTGTTGCTGATGGCGCTGACTTTTTCGCTGTGCATGAGGCGGCTGGCAAGGCCATTGCTCATGCCCGCGCAGGCAACGGTCCGGCGGGCGTATTTGCCGAGCAAGGGCGATACCACGGCCACTTTGTGGGGGATCCACAAGCCTATCGTGGCGAAGGAGAGCTTGAAAATCTGCGCGAAAACCACGACCCGCTGAAAGTGTTTCGTCAGCATATGGCAGCCTCAAACGATCTCAGTGAGGCTGAACTCGATGCTATTGACGCCGAGGTCATGGCTGAAATCGAACAATCTGTGGTGGATGCCAAGGCGGCGGCACGACCGAAGCCCGAGCAGGTCACTGCAGATGTTTATATTCAATATGGTGCAACGGCGTAAGGGGGACACACCATGCCTGAAAAAACGATGCGCGACGCAATCAACGAGGCCCTGCATCAAGCGATGGAGCAGGATGAGTCTGTCTTTGTCATTGGTGAAGACGTTGCGGGATGCAATGGTAGTGCGGGCGACGTGGGTTCGGTCGGCGGTGTCTTCGGCGTGACCAGCGGAATCTACAATCGCTGGCCAGATCGCTGTGTCGACACGCCGATTTCTGAGTCCGCCATTGTCGGGGCTGCCGCTGGTGCCGCGCTGGTCGGTATGCGCCCAGTTGCCGAAATTATGTTCGCCGACTTCATCGGCGTATGTATGGATCAGATCGTCAACCAGATGGGCAAATTCCGTTACATGTTTGGCGGGAAAAGTCGCTGCCCCGCTGTCATCCGTTTCGCTTCAGGCGGCGGCTTCAGCGCGGCTGGGCAACATAGTCAAGCAATGTATCAAGTCATGACATCTTTCCCCGGCTTAAAGGTTGTGGTGCCCTCAAACGCTTATGACGCTAAGGGGCTTATGCTCACCGCTATTCAGGATGATGATCCGGTATTGTTTTTCGAGCCAAAGATCCTGTATCAGGAGACTGCAGAGGTTCCTGATGAGATGTACACCATTCCCTTTGGTGAGGCCAACTTTGTCCGCGAGGGGGACGATGTGACAGTTGTAGCATTTGGGCAGATGGTGCCCAAAGCCGCGGCAGTGATCGATGCGCTGGGTGAAGAAGGCATCAGCTGTGATCTGATTGATCCCCGAACAACCTCACCTCTCGATGAAAACGCCATACTTGAATCAGTTCAGGCCACTGGACGCTTGGTAGTGGTTGATGAAGCGCCGCCACGATGCGGACTCACTGCAGATATCGCCGGCCTCGCCGCCGACAAAGCGTTCAGCAGTCTGAAAGCGCCTATTAAGCAGGTCTCTGCGCCCCACAGCCCAACGCCTTTTTCACCGGAGCTGGAGGCGGCGTATTTGCCCGACGCAGAAAAGATTACCGCAGCAATTAAAGCCACCCTCGCCTAACGGCGGTCACCGGCCAGGAGCGTATTTGTGAGCGATATTTATCCAATCGCTGTCCCCAAGTGGGGTATCGAAATGGTCGAGGGGACCATCACTACCTGGAATAAGTCTGAGGGTGATGCCATTGCCAAGGGCGATGAAGTCTTTGAGATGGAGTCCGACAAGATCGTCAACGTTTGGGACTCACCGGTAGATGGCGTGCTCCGGCGGGTGCTGGTTGCAGAGGGCGATGCCCATCCGGTCGGTGCCCTGCTCGGGGTTATTGCCGATGCGGGTGTCACAGACAGCGATATTGACGCCTTTATTGCGCAACACGGCAACGCGCCTGCCGAACCCGCCGCAGACAATAACCCTCAAGCCACAGCGCAGCCGACGGTTCAGACGGGAGATGCCTATACGCGCTCATCCCCTAGCGTACGTCGGCTAGCCGACGAGCTTGGAGTGGACCTGGGCACGGTAACCGGCACCGGGCGGCGTGGTCGCATTACAGACGAGGATGTAAAAGCCGCTTCTGGAGGCACGACCGGTGCACCCGAGGGTGTCGACGTCATCCCACTCAGCCCCATTCGCAAAACCATCGCCAAGCGCTTGACCGAAGCCAAACAAACTATTCCTCACTTCTACCTCACTGCGGAATACGAACTCGATGGCTTGCTCACATATCGCGCCAAACTTAACAAAGAAGACGGGGTCAAAGTCTCCGTTAACGACCTGATCGTTTGGTGTGTAGCGCAGGCGCTAATCAAAGAGCCGCGAGTCAACGTCAATCTGGTGGGAGATGACATTCATCAGTTCAGCGCCGCCAATATCTCAGTAGCGATCGCAACCGATGATGGACTCTATTCGGCAACCCTTTACGACGCAGACAGAAAATCGCCAGCCGATATATCCGCGGCAACCGCTGAACTCGCAGACAAAGCGCAAAACGGTAAGCTGACCAAAGAAGATATCTCCGGNGGGTCTTTCACCGTCTCGAATCTGGGGATGTTTGGCATCACGCAATTCACGGCGATCGTGAATCCACCCATGGGCGCGATCCTGGCCTTGGGTAAGGCCACCCNAAAAGTCGTCATAAACGATGGAGAGCAACGTATCGCCACCGTGCTAAATGCGACCTTATCGTGCGACCACCGTGTGATTGATGGCGCCGTCGGTGCACAATACCTCGCGGCACTGAGCGAGGTCATCGGGTCACTCTGAAGGACGCCACCCTCATAGACACCCTGTCGCGCAACTCATCTCGGGCCTCGGCCTCCCATTAACACCGGCTCTGCCTGATCTGCGGTCGCTGGGGTTTGCTCCCTAACTCCAGCGACTTGTCGTTCAGGACTCCGCAGTGGGCGCTGTGTTATCGCGAGACCAAGTCAATTTTGGGCACGAAGACCTGCAACAGAAGCGCCGAAATCAGATGAAGGCTGGCNATCATGAGAAAGACACTCTCATAGCCTGCCTCTTGAATCAGGTACCCCGCCAGCAAACCCAGCAGGCTTCCGCCCAGACTTCCCACTGCGCCAAATACACCCCAGACCGTCGCCACACGGTCTGCCGGGAAAAGATCTGTAGGAAGTGTGAAGAACACCGACCCCTTGACCTGAATGGCAAACAAGCCAAAACAGATTAGCGCCAAAGCCAGGGTGCTCGACGCTGTGTAGTAGGCAGGGATCACTGCGAGGGCAACTAATACCGCACCGAGCCAGATAACTGTTTTCCGTGCGCGATTAATTGTGTGTCCCCGAGTGACCAATGCCGAACTCAGTGAGCCACCGGTGAGCGCGCCGAGATCGGCTGCCACCCAAGGTAACCACGCAAACATTGCGATAGCGCGGAGATCAAAACCCCTCACGTCGATCAAATACTGCGGCAACCAGAAAAGGAAAAAATAGAACGGAAAATCGCTTACCACTCGGGCAATGAGAATGCCCCAAAACTCTCGGTAGCTCAGCAGTGCCGTCAAACTGCCCTGACTTTGCTGATTGGAACGTTGCTCCATTATCAGCGCTTTTTCGGTGGTTGATATAGCAGGATGCGTCTCGGGCAAGTGGTACCAACGCTGCCACAGGAATACCCATATCAATCCCAACGAACCAGGAATAATAAAAGCCCACTGCCAGCCCAGTGTCTGCATGGTCCAGACCGTCAGTGGCGGAGTAATAATGGCACCGAGTCCAGCACCCAGCATAAAGATCGCAACAGCCGTAGAGCGTTCATTGGCAGGAAACCACTGGGCGACCGCCTTGCTGGCTGCGGGAAAATTTGCAGCCTCTGCGAGGCCCAACAAGATTCTGAGAGTGAAGAAGCTCCAAAGCCCTCGACCGAACGCATGCAATATAGTGGCGACGCTCCAGAACACCGCAGCGAGGCTGAAAGCACGCTTGGTTCCAAGTCGATCGATCAACGGGCCCGATATCAGTTGACCGATTCCATAAGCAAGCAAAAACCCGCTGGTAATCAACCCGTAGTCGACATCATCAATGCCAAATTGGTCCCGCACTACCGGCGCCACCACCCCAAATACCGACCGGTCGATATAGTTGATAGTGGTGATGACTGCCAACAGAATCGCGATGCGCCAACGCGTTGCCAAAACCGCCTCCTTTCTTGCCGCTCCTATGACCGGATTTGGACCATCACAGGGGCCAGAGCGACCAAAATACCGCCAGCGACAGCACCACAAGTATTGCCCCAAACACCCGGTTCAACAAGGTGATATGACTCACCACAATCGCAGCGCGAGAGATCGAGACTGATACCAGCGCGTACCAAAATGCATCAATTACGGCTGCCATCGCCGCAATCGTTACCTGCCGCATTAGAGGTGCCTGTGGTTGGATGAATTGGCTAAATAACGCTGCAAAAAAAATAGCAATCTTTGGATTGGAGAGTGCGATCAACAAGCCCTCTCGGGCGGCGCGATAACTCGCTATTGCGCTGTCGCCATTTTCGAAACTGGGCATTTCCGCTTCATTATTTAGCAAGGAGCGGACACCCAAATACATCAGAAACAATGCGCCACTCGCCCGGATCAAATCAAACCATGCGGGTTGCGCCAAAAGTAACGCGCCAAGCCCACCAACCATAAGCATTGCCCAGAGGAATATACCGAAGGCGTGCGCGATGGCACATGCCAGTCCTGCCCTAGCACCAGTACTGGCCGAATGGCGCATGACCACAGCTAGGCTTGGGCCTGGTGACATTGCTCCCAGCAAGCAAATCAGCCCGAGTGAAAGCCAGTCAAGCCCGAGCACGGTTTCTCAGAGGCATCGAAGCGAGTCGCAAGACTACTGTTTTTTTACATCTACTAACCGAGGGTTGTGCAACCGCAACGGAATCCAAACAACCTGATTGAGCCGCATCACGCATCAAACCTCGTCCCATCAATGCCTAGACGCCTGTCCTCTGAGAGACAACTAATTCGGGAGGGACATAGTCGAAAATAAAATTTACCCTTTCGTCTTTGCCCTTATTCATCACGCTGTGGGTCTTCTGGTTGTTGATCTCATAAGCCTTTCCAACCTCTAGTCGATGAGGCTGCCCATCAATCATGAATCTGACTCGGTTATTGGTCTTAATGGGTATGTGAATACGATGGCTATTATGAAATGACGGGTGCGCGTCGCGGTGTGGAGTGATGACCTCCCCGGGCAACAGCTTGGCCGCCATGGCCCGGATAATGGTGCCGCCAACGGGATAGTGTTGTTTGATGATCCCCATCATCAAGGGCACTGCGGTTTCCTGCAGGAAGTCCCAACCCGTCTCCCTCGTCACTGTGATATCAGGCCACCCATCCCCCGTGGTAAATATCATCACGATGGACTCAGTTCGCCTGTGCACATCGTAGTCTTGCTGCCGCTGCTGATTATCCAGCCAGACCTCCCGTGGTAGCGACCCGATAGCCTCATGCAACGGCTGCATAGGTACGTCACCCAGCTCTCTCAAGGATGTGTCAATATCCAATCTCATACCGTCCTGCAATCGAATCCGCTGGAGGCTATCACTAGGCTATCCTTAATGCCAGAATACGGGGCTATCGACGCTGCCCCCTGCATTTTGGCCACCCTCAACAACCTTTCAGAGCCTAACTATTCATGCCGCTGCAACTCCCCAAGCTAATCGCCACCTCCGTCGTCCGAGGCAGCGAACAGGGTGAAAGTCATGGCGGTGTGTTTACCATCGACTTTCAGACTCAGACCTCAGAACAGCACATCGATTGGAATAGCTCTGACATTGACTGGGAAGGACGCGGCGCTGATCGGGGGCTGAGAGGTATTGCTTTCGACGGTGACGATATCTATATCGCAGCTTCAGACGAATTATTCTGCTTCGACAGGAATTTCAATCTGCAGCACAGCAGACGCAACAGGTACCTCAAGCACTGTCATGAAATTTGCCGTATGGGCCGAAAACTGCTGCTTACATCGACGGGCCATGACAGCCTCCTAGCCTACGATTTGGACGAGAAGGCATTCATCTGGGGATTCCACTTACAAAAAATTGCAGATGAATGGAGTGGCTTTACTTTCGACCCTCGCAGGGACTCCGGTCCCGCCAAGCATAACGAACATCATATTAATATGGTGCACGTTGACTCGAACGGAATATTCCTCAGCGGACTTCGAACCGACGCTCTACTCCATCTTACTCACGATCATAAAGTGCAGGTTGTGTGTAGCTTGCCAGCCGGCACGCATAACGCTCGGCCTTATAGAGACAGTGTTATTTTCAACGATACCGCAAGCGACCATGTTCGCTTCGTGAGCCGTGAGCGTGGACAACGAAGCTTCAAGATTAAGCAGTACGAAAGTGACGAAATTCATTTTGCAGGTATCGACGACTCCAAAATTGCGCGTCAGG
>NYTE01000011.1 GCA_002683335.1 Halieaceae bacterium
ATGCAAACCAACAATTTGCCCCTCGTAGACCTGAATATTGGGGCCAATAAACAAGCGTCCTCTGTCCTGAAGCGCATGCAGGGCATAGGCAAGCGTCTTGCCGTGCACCATTGAAACCAGCACACCATTTTGTCGCTCGGCAAGGGCTGCCGCGGTAACCGGGCCATAATGATCAAAAACATGCGTCATGATTCCAGAGCCCGACGTCAAGGTCAGAAACTGTGATCGAAATCCAATTAATCCGCGGGCAGGAACAATAAATTCAAGGCGCACCCTGCCTTTGCCATCGAGTGCCANCTGCGCTAACTCTGCGCGTCGTAAACCCAGCTCTTCCATCACGGCACCCTGATGCTGCTCNTCGATGTCCAGCACCAACTGCTCATAGGGTTCGTTCAGCACGCCGTCTATGGTCTTCTGGATGACCTCTGGTCGAGATACCCCAAGCTCGAAACCCTCTCGTCGCATACTTTCTATCAGCACCGACAGGTGGAGCTCGCCGCGCCCCGATACTTTAAACTTGTCGGCGGTGTCACCCGCCTCGACGCGCAATGCAACGTTATGGATGAGCTCTCGCTCAAGTCGNTCCTTAATGTTACGTGAAGTGACAAATTTGCCCTCGCGTCCGGCAAAAGGCGAATCATTAACCTGAAAAGTCATACTGACTGTAGGTTCGTCGACAGTCAGCGCTGGCAGCGCATCGGGGGTGCCCGGATCACAAAGCGTATCGGATATCAGCAGACCATCGATCCCGGTGACGCAAACAATGTCGCCCGCCTGCGCGGAAGGCACTTCAATTCGCTCGAGCCCTTCATATCCCATAACTTGTAATATCCGACCCGACCGAGTAACCCCCTCAGGACCGACAATAGTGACGTTAGTATTGGTCGAGAGCTTACCTCGGGTTACCCTGCCCACCCCAATGACGCCGACATAACTCGAGTAATCCAAAGCAGAAATTTGCATCTGAAGTGGCCCGGTTGCATCGACCTCAGGTGCGGGCACATACGTTTCGATCGCCTCAAAGAGGGGCGTCATATCATTGGACATCTGCTCCGGATCACCCCCGGCGATACCCAGCACCGCAGACGTATAGACCACGGGAAAGTCCAGCTGCGCTTCGTTAGCACCCAGTGCATCAAAGAGGTCAAAGACCTGATCCACCACCCAATCAGGTCGAGCGCCATCTCGATCAATCTTGTTAACAACCACTATGGGGTTGAGTCCGCGTTCAAACGCTTTGGCGGTCACAAAACGCGTTTGGGGCATTGGGCCGTCGACCGCGTCCACTAGCAGGAGGACTGAGTCCACCATAGATAAAACACGCTCCACCTCGCCCCCAAAATCTGCGTGCCCAGGCGTGTCGACGATATTGATGCGGTAATCCCGCCAAGTAATTGCAGTATTTTTNGCAAGAATCGTTATGCCCCGCTCCCGCTCCTGGTCATTGGAGTCCATAACGCGCTCGGCACCGGCCAGCTTTCGGTCNAGTGTGCCTGANTGTTGCAANAGACAATCCACCAAAGTGGTTTTGCCATGATCNACGTGAGCAATGATGGCGATATTGCGAAGGGCTTGCATGGGCATTCCAGATCAACGTGNGGGGAGGGCGTTCGNGCGCGCGCGGAGTGTACACCAGCACAGCCCTATTGGTTCATGCAACAAATGCCGACAAATACTGGTCGGCCCTCACCACGCTAACCGNGNCTGCTGATAATTCCACAAAAAACGCACTTAAATAGTGCGTGTAAGNGCTCAATATGCACTATTATGGTGCTAAGGGAGCAGTTGCTGGCNCACAGNAGTTTAATATAATNNTTTAAATCAATGGGTTATAAAAATTAGCGCCGCCCCAAAAATTGGCACGCCCTTTGCACCGCTCGTGGAGCTCAACCAGTGCAGGTCGCATTGATTGAAATAATGTCCCAGTCAGTACTGGGTGGCGTTAACACCGGAGGAAGACACCATGTCAGAGCGCACGCTCGATTTGATTAGCAAGAATGATGTCCGCTGGGTGGATCTGAGATTCACCGATACTAAAGGGAAGGAGCAGCATGTCTCTATCCCAGCGACTGCAGTGGATGAAGACTTTTTTGAAGGCGGCAAAATGTTTGACGGGTCGTCGATTTCCGGTTGGAAAGGTATCAATGAATCGGACATGATTTTGATGCCGGATGACAGCACCGCGATTCTGGATCCTTTCACTGATGACCCGACCGTCATCGTTCGTTGCGACATCGTTGAGCCCACAACCATGCAAGGGTACGACCGCGACCCTCGGAGCATTGCGAAAAAAGCCGAAGCGTATCTGAACTCTTCTGGGCTAGGAGATACCGCTTACTTTGGACCGGAACCCGAATTTTTTGTATTTGACGATGTGAAGTGGAACGTCGAAATGAGCGGTGCGAGTTACGCGATCAACGCCGAGGAAGCGGCTTGGTCATCTAACTCGGACTTTGAAGACGGCAACACCGGCCATCGCCCCCGAGTAAAAGGTGGCTACTTCCCCGTACCGCCTGTCGACTCTTTGCACGACATTCGCGCAGCCATGTGCTCGGCAATGGAGCAAATGGGCCTTGATGTCGANGTGCACCACCACGANGTNGGGACGGCGGGTCAGTGCGAAATTGGCATCAAGTTCAACACACTTGTCGCGAAGGCCGATGAGGTACAAATCCTCAAGTACTGTGTGTTAAATGTGGCTCATGCCTATGGCAAGACCGCAACGTTCATGCCTAAGCCTTTGGTTGGCGACAATGGGTCGGGCATGCATGTTCACCAATCGATTGCCAAGTCAGGCGACAACACATTTGCCGGAGACGGTTATGCTGGCTTGTCGGATACTGCCTTGTACTATATCGGCGGTATCATCAAGCATGCACGTGCACTGAATGCTTTTACAAATGCNTCTACCAACAGCTACAAACGCCTGGTACCCGGCTTTGAAGCGCCAGTTATGCTGGCTTACTCTGCGCGTAACCGGTCTGCATCAATTCGTATTCCCTACGAGCCATCGCCTAAGGGCAAGCGGGTTGAAGTGCGGTTTCCAGATCCCACCGCCAACCCCTACCTTGCGTTTGCCGCCATGCTGATGGCTGGCATTGATGGCATCCAGAATAAAATCCATCCCGGTGATGCTGCAGATAAAGACCTTTACGATCTGCCTGCGGAAGAGGCTGCGGATATCCCAACAGTAGCTTCCAGTCTGGAGATGGCGTTGGATGCATTGGATGAGGACCGGGCGTTTCTCACCACAGGTGGCGTTTTCTCCGATGACATGATCGACGCTTATATCGAATTGAAGCGGGAGGATATAGAGCGCCTGAACATGACGACTCATCCCGTGGAGTTTGATCTTTACTACTCCGTTTAACGCCATCGGTCTGAAAACCGTGGCTAACGCAACGAAAGCCCGCTTTTTGCGGGCTTTCGTCCCTGTGGCCCACCTCGCGACACCCTGCACCAAATTGGTGCGGTGGACTTACTGTCCCCAATCAGTGCCTAAACTGACCTAGGAAAAGACTCGCACATGATGGTTTGTACGAAACATGACAAATCCGCTCGCTTGATAACAGCGCTCGTTGCGCTTGTTTGTGCCACATCGTGTGTCTCAGTCGCATCGCAAACCATTTACAAAATCACCGACAAAAACGGCCAGGTCACTTACACCGATATAGCGCCAGAAGTTAGCGAGCACACCGTTGAGGAATACAGAGTTCAGAAGCCCAATGCAGCAATGCCGGTTGTCCCGGAGACTGCAGCACCCCGCATAGCGCCTGCCCCTGAGAGTGCAATACCACAATACGTAACCCTTATTTCCCAACCCGACGACGGCACGACAATACCTATGGGACCGGGTAATTTCATGGTTGAAGCGAATATCTCGCCGCGGCTGGGAATCTCTGAACGTCTTCAACTGGAAATCGATGGCACACCCTTTGGACCAGCCCAGCAACAAACTCGCTGGCAACTCACAAATATTTTTCGCGGAGCACACGGGCTTCGCGTGATGCGCCTCGACAAATCCGGCAGTAACGTTGACTCGTCTGAGATCAGCACCGTTTTTGTACTCCGCCCAAGCATAATCCAGTAACAAAATGGTCGATCTCGCCGCTGACTATAACCTCGAGCTCCTCGCCACGAGCGTGGTGCTTCTGGACGCAGATCTGCATATTCGTGCGCTCAACCTGTCTGCAGAAAACCTGCTCGAAGTTTCCGCCAGCCGCGCTGTCGGCAATCAACTTGAAGAATTCCTTGACGAGTCCAACGAATGGTATCCGCTGCTGCGCCAGGCACTGGCTGACAACTACCCCATGGTGCGACGGGCCGTCTCTATGACCACCCGAACAGGTAAGGAGCGCACTGTGGACATCACCCTGAGTCCGATCGAGGCCAAAGTCGGCTCGCGGAGCTTGCTGATTGAGCTCAACATGGTGGATCGCCTGCAAGCGATCAGCCGAGACGAGAGTGAATGGCAGGCACAAGCAACGTTAAAAGAAATCATGAAAGGAGTCGCCCACGAGGTAAAAAATCCATTGGGTGGCATACGTGGAGCGGCTCAATTGCTAGCCAGTGAGCTGGGTGATCCGGCACAGCAAGAATATACCGACATCATCATCTCCGAGGTAGATCGCCTCAGAACACTTGTGGACAGGATGTTAGGCCCCAAGGAAAAACTAGAGTCAGAACTCACCAATATTCATGAAGTAACCGAGCACGTGCGTCAACTGATTGAAGCCGAGGCGAAAGGCTCATTAGCCATAGAGCGGGATTACGACCCCAGTCTTCCCGACTTTTACGCAGATGCCGGGCAACTGACCCAGGCCATCCTGAATCTGGTGCGCAATGCCCGGCAAGCTTGCGGTGATAGCGGTCTCATTACACTGAGCACACGTGTCCTACGTCAATTCACTGTGGGTGGAAATCGGCACAAACTGGTGTGCGCATTAAAAGTGATGGACAACGGTCCGGGCGTTTCCGAGATCTTGCTGACGCGCTTGTTCCTGCCCATGGTAACTGGCAACGCAAAGGGTACCGGCTTAGGCCTATCTATCGCGCAACGTATTGCCAATCAACATGGTGGGCTGATTCAGGTGCGAAGCACGCCGGGCGACACCTGCTTCACCTTACTTCTGCCTATGGAGGTCTGATATGTCTTTTATTGAACAGATTTGGATTGTTGATGATGACAGCTCAATCCGCTGGGTAATGGAAAAGGCCCTGACGCGCGCCGGCCTCGACTGCCGTGCATTTGAGTCCGCTGACGACGTGCTCACAGCCCTGTCTTCAGAAGAGCCAATGGTGGTCGTCAGCGATATTCGGATGCCCGGTCTGGACGGCATCCAATTACTGACACAAATCCGCAGACAGCAACCTGATCTGCCGGTCATTATCACCACCGCGCACTCCGATCTCGACAGCGCAGTGAACGCTTATGAGGAGGGCGCTTTCGAATATTTACCCAAGCCTTTCGATATAAATGAGATGGTATCCACCGTCGCTCGAGCGCAGGCCCAGCGAAACCCCCAATTGAAGCCCTCGGAAAAATCGACTGAAAGCAGGACAGCGGAGATCATTGGTAATGCACCTGCCATGCAAGAAGTTTTTCGCGCGATTGGTCGTCTCGCGCAAAGTCATATCACGGTTCTCATTAATGGCGAGTCGGGCACGGGAAAAGAGCTGGTCGCTCGTGCACTCCATCGGCATAGCCCTCGGGCTAACAATGCCTTTGTCGCGCTCAATATGGCCGCCATCCCTCAAGAGCTCATGGAGTCGGAGCTATTTGGACATGAGAAAGGGGCATTTACAGGCGCCAATAATCGTCGTGAAGGTCGATTCGAACAAGCGCGCGGAGGAACACTGTTTCTCGATGAAATCGGCGACATGCCTGCTGCCACCCAAACTCGTTTGCTGAGGGTCCTGCAGGACGGAGAATTTTTCAGAGTAGGCGGAGTAGATTCCATCAAGGCTAATGTGCGGATTATCGCGGCGACACATCAAAAACTTGAATCTCTGGTCGAAACAGGCGCTTTTCGAGAAGACTTGTTCCACCGTCTGAACGTCATCAGAATTCACGTTCCAAAGCTGTCCGAGCGCCGTGAAGATATTCCCGGGCTGCTCACGCACTTTTTAACGAGTGCCAGCGCCGAACTGGGGGTCGAAACGAAAATGCTGTCGGAGGAAGCGCTATCCGTCCTCAGGCAGCTACCCTGGCCTGGGAATGTCCGGCAACTGGAAAATACCTGTCGGTGGCTCACGGTAATGGCGGCCGGCCGAGAAATATTACTGTCAGATCTTCCGCCAGAGCTATTACAACACCCCGAAAAAGCCGAGCAATTAGGAGCGGAGGGCTGGCATCAGCAGTTGGCTCACTGGGCGCATCAACAATTAATCGATGGGCAATCCAATGTATTGCGTGAAGCGCTGCCCCTTTTCGAGTCCATCATGATTGAGACTGCTCTCCGACACACCGGAGGACGCAAAGCTGAAGCGGCAGAGTTACTCGGGTGGGGTCGCAATACCCTCACCCGCAAGATCAAGGATTTAGAAACGCCAGCATACAGGGCGCGAGAGGCAATCTAGTGAGTGGCAGCACTAGGAGGAGGCTCTGCACCGTCTGCAGGCCCTTCACTTGCTTGCTGTGCAACCGCTTGTCTGAATAGGGCATCGAAATTGACGGGCGCAATCATCAATGGAGGAAAGCCGCCTTTGACCACCAGGTTGTCGATAGCTTCGCGAGCGTAAGGAAAGAGAATAGTCGGAGCAATCGTTGCCAACAGCTGACGCAGGGCATCCCCCTCTATACCGGCAACGAAAAAAATCCCCGCCTGCTGCACCTCTACGAGAAAAGCTGTCTGGTCTTCGAGTTTGGCCGTAATAGTGAGCGTCAACACCACCTCGTGATTTCCTTCCTCGTCAAAGCGAGTACTCTTCGTGTTGAGGTCTACGTTAACCGCGGGCTTCCACTCTTTCCGAAATACATCCGGTGCCATCGGTGATTCAAAAGAGATGTCTTTGGTATAAACACGCTGCGTGACGAATTGCTGTTGTGCTGCCTCACCCTGCGCAGCCGCCTGTTCTTCAGCCATGATGGCTCTCCTTCCTTGTTAAGTCTTTGCTTTTACACCCGCCTAACAAGCGAGCAGTGGATCCAGCCCGCCCGAGCGCTCCAGACCATACAACTGATCGCAGCCACCGATATGCTGACCGCCGATCCAAATTTGTGGCACTGATGTTGCCCCGGCCGCCTCGGCCATCTCTTGCCGCATCGCGGCATCGCCATCAACCGCGACTTCCTGATAAACGACNGCTTTACGATCAAGTAGTGCCTTTGCCCGAATACAGAATGGNCACCATCGTGTGGTAAAAATCACGACTTCTTTCACAGCGTCACAACGGGTAGCTTTTGGGCGTCCCACTCCATCATCCCACCCGACAGTTTTTGGGCGCGCGGAAAGCTCTGTTGCCGCAGCGTTTTTGTGGCGGAACCAGCAGATTGTCCCATCTTACACACCACTACGATCGGTTTTTCTCTAAATTTTTCCAATTCCCCTATTCGGCCGGGCAATGACGCCAAGGGAATATTGAGTGCGGCTGTAATGTGGCCGCGCGAAAATTCCTGCGCCTCCCTGATATCAAGAAAAACGCCGCCTTCACCATTCACCAACTGCACCGCCTCGCCAATTGACAACGACGGTCCGGCCTTGCGACTCTCGTGAAGCGCCAGCATAGTCAACGTGGTCGCCAAACCAGCGATTAATACCCACTGCTCTGCCATGAACTGAAATATCATCGCACTCGACACACTCTATCTGCCTACATCGATTCGCGGCTAAAGATCGGATGCCCAACTCGTTTTACATCCACCAGATGACACGCTACCGCTGCCCGCAAGGTGCGCGAGTATATCGGTTCAATGAAGCCGCCTCCAGTCAGGTGTCCATTGCCAGGGCAAAAAATTGAGCGAAAACGCTCTGGCGTTCATCAGGGAATCAACAAGTGACGTCAGGATCGCCCCAAAATCGAGCTCATGACAGCGACAGCTATCCCCGATTGATCGGGCCAGATATGGGAGATGTCAGCAGCTCCGCAGCGCGGTAAACTAGGTGCTGTCCTTAGCCTGAACCGTCGCCCGTTGTCTCAATCACGCCACTCAACTCTACTTGTCATCCTGGATGGTTTTGGGCACCGGGAAGCATCCGCCGACAACGCGGTCCTCGCTGCGAATACCCCCCATTTAAATGCGCTATTTGCAGATTCATCGCATACCCTTATCTCTGGATCAGGCCTGGATGTGGGACTGCCTGAAGGCCAAATGGGGAACTCCGAGGTGGGGCACATGAGTCTGGGCGCCGGCCGTATCGTCTATCAATCTATCACCCGAATAGACGAGGCGATTGCCTCGGGAGGGTTTGTAAAGAATCCAGCCTATCTCGATGCCATCGACAAGGCAGTCAATACTGGCAACGCAGTTCATATCATGGGGCTGCTCTCACCCGGGGGCGTGCATAGCCATGAGGACCACATTTTTGCTGCCCTGAGGCTGGCAGCTGAACGCGGAGCTAGACAGATTTACTTGCATGCTTTTTTAGATGGCCGCGATACGCCACCACGCAGTGCNACCCATTCATTGGAGCGTGCAGAGGCTGTTTTGACNGATATCGATGATGGTCGAATTGCCTCCGTNCACGGGCGNTACTGGGCGATGGATCGAGACAATCGCTGGGACCGCATTCAGCGAAGCTATGAACTCATCGCAGACGGCGAGGCGTCGGAGCACGCCCCATCGGCTCTNGAAGCACTNCAAAATGCGTACGCACGGGGCGAAAGTGACGAGTTCGTGCCACCCACTTGTATCGGCGAGCCCGTTGCACTAGTCAACGGTGACGCTGTGCTCTTTATGAATTTCAGGGCGGACCGAGCGCAGCAACTTTCGCAAGCATTGATCGACACAGATTTTGACGCGTTTCATCGTTCCAACCGTGCACGACTCCAGTTTGTTACCACCACGGAGTACTCAAGCTCACTTGCCTGCCCCGTAGCCTATCCACCAGATAGGCTGGAAAGCAGCCTAGGGGAAGTGCTATCTGAGCAAGGGCTGACGCAACTACGTCTGGCAGAAACAGAAAAATATGCCCACGTAACCTTTTTCTTCAGCGGTGGACGAGAAGCNATTTTTCCGGGTGAAGAACGAGCTCTCATCCCCTCTCCAGAAGTGATGACCTATGACCTGAAACCCGAGATGAGTGCGCACGAGGTCACGGATACGCTTGTCGACGCGATTGCCTCACAACAATACGATTTCATTGTGGTCAATTATGCAAATGGCGATATGGTGGGTCATACTGGCAATTTTGATGCTGCAGTAATCGCTGTTGAAACACTCGATACGTGTCTTGGTCGCATTGTGGCCGCGCTTGCGGAGCACGGTGGTGAAGGTTTGCTAACCGCCGATCATGGCAACTGCGAGCAAATGCGCGATTACGAAAATCAACAGCCCCACACCCAGCACACCACTGAGAGGGTGCCGCTAGTCTATCTGGGAGAGCATGGCCGNGGGCTGAACCCGGAGGGCGGAATTCTGGCAGATATCGCACCCACCCTTTTGGACATGATGGACATTTCCATCCCAAAAGCCATGTCGGGCCGCAGTCTATTGATTCGCTGAACAGTCAATATGCTTCGGGAGCGAACACCGTTGATGCGTCGCCTCACCATCGTCACAAGCCTGATGATGCTTCTGACGAGCGAACATCTCGCCGGGCAATNGTCAAAGGACGCCAGCGAGACCGAAGCCCAGCTCTCCGCGCTCCGAGAGGACATTGCTGCTATCAGGATGCAACTCGACGCGCAGGAAGAAGCGCGCGACGGGCTGCAAGATACATTGGGTAGAACCGAGCGATCCATCGGTGAGCTCAATCAGCAATTGACTGCCTCGACCCAAGAAAAGCAGCGCCTTCAGGAAAAGTTGACGTCACTTCGCGCCGAGAATGATGTGCTCAAAGAAGATCAAATTCGCCTTGAAGCCGATGTTGAAGGTGGCATACGACAATTGTGGATGTTGCAGCAGGGAGGTGGTTTACGGGTTTGGCTTGGCGATCAGGACCCACAGCAGACCGCAAGACATCTGGCTTACTACCGATTGATCCTGGAAGAGCAGCAACACAGTATAGAGCGCTATCAGCAAGGAGTGGCGGACATTGCCGCCCGGGTTAGTGCGATCTTACGTACGGAAACCGACCTGACAGTGCGTGCAGCGGGCATCGCCGCAACCCGGGAGCGATTAACGGCCGAGCAGGACACGCGTCGACAAACCATTGCTCGCATCAACACCCAACTCAAACAGGACCAAGCACAGCTCGACGCACTAATACTTGACCAGAACAGGCTCAATATGCTGCTCGACCGTTTACAGGCTATCGCGCTGCCTGCCTCCCCCGCTTCACAACCCTTTGCCACCTTGAGAGGCCAATTGACAATGCCGATTGAGGGCAAACCTATTAACCGTTTTGGCGCCATTCGTAATGCAGATTTGCGCTGGCGCGGCTGGCTGATTCCCGCCGAACAGGGGGACCCGATCCGGGCGGTGCACGGCGGACGAGTGATCTTTGCCGACTGGCTGCGGGGTCAGGGTTTACTGGTGGTGGTGGACCATGGTGGCGAGTGGCTCTCCCTCTATGCCCAGAATCACAGTCTGTTGCGCGCGGTGGGTGACTGGGTCAGCTCAGGAGAAGTGCTGAGCCGAGCTGGTGCGACAGGCGGTAGCGAGATGAACGGCTTATATTTTGAAATCCGTCATCAGGGCGAGCCCGTGGATCCTGCAGACTGGTTTCGACGATGAGTCATACCCATAGAATCAGTTAACATGTTAGGCCGTGTTGCCCAGGTATCAGCTATGACTGTGTTTTCCCGATTATCCGTTGTGTGGCTGCTCATCACCCTGATGGCACCACTGCTAAAAGCCGAAGAAGCCCCTGATGCGCCGGATAACTCTCACCATAGCAATACCGAAGCGCGCCAATCTTTACCGCTTGAAGAGCTGCAGATGTTTGCTGACGTATTCAACCAAATACGACAAGGATATGTGGAGTCAGTNCCCGACAGTGAGCTGTTTGAACTCGCGGTCCAAGGAATGCTCTCAGGGCTCGATCCCCATTCCATTTTTTTAAAAGAGAAAGCCTACGACTCCCTGCAAGAGACAACGCAAGGTGAGTTCAGTGGGCTAGGTATCGAAATTGGGCAAGACGGCGGTTACATCACTATCATCGCNCCCATAGATGGATCCCCCGCGGAAGACGCTGGACTGGAAGCAGGCGACGTGATTCTTAAAATCGATGGCGAGTCTATTCGAGACCTTCCGATCGATCGATCAGTCGACCTCATGCGAGGGCCTACTGGCTCTGAAGTGTTNCTGAATATCGGCAGACGCGGGGTCGCAGAACCCTTTGAAGTCACGGTGATCCGCGACATGATCAAAGTGCCAAGTGTGCGCAGCAGAGAATTAATGGAGGGGTATTTGTGGCTACGCGCGTCGCAGTTTCAAAAAGATACTGGCCATGAAGCCATTGCTATNCTTGATGAAGTGCTNGCCGAAGGNTCNTTAAAGGGTGTTGTTTTGGATCTACGCAACAACCCTGGTGGTGTGCTGGGGGCCAGCGTTGATATGGCNGGGGCCTTTCTCGACGGNGGTTTGGTCGTTTACACCGAGGGCCGCCATCCCCAAGCGGCGGATTCATATGACGCCGCAGCGGGCGATATGCTTGATGGATTGCCGATCGTAGTGCTCATCAACGGTGGCTCGGCGAGCGCCTCTGAAATTGTTGCCGGCGCACTACAAGATCGTCGTCGTGCTGTGATTATGGGTACGCGCAGCTTTGGAAAAGGCTCAGTACAAACTATTCTGCCAATATCCGACACCCGCGCCGTAAAACTCACTACCGCACGCTATTACACTCCGAATGGCCGCTCGATTCAGGCCGAGGGCATCGTGCCAGATATTGTGGTCGACCGGGCCGAAGTGAAAAGTGTGGAATCAAACCGTCGCAGAAAGGAGGCTGATCTACAGGGAAGTCTGGCTGCCGAAGACACCGCAAATGCCCAGTCCGAAAGCGAATCGCTGACCGATTTGCGCAACAACGACAATCAACTCTACGAGGCGTTGACATTGCTGCGAGGCATTAATCTACTGACACCAGCAGCGCCTGATGCTAGCCCAATGAAGGAAGCTGCAAATACCATCGCCTTGCAGAACTGACGCCGACAGGGCAGCCCCTGTTACTATTTTTTTGGGTAAACGGGATGACAGCAGCGTACGCGCATAGGGTACTGATTGATCGAAGTAAATGTTCCTAGGGCCCTGGGAACGCCGCCTCCCCAAGGGGCTTTTGGGAATACTCTATCTGCACCACCCAAGGGAGTGGAGTGCATCGCTGGTCAAATCTCCTGAGACTCGATACGCTGGCGATATATCTATAAGGAATCCACTATGTCGAAACTTGTTCTACAACATGTGATTGCGGTTATCGCCTTAGCGAGCACGCATCTTACCCAAGCTCAGGATTTAGGCTGCTCAAGCGCGGTGTCGCTAGACGGAGGAACGATTGAAGTGGAGGCTGATGCATCTGGTCACGACACTGAGAATATCCAGTGCGCCCTCGAT
>NYTE01000057.1 GCA_002683335.1 Halieaceae bacterium
TGGCAGGTTTGAATTGAATAGGCGGATTTTTACAGCGCTAGCCGCATGCCGGTCACCGCTGCATTTCACATCCACGTGTCAATGCGCGTTAAATGCTTATGTCTATTCGGCCACACTGTTACGATAACGACTCATCCGTTTTAACCGACCTCAACCCATTAGTGAAATAGGAGTCCTCATGCAGAAAGGACATTGTCTCTGCGGTAACGTTCACTATGAGTTTGATGAGACTCAAGTCGGCTTCGGCTTGCACTGCCACTGCATAGACTGCCAGCGCGTTACCGGCTCTGGAAAAGCGACCGTCATCATGTTCCCACAGGACGCGGTCACCATTGAGGGCGACTACAAAACCTTCGCGTCAACGGGCTTCGATGGCTCTCACGTAAACCGGGGATTTTGTCCGAACTGCGGCAGCCAGATGTTCACTTTTGTCGACGAACTTCCGGGCCAAATGTTCATCAAGGCAGGCGGCATGGAAGACACCAGCTGGCTAAAAGTTGAGATGACCTGCTGGACCAGCACCGCGTGTGGCTGGCTACCACCTGACGAAAACACTGCCACTTTTGAAAAAAATCCAAGCCTCTAATCTACACTGAACTGCTCAACGTCAACACTGTGTATCGGCGCTTTCACAGGGATGCAAATGGGCATCGGAGGGTTAGCGTATTTCACGCTCTGCCCGAGCCTGCTTATCTTCACTAATACGCTTGCATGTAAAGTTGAAAACCAATGAAGCTGAGGAATATCATCGTTTTCAAGCAATATGTGACAATTGTTGAAAAAAAAACAAACAATGCTGTTTACGTTAGAGGGTGGACTGTGCGAGCCTTCTTTTTGGTAAATGTTTGTGCCCGTTCCACGCAGTCCATTTAAATAAATAAAAATTCTGGAGTAAGCTCATGAGAGATGCCTTTCCCCGTAAATCACCGATCGCGCTCGCTATCAGCATTGCGATGCTCGGTGCAGGCGGTTCCGTCACACCTTTCGCGCAAGCGCAAGACGCTGCCCTGATTGAAGAAGTCGTAGTAACGGCGCGAAAAAGGCAAGAATCGCTGCAAGACGTGCCAGTTGCTGTTACGGCCTTGACCCCTAATCAGTTGGAGCGCGGTTCAATACAGCGAACCACGGACATCGACAAGATGGTCCCCAACGTGGAACTTCATCAAACCTATATCGGCTCAGAGTCACTTAGCGCTTCTATTCGAGGAATCGGTTACGACGATATCGAAAAATCTCTAGAGCCTACAGTGGGTGTCGCGGTAGACGGCGTCTTTATGGCCAGCAACTCGGGGGCTGTCTTCGACCTGTTCGACGTCGAGTCAGTTGAAGTACTGCGGGGTCCGCAGGGCACGCTATTCGGCCGAAATACGATTGGCGGAGTCGTCAACGTGACACGCACCAAGCCCACAGGCGAATGGGGCCTTAAGCTGCAAGGTACCTTTGGTGACCAAGATATGACCGATGTGAAGGGTGTGCTCAACATGCCGCTTGGAGAGAGAGGCGGCCTCAAGCTCGCCTTCAAGAATATCCAGTCGGATTCTCACGTCTACAATACGACATTAAACGAGCGCCGCGAATTCCGAGATTCTACAACGGTGTCGGCGACGATACGATTTGACCTCACCGATGATACGTCGGTGCAGTTTACTTATGATGATTACGATCACGACACCATCGCGCCGGATAATCTCATGGTAGGCCCTTTCGGCGAGGCACAGACCGGCTACCTTGCGTCACAAGCGAACGACTACAAGACCTCGCCGCAACTTCTCCCCCTGCAGGCCTATATGTGGGGAAATAATTCGACTCTGCAACTTACCCATAACTGGGCGGGCCACGAGTTCAAATACACCATGGGCATCATGGANTACGAGGAAGAAGTGAAAGAGGCATCATGGGGCTCCAATACCGTATTCTTCCCGGTCAATCGCGATCAGGATTTCAAACAGACTTCTCATGAATTGCAGATCAGCTCAGATTCCAGCGGACCGCTCAATTACGTCGCCGGCCTATATTATTTAGAAGCTGATTCGTTTATTACATCAGGGCCAATCCAGCCCTTTACGGTAAACCACGAGGCCGAAGCGACCGCATTCTACGGCGAGCTGACCTACGATTTCAGTGACAAGTGGTCAGTCACATTGGGCGCGCGTTATACCGAAGAAGATAAGCAGATGGAGTCCTATTCCTGGCCACCCGTTGTGGGTGATGCGGACCGCATCGCAAACAACACGGACCCTAGTGTGCTGCAGATGTATGCTACGCCGGAATTCTCAGATGACAACCTGACCTATCGCGCGGTGCTCCAGAGAAGCTTCGATAAAGGTATGGTCTATGCTTCTTACTCCACCGGTTTCCGCAGTGGAGGTTTCTTCAACCGTGGGTCTACGCCAAACGAGGTTGAGCCCTACGACTCCGAGGAAGTAGATAGCATCGAAATTGGTTTGAGAAGCAATCCGACTGAAAACACGCAGCTGAATGTTACCTACTTTACTGCCGAATATACGGATATGCAGCTACCGCTGATTACGCCTGCGAGCTTCCCGGAATGTGGTAAAGGCGGAGCCGAAGAGGATGCCGCGGGTATTACCTGTTCTTTCATCGCCAACGTGGGTGAAACGAGCATGGACGGCATAGAAGTGGAGGGCATCTGGATGCCAACCTCCGCCCTCACTCTGCGCGCGTCGCTAGGAACACTCGATGCCAGTTACGATACCTATGAATACAATGACAGAGATATCTCCAACGTCGCTGAGCTGCTTTATGCGCCAGAACTCACCTATGCCATTGGTGCCGAGCATGTCTCATCTATCTTTGGGGGTGAGCTGATTCTGTCGGGTAACTTTAGTTATCAGGATGACGTTTATACGCAGACTCCGTGGGCTATCTACGATCCAGCAACCTTCCCCAAAGTAACAATCGACTCATGGGAAAGTTTGGATGTTTCTGCGACCTATCTCAGAGACACTTCAAACGGCACCTTTAAAGTGATTGTTTATGGCACCGACGTACTTGAGGACGGTAACCGTGTTCAACGACGATATACCACCGGGTCGTTCACATGGGCGGAGCTTGCGCCCCGCGCACAATACGGTGTCACCATCGGTTACGAGTTCTAAGCAAACCGCTGTTGTACGAAAGCCACCTACGGGTGGCTTTTTTGTGGCCCATCAGACACCCTGCCCCTGATAACCGTCACAAACGAGGAGTAACATAATGATGCATTCTGTGGTGCTGGCATCCCGGCCAATCGGGAACCCTGTTGAAGCGGATTTTACCGTCGTGTCAGAGTCACTGCCTGAGGTACCCGAGGGTTCCTTTCTGACCCGCAACGACTACGTCTCACTCGATGCTGGGTTCCGCAACTGGATGAATGAGGATTCAGGGGACGAGATACTGCCTGCGATGCCATTAAACGCGCCGGTGATGGGTTTAGTGCTCGCCGAGGTCCTCGAGTCAAAGCATCCTGATTACGCGACTGGCGACAAACTGATGGCGCGTTTCGCCTGGCAAACTCATAGTCTGAGCGATGGCACTGACTTTATTGCCAGATTGCCCTCTGAACTCGAATTCAATCCCAGTGCCTATATGGGCGTGCTGGGCGACACAGGGATGTCTGCTTACTTCGGCATCACAGATATCGCGCAACTCACGAGCGAAGATACGGTATTGATCAGCGGAGCGGGGGGTGCGGTGGGCAGCATTGCTGGTCAAATTGCTAAGCTCATGGGTGCGCGCGTCGTCGGCATCGTTGGATCCAAAGCGAAAGCGGAGTGGATTCGAGACACANTAGGCTACGACGCCGCCGTGGTGCGATCCGAGGACACCCCGCTCTCTGAAGCGATACACGCCGCCTGCCCAAATGGAGTCGACGTCTTTTTTGACAACGTCGGCGGGCAAATGCTGGAGGCGGCCATCACCAACATGAATCACCGCGGTCGTCTGGTACTGTGCGGAGCGATCTCAGGATATGGGGTCACACCTCACGGACCTAATAACCTTTTTGAACTCATCACCAAGGAGCTCTCAGTCGAGGGTTTCATGACGCACTTCCGGCATGAGCGCTACGACGAGGCTCGGGAGCAACTTTCAGAGTGGCTCCGGCAGGGCGTGATTCAATCTCCGGAATATCGTCTTGAGGGTATCGAGAATGTTGGCAAAGCCTTCGCAGATCTATTTGCAGGCGAGAACTTCGGCAAGACCATCGTCGCCTTATAGACGCGACGCCAGCGCCACTAGCCGAGCGTCACCTTGATAGGAACGGTGTCGAGACCCATGGTGGTGCCACCATGGCCCGTCACCGCGTCTTCCGACACCAGCTCCAGTGACGCGACGCGCTCGAAGAATGCCTCTAGCACGACCCGTACTTCCATCTTGGCCACATGCAGGCCAATACACTTGTGCGCCCCGGCACCAAATGCGTGATGCTGGTTGCGCTCTTTTTTACTGCGGTCCGGGTTAAAGGTGTCGGGGTCGGCAAATGTGCGCTCATCCCGGTCAGTGACAAAACTCGGAATCACTATATTGTCACCGGCGCGAAACTGAACACCGTGGAATTCCGTGTCTTGCTCACAAATGCGGTTCAGGTTGATGAAAGCGTGCATTCGCATGAACTCATCGACAGAATCGGCGATCTTGCTACGGTCCGCCTTGAGGCTCTCAAACAGCGCTGAATCCCGCGCCAGATGGCGAATGATAAAACTGAGCATGGTAGCCACCGTATCGATGCTGGCAAGGAACAGCAGGTAGCAAATCGCGTGCACCTCTCCCAGAGAGAGCTTTTCTCCCTCCACATCGACATTGAGCAGCATGTCGACGATGTCGCCCTTCGGGTTATCCACATGTTGTGTCACCACCTCAAAGAGATAGCCGCCTATCTTCTCCCCGCAGGCAATACGTTCTTCCATGGTGGGCGCGCGATAAAAGCCGGTCTCCCACGCATAGAATTCATCGAGGCGCTCGGGCTCTAGTCCCAGCTGGCGCACAAACAGCCCCATTGATATCGGTTTCGCTACCTTCCATAAAAAATCGAACTCCGCGGTGGGCAACACCTCTCCCAGCACCTCAGCGGCGAGGGCTTCCGCTCCCGTCTGCAGGCGCGCCACGGCCGTGGGCTCAAAAATGGGGAGCAGCAGGCGTCGGTAGCGCCGATGCTCCGTCGCTTCGCTTTCCAATGGAATCAGTCTAGGGCGCTGCTCCATATTGGCCGGTATACCGATCGGAAAAGAGCCAAACAGTTCGGCATTGCTGAGAACCTCCCGAGCCAACTCATGGGAAGTGATCAACCAATGGCCGCCATTATGCGGTGTGTAAAAGATGTCCCGAGGGTCTTTAACCAGTGAATCCAGGAACAGCTGCTGAGGATCCGCGAAAAATCCGCTGTCTCCGACAATGTCGAAATCACTTTGTAACGCCTCGGGTACCTGATTCAGTTGTGTCGGCATGGTTCAGTCCAGTGTCACGAGGCACTTCCCACGCGAAGCGCCGTGCATCATGTCGCAGAACGCACGGGGAGTCTCAGATAGACCATTGTAAATCTGCTCAAAGCTTTTCAGAGTGCCATCCGCCAGTCGATTTTGGAGGTCTTTCAATATCGCAGGAAAATCCTCCACGTGATCGGTCACCATGAAACCCTCCATACGGACTCGTTTGGTCACTAACTCATAACTATTAAAGAGGGGCTCAACCTCCCCTTCGTACTCCGAAATCGCGCCTGAAAGGGCGATGCGAGCGCCTTCCTTAAGCTGCGCCATGACTGTATCTAGAACATGGCCCCCCACATTATCAAAATACACATCAACGCCCTCTGGGACCGCATCACGAAGACTCTGGTCGAGATCCGGCTGCGTCTCGCGATCAATGACTAAATCGTAACCCACATCGTTCACCAGCCAATCAGCTTTGCTCCGCGTACTGGTCAAGCCTACAACTCTGCATCCCTCAGCCTTAGCTAACTGACCAGCCACAGTACCGACCGCACCGCCCGCAGCGCTTATCACCACGGTTTCACCGGCTCTGGGGTTACCTACCCTATATAGACCCACCCAAGCCGTCATACCAGTCAACCCAAGTGTCGACATATATTGGTGCACTGGTACACCGTCCGCTGGCGATAAGATGTTACAGAGGTCTGTACCATCTAAGACACTAAACTGCTCCCAGGCGGTTCTAGCGCTCACGATGCACCCCACCGGATAGCCAGAGTGGCGGGACTCGATCACCTCTCCGATCACGACCCCCTGAACAGGATCGCCTATCTGCATTCCTGGAAGATAATTATCTCCAGCGCCCTCAGCCATCCAATGGCGAAAACCAGCATCCAAGGACAGCCACATGTTTTTTGTACGAAAGAAACCTTCCTCGCAAGGGAGACTGGGGCGCTCTACAAGCTGAAAGTCCGATTCCTTGACCTTCCCGACCGGATGTTTAATGAGCGCTATTGCTTGATTCATATGTTGTATTACCTGATTTCAAAGTCGTTGTTGTCAGCAAGAGCATGTTCTTTTGCGACGTGCCGATAGTCCCATCAATTATCTAAGGCAACCTCGATCATGCCATCGACAACCCTTATCTCATAGGTAGGCAATGACACTCGCGTCAGCTGTCCCATCGGACTACCGTCTCGCAGATCAAACCTTACGCCATGGAGCGGACAGGAAATAAAGCAGCCCCGGATCCGCCCACCCTCGAGTTCAGCCTCTTGATGCGTACACCGATTTTCCACCGCGTATAGCGCTCCGCCTGCACGGCAAATCAATACCTTGCGGCCATTAATCATCACCGCACGACTCTCATTATCCGACAGGTCCCCGTCGGCAAACGCGGGTTGAAAGTCCGTCAAAAGAAGCTCCTATTGAGTTGTGAGTGCATTCGTAAATAAGCGGGCCAGAGCCGAAATGGTAGCACCGCAGTTTAAGAAAAAAACCATCTTGCTTGCTTATTTTATGGGTGCTCGCTAGGCTCTGGCCTGATTTTAGCTTTCACTTTTGAGGTCACCATGAGCCACGGTAACAAACGACAATGGATTTTGGCCAAACGCCCAGAGGGCATGCCGGACCCATCGGAAGTCGTCTTGCAAGAAGCCGCCATNCCCGANACNCCACCGGGCATGTTGTTGGTCAAGAANCACTATATCTCTCTTGACCCTGCCATACGCTTTTGGATGTCAGACATCCCCAACTATCTNCCNCCNATCCCNATNGGAGATCCNGTNCGCTCGACNGTNGCNGGTGAAGTCATTGAAAGTGGGAGCNACCAGTTCAAACCCGGTGACCGTGTCTTTGGTCTGGGGGGCTGGGAGACCCACAGCACTATCCCCGCAGAGTTTTGCACTAAAGTCCCCGAAGACAGTGAATTCCCGCTGCACTACTACACCAACATGCTGGGTGCTGTTGGCCTGACGCCTTATTTTGCCATTGCGGAGGTGGGGGCTGCGAAAGCCGGACAGACGATGCTTATGAGCGCGGCAGCCGGGG
>NYTE01000058.1 GCA_002683335.1 Halieaceae bacterium
TGAAAACCGTTATCGAATGACAAATTAACGATAACAGCCTTGACGTTTGACTCGCCGCTTTGCACAAGCCGCCTGCGCGCGTAGATTGCATCGAACGTGACCGGACCCGCCGCTAGTGGCAACGACGCTTGGCTGTTTAAGTTCGATTTGCCACCACCACTGGCAGCGCCCGAACTGCCAGCGAGCATGTGCTCGTCGGCAAAGAGCGAGGCCAACTCCGGAGGCGCGTTTGCCGGATCCAAACCCATCGTATTGTGAACGTGCACAAAGTCTTTAATCCGGTCATAAACAGCTCGGGGCAAATTCTCTACCGCCAGCAGCTCCTCCCTGAAACGAAACCCACTAAAGCCCGTCATGTCCCGCGACACTGGCGAAACCTGATTTCTGTAGTCGATAATGCCTCGCATCATGCCTATTGCCTCACCTGACTCTGCCTGCCCCAGAGCAACGATCGTTTGGAACAACTCTTCTTCAGAAGCATTGTTCAGCGATATCAGTCCCGAAACGGGGCGAACAATCACGCTGCCAACGACGCGCTCAAATCGATATTCGTACGGGCCCAAGGCCTGAGTGGCGCCGTCATCTGAACCCTCTGCCGTACCGACACGCCTTGGGCCTTCTTCCGTGTTTTCTATTCCTGCCCTTAACTGCTGAAATTGCCTGAGAGCGATATCCCGCGACACCAGAAACCCCAAGCCCCTTGATAGCGCCCGGCTTTTTGCCTCGTTAATGCGTAATTCCGACAAGCCGATATCGTCCCGCGCAAAATGGATGACGGCCGTCACCATCAACGACATCCCGGTAATCATCCACAATAAAAGCGCTAGCGCGTAACCAGATTCTGGAAGTGATTTCATTTCGACAACCTGAACTGCTCTAAGCACACCACAATCGGAGGCCACCCTTTCCCAGCGAGCACCAACTCCAGTTTAACCGCCCATGGGAGACTATTGGTCGACTCATCAGTGGGCTCAAAACGTGATGACCATTCACCTAACGGCTCCGCCTGATAGGAAAACGCTAAATTTTCCAAGTCCTTTAGTAAGGGAAAGTCTGGCGCTACCTGCCCCCAATCCGGCGCCTCTAGGGAAGCCCGCAGTGGCGCGAACGAGACTAGTAGCTGCTCATCTCTCACCAACAATTGAATGTGTTGCAAGCCTGCTGCAGCCCCCGCCCGATCAACCGGCGCCACCCAATGCAATGTCGAGGATGAACCCTCAAACAACCCGTCTGCGTTCACCGCATCCTGAAGCGCTTGGCGAATAAAACGGTCTCCCTCCCTGATTTGCGAGGTCTTATTCGCCTCCTGTCGCACACGATCATATGTCATGGCGAAGGTTCTCAGCGCGGTCACCGTTGCCAACATAATCATGGAAAAAAGGGTTGTCGCAACCATCACCTCGACAAGCGTCATCCCTCGAGATTGAGAAATCATTCTAGGACGCCTCTAAGTGGCACAACGGTAAGCAGATCGAGCTCGCGTTGTGCAGACGGCCCTGGCCAGCGCACCCAAACCTGAAGGTACTGGAGCGGCAAGCCCTGCACGGGCAACGCAGCGTCTTCAGCCGCCACAGTTCCAGTAGGGTCGGGTACTGGCCAGGACAGCACTTGCCAGGTGAACTCCTCGAATTCCCCCACCAAACTCGAATTCGGCTCCATAATGTAGCTATGCTCTGAAAGCACCGACTCGGCGAGGGCGGTCGCGCGGGTGTACTGCTCTGCCACCCGAATATTTCGAGTAGCGCCGGCCGCCGCCTGATAGAGGGCGCCCAGCGCCAGCGACAAAATAACCAGCGCAACCAGGGTTTCCAGCAAAGAAAAACCAGAAGAAGTTGAAACCACTGAACGCCCCTCACCGTTGATCACAACGGCTCCTGTTGTACATCTCCAATCAGCCAATCCACCACCAAGCGCGTTCCCGCTCCTGAGGGGCGCTCGATCGTAATCTCCCCGCCCGAAGATCCTCCTGCGGGATAAAATCGAATGACAGCCACATTCGCCCCCGGACTGACCTCAGCGGCAAACACCAGTCCAATGCTTAGTTCTTTAGCCAGCATCTGGTAATCGTCTGACTCTAGATTTTCCGGCTGGTCGGTCAGTGCAAAGCGATTAAGGGTAGGGTCGACAACCAAATCAATAGGCTTCCCCTGAGATCGGGATCGGAGCCTCGCCCTCTTGGCCGCAGAAGACAGCTCCCTGACGGCATCCCGATACTCCATGGTCGAGAGGAATGTCCCTGCTGACCCGCCGATGGCCACCGCCAGTAAGGAGACGATGACCAAAACCACCATCAGCTCCAACAGCGTGAAGCCCCGCACCTGCAAAGAGGTCGCCATATTCTTAGATACTGACGTCTGCCGCCTCGCCGCTGCCACCGGTTCTCCCATCTGAGCCGTAAGAGATCAATTCGTATCCCGCTGCGGTATCGGCAGGAAATTGGTACTGGTACTCGTTGCCCCAGGGATCCAGGGGGATTTCGTCTTTCCGCAGGTAGGGCCCATTCCAGCCACGTGCGCGACTAGGGGAGCGAACCAGAGCCTCGAGACCCTCGCCATTATTGGGAAACCGACCCACATCGAGTTTGTACAGCTCGAGTGCCTGCTCGAGATCCCTGATTTGTATTTGGGCGGACTTAGATTTAGCGCCGCCCAGCTGATTGAGGACCTGGGGGCCCACTAGCGCTGCCAGCATACCGAGGATGGCCAGCACAACCAGGAGTTCCACCAGCGTAAAGCCACTCAATTTTCGCTCCCGGCGCTTTGAATGCGGCCACTGCGTCGAGCCCCTTACCTGCTTCATAATGTATCGCCTTTTCGTGAGCGGGCCAGCGGTTAAACCACTAGCGTATTGACGGATAGGATACCCATTAAGATACCCATAATGATGATGGCAATAATACCGCCCATCCCCAAAATCAGTGCGGGCTCAAGCAGCGTCAGGGCGCGCTTCACCTCGTCCTCGACCTCTGACTCATAGACTTGCGCTAACTCCAGCAGCATGGTGTCGAGGCTGCCCGATTCTTCCCCCACTCGCACCATTTGCAAGGCGACTGGCGAGAACACCCGCGCATCCAATGCCTGCGAGAGGCGTCCTCCACGCTTGATGGTCTGCGGCAACTCCAACAGCGACGCCCGAATTAGGCTATTACCCACCGTGCCCACGGCAATATCCGTCGCGCGCAGCATGGCCACGCCATTGTTCAAGAGCGTGCCCATGGTTCGCGCAAACCGCGCCACCTCGTATTTCAACGCAATAGAGCCGACCAGCGGCAGAGTCAGGCTTTTTAGGTCGAGCCATTCGCGGCCCTTGGCGGTGGCAAACCAACGCCGTGCCCACCACACGGTCACCGTAGAGAGCAAAACCAATAACCAGCCCCACGCAGAAACCACATCTCCCAAACCCACTATGGCCCGAGTTAACAGTGGCAAGGACTCACCCATGTCTTCAAACAGCGCCTCGAATTCCGGAACCACAAAACCCAGCATCACAAAAACTGACAACACCGCCACGACGGCGAGAATCGCGGGGTAGATTAGAGCAGAGATCACTGACGCTCTGACCGTCTTAGCGCGCTCAAGATAGGTTGCTAGTTCGCGCAACACGTCCGACAGATGGCCACTGGCCTCACCTGAACGCACCATATTGATGTAAAAGTGATTAAACGCGTCCGGGCGTTTTTCCAACCCAGCACTTAACGCCTTACCTCCCTTGAGGGATTCAAGTAGCTCCTCGAGAAGCGTTTTTTGCGCGCCATCGGCGGCGGAATCAATCTGCACTTTTATGGCGCGGTCCAGGGGCAGTCCGGCGTTGAGCAGTACCGCCATCTCGGCCGTGAAACGAAGCACGTCATCCCGATCAAAGCGCTTCTTACCTTTTTTAACCCGCGTGCCACTGGACACTCTACCGAGCAGTACCCGCGCGGTTTCCGCGTCTGGAAGTGGCAGTGAATCTTTGCCGCTGCCCTCCCGTGGCTGCACCACCTCTGCGGTGGGTAAGACGGACAAGGGGGTCAAGCGTTGCGCGCGGAGCTGTCGCTGCGCACTCGCGAGATCCCGCGCATTCAAAACACCGGAATCGATGCTACCACTCTGACCGACCGCCCTATAACGAAAAGCCGGCATGGATTAACCAATCACTCTGAATCGGGCGTTATGCGGCATCCAGATCATCGCCCGCCTCTTCACTCTGGTCTTGGGTCACACGGAGGACTTCATCCAGCGAGCTCAAGCCCATGGCCACCTTGCGTAATCCATCTTCATACAACGTGCGCATACCGCGGGCACGCGCATGCTCTCTCAGCTTCTGGGCATCTGCGCCATCCAATACCGCCCGCTGAATTGTTGAATCCAGTACGAAAAGTTCATGGATGGCCATTCTGCCGCGGTAACCGGTGTGTTTGCAGGTCTCACATCCAGCAGACTCAAAAATTGTCTGACTACCCGATGCCATAAAAGGTTCGAGCCCTGTTTTCTTGAGTACTTCAGGCGGCAGGTCTACCGCTGTCTTGCAATCGGGACACAGTTTGCGCACCAATCGCTGCGCCAACACCCCATTCACCGCTGCAGTGATCAGGAAACGCTCCACCCCCATATCCTCGAGGCGGGTAATCGCACCGGCCGCAGTGTTGGTGTGGAGGGTGGATAGCACCAGGTGCCCTGTCAGCGCGGACTGCACGGCGATCTGAGCTGTCTCCGTATCGCGCATTTCTCCGATCATGATGATGTCGGGGTCCTGTCTGAGAATAGATCGCAAAGCCCGGGCAAAGGTCAGGCCAATCTGACTGTGCACGGGTATCTGATTTATCCCATGCAATTGGTATTCAACTGGATCTTCCACCGTAATGACCTTCATCGAATCTGAATCCATATTCGACAGAGATGCATAGAGCGTGGTGGTTTTTCCAGATCCAGTAGGACCTGTCAGCAGCAATACTCCGTGGGGCCGCTTTAATAATTCTTTGTAGGATGCAAAGGTATCGTCACTGAAGCCCATATCAGCGAGATCCAGGCGGATGCTCTCCCTATCCAGTACCCGCATTACAATTCCCTCACCGTGAACGGTGGGCAGTGTCGACACACGAAGATCAAGTTCGTGTCCCTTCACCCGCATCATAATGCGACCATCCTGCGGCAGTCGTCGCTCGGCGATATTCAAATTAGCCAGTAACTTGATTCGCGACACGATGGCCGCTGACAAATTGCTGTCTGTGATCTGACTTGCTTCCTGAAGCACACCATCAATGCGGTAGCGCAAGTGCAGACCATCATCAAACTGCTCGAGGTGTACATCGGATGCCTCAATATCCAGAGACCGCTGAATGATCTGGTTCACTCGCTGAATAACGGGCGCTTCACTCGCCAGGTCCTTGAGGTGCTCGACGAATTCCGTGTCATTCACGTCAAACGTGCTTAAAGAATCAAGCTCACCCTCGTCTTCGATCTCTACATATCGCTCCAGCGCGGCATCAATATCAGCTGTGAGGCCCAAACGCAGCTCGATCTGTTTGCGGGTCGCCAGATGTAAGGCTTTTCTGAGAAATGCGTCCTGCGGCTTAGATGCCGCAAAAGCCATCACATCGTCGCTGACAGATAACGGCACCACATGGTGATTTAAGAGGAACTGCTCAGGAAAATGCTCTAAAATCAGAGGATCCTCTGGGAAGTCTTCTTTACTCGCAAAGCCCACGCCTAGCTCATCACATAGCGCCGTGGCGACATGGTTCTCCGCTACCAACCCCAAACGCACCAATGCCTCACCCAGCATACATCCCATCTCGCGCTTGGCTGCAAGCGCACGCTCGAGATCTCTCTCACCCAGCAGTCCCTGAGCGACCAGACGCGGTCCCAATCCCGAAGGCCTGTCCTGAGGTTTTATCGCTTCTACTGCTTCCAAAACACCGCTCCTCAATGCTTCATTGCACTGGTAGGTCACACTGCCATCTTCGATGACGACCGGGCGACAGCCATTATTCCTCGCTGCCCTGGCCGCAGGCGAATACTGTAACACCCCAGCCGATTTCTCTTGGGCGAAGTTTTCACATTTGAGCGGTATTCATAAGACCCGATGTAGCCTCCTAAAATATTAAAACCGTTACACCTATGGTCTTCCCATACCGCGGGAAATCTCCCGGCCACTGCGAGGCGTTGAAAGATATCCCGTGAGTAATTTGTTAAGCACGATGCTGGCTGCGATAAACATGTTATTTTTGGCGCAGATGCCCACACCGTAGCAAAACGGAAATGATGCCCCGAACTATTATTTGCCACTACCACATCTTCAAAACCGCCGGCACCAGTTTTGAGCGGGTTCTCAGGAACAACTTTGGTCAACGCCACCTCTCCTTCGACGGCCCAAAAACGTCTTCGATGATTACTCAACCAGAGTTGATCAAGGTGATCCATACCCGCCCGAATTTAGCCTCTATTTCCTCACATCAAATCACTTTGCCAGCTCCTGTGTCAGACCAATTTCTCGCGTTACCGGTGGTTTTTGTCAGACATCCCATTCTTCGCATTCGTTCTGTATTTCTGCATGAGAACCGCAATGCTCCAGAGCCGCTGGAATCTCCGATGGAAGGATTTGATGCGTGGATTGAAGAGTTGGTAGCCGGCCATCCCAACCAGCTCCAAATTTGCAACCTGCAAACCAATTTGCTCTGCCGTGGGGCCAATAGTTCACCTAAGGGAGTGAATGCTAACGGTCGTCCGCTCTATGATCTCGAGGCTGCTTTACGCAATTTATCAGAGGTGCCCTGTATCGGCCGCGCTGAATGCTTCGACGAGGACGTCGCATCTTTCATACCCCAATTGGCGGCAGCCGGGATCGAGTTCGATTATCCCAGCCGAGTTGCGGAAAACGTTGGAGCGCCCGACTTTGGCTTATCGCTGGAGCAACAGCTCGATAATATGCAAGCGGCACTCAGCAAGCCGACATGGGACAAACTGCATTGGTTCAATCATCAGGATATTGCTTTATTCGAGGCGGTTTGCAATCGACTGAGGAGTTAGAACTAGGAACATCTGCCTTTCCTGCCCATCACACTCTCGAGGGCAGATTGCAGCGCATTGTGCGCAACATCCGGCGTGAAACGGCCCTCTAGGGATGCCCGCCCATTTCGAGACAGCTTGCGCCATAGGGCCTCATCGGAGTGTGCCTCCACCATGGCCGAAGCGAATGCGTCCGGCTCACTCGCCATCAACACATGCTCCCGGTCGATCAAGCCCATGCCCTCGAGTGCGATGGGCGTGCCCACCACAGGCAACCCAAAACTGAGCGCCTGATTAACCTTACCTTTCACACCAGCCCCATAGCGAATAGGCGCGATAGAGAGGGCACACTCTTCGTAATAGGGAGACAAATCTTCAACAAAGCCTAGCATAACGAGTCCATGCCTCTCCCCCAGTTCGCGTAACCGATCCGGCATCTTGCTACCGATAATATAGGTTGGCACGTTGGGGCACCGTTCTTGAAACAAAGGCCAGATATGTTTTGCGTAAAACTCGACCGCATCGACATTGGGGGGATGCTGGAATCCGCCGACAAACATCACGCCATTGCGACCGGCCCGCGCTATCTCCGTGTCGCTGATCTCATGGATGTTACTGACAACAATCACCCGGGAAGAAGGCGCCTCACGCGACAACTCCGTGACCTCGACTTCACTGACCACAATGGTTAAATCAGCCTGTTTTATCACCGCCATCTCCTCCCGATGCGCAAGCTCGGCCTGATTACCCGTGCTTTTTTTGCCGTCGAGCTCAAACTGCCGGCGCAGTCGCAGATAGTGCAGATCGATGGTATCGAACCAAATCTGTGCGCGGGAATTGACCTCGCGGACGATATCGACAAGATGGATCGCAATGTAGTGCCGGCAAAGCGTCACCACATCAAACTCCGATCCATGACGGCGCAAAAACGACTCGACCGTGGTGAAGTGGGGTGAGTGAACCACCTCGACGCCCTCGTTTGACAACTGAGTCCGGTAGGGCTCGGCGCCATCAAGATTGTCTGCGATGAAAGTTACCTTGCAACCCATGCGGACGAGGATACGCAGTAGGCGCAGCGTTCGAAGTGAACCTGAATCCTGGTCGGGTGTTAGCAAGCAGGCTTCGACCCACAACACTCGCGCTGTCGCATTGCGATCTCGCTCCAGCATCGGATCAACGCCATTAGGGCGGTGATACGATAATCGCTCATTCCATTTTTTAGCAAAGTGCGCCTGATTGGTCACCTGGTGCGCTTTCAGACCGGAACCCGTATCAGTCCCGTGTGAGAGACCTTCAAAATGGGTGACCACCGCGCGTGGTTGATAGATCACCCGCTGCCCGGCCGCGCGAACGGCAAAGCAAAAATCAGTATCCTCGTAATAAGCTGGCACAAAGGTCTCGTCGAAGCCACCGACATCCAGCCATAACGACCGCCTAACCATTAGCGCTGCCGCCGAGCCGTAATCCACTTCCCGGGGGTAGCAAAATCTCGGGTCAGTGGGGTCCTCTCCACGACCCCAGTTCCAAGCTGACCCGTCACGCCACACGATCCCACCCGCCTCCTGAAGGGAGTCATCCTCAAACCGCAACTGGGCGCACGCAGCGCCTACATTGTCGAATTGATCAAAGGTGGTGAGAAGAGCCCTCATCGCGCCCGCATGAACCACGGTGTCATTGTTAAGAAGCAGCACATAATCACCAGAAGCAGCAGCCACACCGCGATTACATGAGCGCAAGAAACCTAGGTTCTGATCGTTACGAATCACACACACTCCCGAAACACGCAGAGCTTCCGGGTCAAAGGGCGCTATAAAGGCGTCGTCGATAACGATCACTTCGCAGGCAAGTTCTTCGACCTCTGCGGCGAGGCTCGCCAGACAACGTCGAGTGACGTCATGTTGCCCGTAGGTTGGGATCACGACAGATACAATCGGCCGAGCGTTCGACGAAAAGCGGATGGGTTGATCTGAAGCCGTCGAATAGTTTGAGGTTGCTGCCCCCTTTATCTCTGCGGACGCAGACCCCTTTGTTCGCCACTGCAAACGTCGGTCTATCGCCTCACTTAACGCGCGCCAGCCCCCCAAACCGAAGTGGTAGCGAATAAATACCGGCACCCTCATGGCCAGTTGGTAGCGTCTTCTCCAGCGCGCGAAACCGCGCCGCACCCAGATCACACTCGCTCGTGCGGGAGCCGTCATGCGCCAGAAAGTGCTCGTCTCAAGCTCTCTAATCCGATCCGTCAACGTGATGACCAGTCGCTCACGTTCCGCCAGGTGCTCGGATTGTGTCGCGTATATTTGCTGAAGATTTCCTAGCTCAGCCTCACGTGATTGCAGTCTGTCGGCGATATCTGCAATGCGCTTGCGCATCTCGTCGATCAAACCTTCTCGGGCGCGAATATCGACGGTATGCGCCTCCTTCAACCCGTCGATCGTTGCCTTAAGGTGGTCAACGTCGGCCTCCGACGCCAACTGCAACGCCTCGATCGTCTCCTTCAGATCGTTAACCTCGGCCCCCGACGCCAGCTGCACCGCCGCGATGGTTTCGTGTAAATGCCTTACTTCCTCATTGGCCGCACGAATGTGGGCATTTCTTTGGGTCAATTGCCGCTCATTTTGCATGGCTTGCTCGCGCAACTGCGTGATAGCCTCGTCCAGCCTGCAATCAAGCGCCTGCTCAAGTAGCTCGGCAACACCAATTTCCCAGGGATGCAGAGGGGGGGCTTTCTTTCTGAGACTTATCAGCAGAGCTAACTGGGAAGCCGGTTCAATTTCCGAGGTCCCAGCGTCACAGAGCGGCATCCCAAGCGCCTTCAAGTACGCCTTTGGTGTCGGCACAGCAATTTCGCGAACCGCCGTGCCCGCATTTGCCCGATAAACGCTCGCTGAATGCTGGAGCGCATCGAGGATGACTTGATTTGACGCGTCTAACGGCAGCACCGTGGCACCCTCTACGCCACGCAAACGCTCACCAATAGCGCCAGCATCCAGGGCGATAATCTGCAGGTTCGTGGCCATCGCAGCTGAAAGCGCGAAATTGTAAGTCTCGGGAACCACCGACAAGAACAAGACCCCGTCCGGGCGCTCCCGCGCCAGCAAATCGGCAAGATCACTCTGGTGATACTGCCCGGTCACCAAAATATTTCGGGGTGCGTCTGAGCCCAAGGAGGTGAGAGTTGGGCCGAGCACCACAAATTCAATAGGTTCTTGGAGTTCCAGCGCGCGCGCTGCAATCTCTTTCAAACGGTGCAACCCCTTCAAATCGGAGAGGGATCCAATCAGGACAAACTTGCGCCGTGACAACGACCGATCCACATGCCCTTGAAAGTTATCCAGAGATCGCTCGGGGTGCGACCACACCTCGCCAGACAGCGCCGGAAAGTAATCCGCAATGATGTCGCGAACCGACGCGGCTGGATAGATAAGTCGATCGGCCGTCGCCAGCCAATCACCGTAAAGCGCGCGCCAATCCGCTATACCCAAACCCCAAGGGTCGGGGCGCTCCGCGACACAGGTCCCACATCCCGCTTCATTGGGTCGACCACAGAACCTGCCCTCACGGGTAATAAAATGAGTTTGCGGGCACACTGTATGAAAATCATGGATAGTCACGTTGAAGGGCAAACCCAGTCGCGTCGGCAGATCCAAAACTGAGTCGGGCAAGCCTATAAAGTGATGAAAGTGCAGGCGTTGAATATCAAACCGAGCAGCGAACGTAACGCAGGCTTCCAACAGGCCTTCATGGGCGATAGGAATCTCTAGGTCACTCTTTTCACCCAACCACCGGAGCCTGACTGATCTGTCATCTCGAGGCTGTAGTAGCCACACTGCCCCATCCATCTCATCACGGATCAGCGCGACCAGATCGTCGATATGCTGTTGCACGCCGCCACCATAGTGATGCGACACAAACAACCATCTCGGTCCCCTTCGCTGATTGAGTCGCTCGAGATCTACTGCCGAGCGGTAGGGCATCGCTGGATCCTCTCGAATCCAAGCCTGTACCGATTCGGCGTAATCTGGAAAACGTTGATCAACAATTTCTTGCGCAGCTCGTCTTAGCTCAACCGCCTCGGCGCCAAAAGAAACACCGCCCTGATGGAATACAAAAACGTCGGTGGCCAGAATGTGCTTCCAGCCATCAGGCGCAAGTCTGCAGCATAGGTCCACCTCCTCTCCATAACCCCGACCGAAGATGGGGTCAAAGCCGCCTGCTGCTCGCCAGGCCGCTCGCCTAATCCACATGCAAAAACCCACCGCCGTGGGCATGTCCACCGACTCCGCATCATTGAGCCGCGAAAAGAGTGCATGGAGCGTCGCGGAGTCCATCCCATCGGGCAGCTCATTTTCCGCAACCATCTTTGGATAACTGGCGATGGTGGCGTTATTGGAAAAAGGCGTTATGGTCGCGACCATTGAGTCTCTCAAAGCATGTGACTGCAGCCGCTGCAACCAATCTGATGCGACCTCTGTATCGGCATTTAGTATCACAAAGTCCCGGTCGGGATGTACCGCTGCGGCCTCGTTAACGCTGTCTACAAATCCCCGATTCGTCTTGTGAGATACCAGCGTCACTTCGGGCATCTCGGCCAGTTGCTTAAGGTAAGTCGAGATCGCCGGCTCCGGTGAGGCATCGTCGACCAGGACTACGCTAGCCGACTGCATGGCATCAGAGGCGAAAAGTGCGTCGAGACACCGACGCACTGAGTATTCGCCTTTATAGACGGGGACGATGATGTCTACTTGAGCTGCCGCTGGGCCACTCATCACATTGCCTTTTTCATTGGGGAATCCGGCAAGCTATGCCGCGCATTCGCATTCTGCCGCTAGGAGACGACAAACAACACGACATAGCCATGGTCTGAGAATGCATGTGGGATCGGCTCATCCTGGGAAGGAATACTCCGCAAAGGTCTCACGCAAGGCGGTTTTCTGGATCTTGCCCGTGGCAGTGTGCGGCATATCGTCGATAAACTGCACATCATCGGGAATCCACCACTTGGCAATTTTGCCATCGAGATAGGCCTTAAGTTCCTCCGGAGAGGGGTCTTCACCCGGCGCGCGCACCACTATCAGCAGAGGGCGCTCACCCCATTTCTCATGGATCCTGCCAATCACCGCCGCCTCAGACACCTTGGGATGCCCGGTCGCTGCGTTCTCCACCTCTATAGATGAAATCCATTCGCCGCCAGACTTGATGACATCTTTGGTGCGGTCAGTGATAGAAACAAACCCGTCCGGGCTGACCGTAGCGACGTCACCGGTTTCAAACCAGCCGGGCTCCGCATGGGCATCAGACGCATCCAGTTTAAAGTAGTCGGAACAAATCCAGGGGCCGCGCACCTTCAGTGCGCCGAAGGCTTTTCCGTCCCAAGGCAGTTCCTGATTATCATCATCGGTAATCTTAATTTCGACGCCCCAGATGGGGGTCCCCACATTCGTGCGCATCTCGGCGAACTGCTCGGGGGAATATAAAGCGCGATGACCCCCGGCATGGTTAGTCGTGCCCAAAGGACTCATCTCCGTCATACCCCAGGCATGCCGCGTATCCACACCATAAGTATCGAACTCCTCCATCACCGAGAGCGGACAAGCCGATCCGCCCACGACGACACGGGTGAGCGTATCAATGCGCTCCCCAGACTCTCGCAAATGTGCCAGCAAGTTCAGCCAGACTGTCGGCACCCCGGCAGACAGTGTCACTCCCTCCTCATTGATCAGCGTCGCCAAAGTCGGGCCGTCACCCATCTTGTTCCCTGGCATGACCAATTTTGCTCCCGCTACCGGACAGGCATACGGATTGCCCCAGGCGTTCACATGGAACATCGGCACGATGGGCAACATCACGTCGCCGCTGGAAATATTCATCGCGTCGGGCATGAGCGTGGCATAGGTATGTAAAACCGTGGAGCGATGACTGTAGAGCACGCCTTTCGGGTTACCCGTAGTCCCCGAGGTGTAACACAGAGAGCAGGCGACCTGCTCATCCAAATCGGGCCACTCAAACACATCACTCTGGGGGCTCATCAGGTCTTCGTAGCACATCACATCGGCCCGATCACTCTCTGGCATATGCTCGCGCGTTGTCATAATGATCCAGCCCTCGACAGCAGGACACTGGTCGGCGATACCTTCGATCAGCGGCCAAAAGTCGGGGTCAAGAAACACGTATCGATCCTCAGCATGATTAACAATGTAGACAATCTGCTCAGGAAACAGACGAGGGTTAATCGTGTGACAGACATAGCCCGAGCATGCTGAGCCATAGTAAGTTTCCAAATGGCGGTAATCATTCCAGGCGAGCGTCGCAATACGGTCGCCGCGATCAAGCCCCCACGCCTGCAAAACATTGGCTAACTGCCTGGCCCGGCCAAAACATTCCCTGTAGGTATAACGATGGCGCGGATTGTCCCTTGTAATCGAGACGATCTCCTTATGGCCATGCACCCTTTCTGCATGCCGGACTATCGAGGTGATCGTCAGTGGAATGTCCATCATCAAACCGTTCATGTGTCCCTTTCCTCTCTCATTTAACCGTTGCCCTTCTGCTGGCCGGGGCGCACTTCTCCCGGCAGTTCAACATCCATCAGGCAGCTTCGCACCACCCTTCTTCGCCTTTGCCCGAGGATCGCACGCTGCGCCCCTCGCCCTCTAGTTTGATGAGGTGCGCAAGCAGCGACAATTTTGCCCACTCATGCATGGCCGGGTCGACGTCGTCGTAGACCGACACCACCAACGTATCCAAAGACTGGGGTGCAGGCGCCAGCGCGCGTGCCACCTTGGCTTCTCGCATCAACCGATGCCGGACAAGTTTTTCCACCTCAGCCCGACAATCGGGAATGAGCTCCCCGTGCCCCGGGGCGACCGACCGCACGTCGTAATCCAGCAGTCTTTTCAGCGATGCGATGTAATCAGCCATGCTCCCACCTGGGGGCACAATCACGACCGTCGAACCATTCATTATATGGTCTCCGGCAAATACGATTCCCTCCTCCTCGAGTAAATAGCACACATGATTGTCCACATGCCCCGGGGTACGGATTGCTCGGAGCGTCCATCCATCACCCGCAATACGCTCATCGTCTTCAATCTGTGCCTGTGGCTGGAAAGTCAGATCCTGGTGACGATCATCCGCAGTAGTTCGCCCCACCAACGACGCCCCCGTGGTGGCCGCGAGCACAGCCGCACCGGGAGAATGATCTGGGTGGGTGTGAGTACACACGACGTAACGTAAGCGATCGCCCACGCATTCTAAAATCGCGTCAACATGCTCCGCTATAGCAGGACCGGGGTCGACCACCGCCATATCTTTCTCGCCAATAACATAGGTATTGGTGCCGGGGCCGGTCATCGGACCCGGATTGGGGGCAACGATGCGACGCACCCGATTCGACAACACCCTCACTGCGCCGTGTGGCTGCATCTCACTCCACCAGCTCTAGAATCGCGACATTAGGGTCAACATCAGCGGCATAGTCCACACCCTCAACACCGAAACCAAACAGTTGCAGGAACTCTTGTCGGTAGCCATCAAAATCAGCCAGTGATTTGAGGTTATCCGTATCGATTTGCTCCCAAATACCCGCCACCTCAGTTTGTACAGCAGGGTCCAGTTCGAGCTGATCAACGCGCAAGCGACCCTCGTCATCGAGCATGCCGTCGCCATACAGGCGGTCTCGGAACAGGCGGTCAATTTGCTCAACACACCCCTCGTGCACGCCGCGAGCTTTCATCACTTTAAACAGAATCGCCAAATAAATGGGCATGGCGGGAATTGCAGCGGACGCTTGGGTCACAACAGCCTTCAACACCGATACCCTGGCATCGCCACCCAGCGGTGCAAGGCGCTCGCGAATGCCTGCTACCCGACGATCAAGGTCCTGTTTGGCAGCACCAATTGTTCCATGCCAATAAATGTCCCAGGTAATCTTCTCGCCGATATAGGTATACGCCGTGGTTTTGATGCCCTCTGCCAGCACGCCCGCCTCTGCCAGCGCCGTCATCCACATCTCCCAGTCCTCGCCACCCATCACCGCCACGGTGTGGTCGATCTCTTCCTGAGTTGCCGGTTCCAAGTGAAAATCCTGAATGGCTTCCTTATCGGTATTCACACCCTTTTGCGTGGTCGCACGACCGATCGGTTTCAACGTAGAGTTGAAGACTTCACCACTTTTAGGATGCGTGCGCCGTGGCGCCGCCAGACTGTATACCACCAGATCCACTTGCCCGAGTTCTTCCTTGATCAGGCTGATGACCCGGGCTTTCATCTCGTCTGAAAAGGCGTCGCCATTGAAGCTTTTGGCGTACAACCCTGCCTCTTCTGCGAGTTGATGAAATGCGGCCGAGTTATACCACCCCGCGGTGCCCGGCTTTCGTTCGCTGCCAGGCTTCTCGAAGAACACGCCAATGGTCGCCGCGCCCGAGCCGAACGCCGCAGTGATTCGCGAAGCGAGCCCGTACCCTGTCGAAGAGCCAAGCACCAGCACACGCTTGGGACCATCAGCGATCTCACCTTTGCCCTGTACGTGGGCTACCTGGCGTCGCACGTTCTCAAGGCATCCCGTTGGATGGCTCGTCGTGCACAGAAAACCGCGCACTTTGGGCTGAATCACCATAGACCGATCTCCAGAAAAAAGAGTGCAAATTCTAACATGCAGCGAGCCTCACGGCGCATACTGCGGGTCCATCCTGCCGGCTGCCTCCGAGAGATCACCCCGCGTGGGCGCAGCTCCCCTCAGGACCGGGGTGGTAACCAATAAAAGCAATGTCAGAAATTAACCTTGGGAGAAATCGATGCAAGCTGAAACTGCCATTCTTGCCCCCGCCGCGGTTTTGGCCGGGTGGTCCATGATTNTTTTTCTTTGGCTACTCGCTCGNCGCCTACCCGCTTTCAAGGCAGCCGGTATCGTCTTGGNAGACATGCCGNCNGGTGCTCGCNGCGGTGACGGCNAAGCGCAAATGCCAGCCAAAGCCAACTGGATTTCTCACAACTACNCCCATCTGATGGAGCAGCCAACAGTGTTTTATCCCGTGGTNATTATGCTGGCGCTGTGATGCTCNANNGATTCAGCTAGCNAGGGTTGTCACANTCCCGGGGGCNCGCCNGAGTAAGCAAGGCATNGGNGNNGGACGGTCTCGGGAAGCAACTCATTCGTCTNCCCAGCATTTCANNTGCNGTGGGGTATCGATATCCATCAAATAACGGGTATTGTCNGTCATCCAATCGAATGCCCAGGGTGACTGGCGGTGGCGCCATNGCCCGCTNCCNAGGTCACCTTCACCCCGAAGCACCNGATCCGNAATTGACCGACTGAGCANTACCGGATTNCCGGGTTGACCGTTCACCATCGGCCCCACAAATTCAATGCCTGCTTCAGCGTGCTTAAAGGCGCCGATCAAGGCAATCAAATCGCTCGCCTCGAGCGCAGGCATATCCACTGGTACGATCAGAGCCGCATCAATATCNGTGGATAAGGCTGAAACACCCAGCCTCAGTGACTCCGCCTGAGAATGGCCTTCCCCCGACTGTATGACCGGCGTCGCGTCGCAACCCTCTAAAAGTGGCATCAGTTGTTCACTGTAATGACCCAGCACCACCACCAGCTCATCCACGCCCGCCTCAGCCAGCAGGCGAAGATGGCGCCGCAATAGCGGCTCACCCTTTACTGAAATCAAGCCCTTGGGTCTGAAGCCAAGGCGACTGCCCGCTCCGGCGGCCAGCACGACTCCCCCGAGATGCAGCCGGCGAGCAACACACTGACCCGGCGCACAACCGTCCATTAACCCCCCCGCTCTATAAGGTGTTGCCCTCCCTGAGGGTGCTGGAATGTGAACCCGGCCAAAGTCACATAACCATCCGCCTGACATCTGCCAGCAGGGCGATGATGGCCGTGATAAAACGTCCACCGTCGCCGCCATTGACCACCCGATGATCATAGGACAAGGCGAGCGGGAGCAGGCTACGAGGCTGGAACCCCTCACCATCCCATACTGGTTGGACTGTGGCCCGACCCACACCCAGAATGCCCACCTCGGGAGTATTGATGATCGGCGTAAATCCGCGTCCACCGATAGCACCGAGGCTACTTACAGTGAAAACGCCGCCTTGCATGTCATCTGGTTTGAGCTGCTTGTCGCGTGCCTTGTTTGCCAATGACGTGATTTCAGAAGCCAGTGTCCAAACTGACTTTTCATCGACGTCGCGGATCACTGGCACCACCAACCCCCCCGGCGTATCAACTGCTATACCGATATGACAGTAGCGCTTCATCACCAACGTTTCANCACCATCTGCCAGCGACGCTTTTAATTTAGGGTGATCCGCCAGCGCCAGCGCACAGGCTTTGAGAATGAAAGGTAATGGTGAAAGGCGCACCCCTCGCTGCTCAGCCTCCGACTTCATCCCCTTACGAAACTGCTCTAAGTCACTGATATCCGCGTCATCAAATTGCGTCACGTGAGGAACATTCAACCANGAGCGCACCATATTGGCGGCGGTCAGTTTGTCGATGCGTCCTCGGGNAAGGGGTTCTATTGTGCCAAACCGCGCNAAATCCACCTCNGGCACGGCTGGCAGACNCGTGGCCACTGNAGGATNCTTCTCAGGACTGGCCAGTGCGCTCGCAACGTAGTGCTGCAGATCTTCCTTAAGNATACGACCCCGCGNACCTGAGCCGCTAACCCGATNGAGCAGAACGCCAAACTCCCGGGCCAGTTTACGGACAGCCGGACCGGCGTATACCGCGCCTGAGCCATCCTCGGCTTGCTCCACTATCGATGCGCTCGCCGCGACTTCCACACGATCCTGGCTGGCAGCCTTGGAAGCTAGCGCAGTGGCTGGCGCAACGGGAGCCGCCTCCTGCTCGGCACTGGTGAAGACTTCAGAGTCTGAGGCATTGCCTGCTGGGGGATCGCTTGGCTGCAAAGTGGCGATCACAACGCCCTCGTGCACCGTGTCACCTGCGCTGGCCAACCATTCGGTGATAACACCCCGCGCGGGAGCAGGCACCTCCATGGAAGCTTTGTCAGACTCCAACAAAACCAAAGAGTCACCCTCCTCCACTTTCGTACCAACAGGCGCGAGTATCTCGACCAGATCAGCGCCCTGGTCGCTGCCCAAATCCGGTATGCGAACCGAGAGGGAAGCCCCCTCATTACTGACAGCGGGAGTATTGGTGGCGACATCTTCGCCAGCCACTGCTGGAGCGAGACTGGGCGCGGCTTCAGGCGGATCAATCTCGGCCTCTCGGCGCTCGTGCACGGCTTCTGCTGGCATCTGCACCGACGCAGTCACCGCTCCCTCCGTCGCGAGAACCAATATCACGTCCCCCTCCGAAACAGCATCCCCTACCGCGACACGCAGTTCAGTGATGGTCCCTCCCGACGACGCCGGGATTTCCATCGATGCCTTGTCGGATTCAACCACAATGAGGCTTTGCTCGAGTTCTATGACATCACCCACAGCAACCAGCACCTCGACGACGTCTGCGCCCTCAGCGCCACCGATATCCGGCACTTTAATCAGCTCTTCAGCCATATTCGCGCTCCTTATGTCGCCTTCACGCCTGCATGGGGTTGGGTTTGTCGGCGTCAATGCCCCAACTTTTGAGCGCCTGCGCTACCGCTTCGCGTTCCACCTCGCCACGATCTGCCAGCGCTTTCAGCGCCGCCAGTGCAATGTGCTCTCGGCTCACTTCAAAATGTTGTCGCAGTTGCTGTCGGGTATCACTTCTGCCAAATCCGTCAGTGCCCAACACGGTAAATTCCCCCGGGATAAATTCTCTCAACTGATCGGTATGTGCCTTTTGATAGTCAGTCGCGGCAATAAACGGACCTGCCGCTTCCGCGAGTTGTTGTGTCAGATAGGGAATGCGAGGCGAGTCAGCCGGATGAAGTCGATTCCAGCGGACAACATCGTTTCCCTCGCGCGCAAGTTCGTTGACACTGGTGAGACTCCAGACATTTGCAGCGACCCCATATTCCTGCTCCAACAAATCAGCCGCCGCCTCGACTTCTCGCAAGATAGCTCCTGCCCCCATGAGCTGAACAATCGGTCCACCCGACGCCTGACTGCTGTGCAACTGATATAGCCCTCGCACAATGTTTTCTTCAACACCCTCGGGCATATCGGGATGGACATAGTTTTCGTTCATGGTGGTAATGTAGTAGAAGCAGTTCTCACCCTCAGCAAACATCCTTCGCATGCCATCCTGAATAATGACGGCCAACTCGAATGCGTAAGCGGGATCATAACTGATGCAGTTCGGGATGGTGGCGGCCAAGAGATGACTGTGGCCGTCCTGGTGCTGCAAACCCTCGCCATTGAGCGTAGTGCGACCTGCTGTAGCGCCAATCAANAANCCTCTNGCCTGACTGTCGCCGGCGGCCCATGCCAGATCACCGATACGTTGGAATCCAAACATCGAGTAAAAAANATAAAACGGCACCATCGGATAATCCGAGACACTGTAGGACGTCGCCGCCGCGAGCCAGGCTGAAAACGCACCCGCCTCGTTAATGCCCTCTTCCAGTATTTGGCCTGTTTCTGCCTCTTTGTAATACAGAATACCCCCCGAATCGTGAGGGGTGTAGCGCTGCCCAACAGAGGAATAAATGCCCATCTGCCGAAACATCCCTTCCATACCAAAGGTGCGGGCCTCATCCGGAACGATCGGCACCACACGCTCACCAAAAGCTTTGTCTTTCAGAAGCGTGGAAAGAATGCGGACGAAGGCCATAGTCGTGCTGATTTGTCGCTTTCCCGAGTTTTTCAATTGACTCGAAAAAGCACTGCGCTGCGGTGCTGGTAGAGAGCAAGAAGTCGCTCGGCGAGCCGGGATGCTGCCGCCCAACTCGGCGCGCCGTTCCCGCATGTAGCGCAGTTCAGGGCTGTCCTCAGCAGGCCGGTAGAACGGCACGTTTTTGAGATCCTTATCACTGATGGGGACGCCGAATCGATCCCTGAAAGCCTGCAGACTCTTGATATCGAGCTTCTTGAGTGAGTGGGTTTCATTCGACGCCTCGCCCGCCTCGCTGGTTCCATAACCTTTCACCGTCATCGCGAGAATCACGGTGGGGCGCTCGACTTCCTCGCAGGCCGCGGCATACGCCGCAAAAACCTTATAGGGATCATGCCCTCCACGATTGAGGTACATGATGTCCTCGTCGCTCAGATCTTTCACCAGCTCCAAAGTTTGGGGATGCTTTCCGAAAAAATGCTCTCGGGTGTAGGCGCCACCGTTGAATTTGCAGTTCTGCAATTCACCGTCGCAGACTTCGTCCATGATTTTCTGAAGTCGTCCGCTGTGATCGCGTTCAATCAGCGGATCCCATTTCCGGCCCCAAACGACTTTGATCACTTGCCATCCCGCGCCTCTGAAAACCCCCTCCAATTCCTGAATGATCTTGCCATTCCCGCGCACCGGTCCGTCTAGCCGCTGCAGATTACAGTTCACGACAAAATGGAGATTGCCCAAGCGCTCGCGCCCCGCGAGTGCAATAGCACCGAGTGACTCGGGTTCGTCGCACTCGCCATCGCCAAGGAAGCACCAAATCTTGCGATCGCGATGGTCCACGAGACCACGCTTGGTTTGATACTTCATGACATGGGCTTGATAGATCGCCTGAATCGGCCCTAGCCCCATTGACACCGTGGGGAATTGCCAATAATGGGGCATTAACCACGGGTGGGGGTAAGACGAGAGACCGGCGCCACCTACTTCACGTCGAAAGTTCTCCAACTGTGCCTCGCTGATAATGCCCTCCAAATAAGAGCGCGCGTACATGCCCGGGGCACTGTGCCCCTGGTAATAAACCAGATCGCCAGGATGCCCATTGGCAGTGCCCCTGAAAAAATGATTCATGCCAACATCGTAGAGCGTAGCGCTAGAGGAGAAACTCGAAATATGGCCCCCTAAGCCATCCTCATTGTCGTTGGCACGCATGACCATCGCCATCGCATTCCAGCGGACCAGAGAGCGAATACGCCGTTCCATGAACAAATCTCCTGGCATCGGTCGTTCGTCTTCTGGAGAGATGGTATTGCGGAAGGGCGTCGTCATCGCATCGGGCAGCGGTACTCGGGAGGATTGGGCGTGCTCGGACAAGTGTCTGAGCAACTCGCTCGTCGCTGCAGGACCATTAAACCGCAAAACGGCATCGAGAGACTCTGTCCATTCATCCATTTCTGTCATATCTAATTGCGCCATCTACTCTCCCCTCCCTCGATCGTAATCCTGCATCGCGCACCAGGCGGGCACCAGAACACATGCATGTTGCAATAAATTCTAAAAAAGAACCAACTAAGCCCCGCCGGAGCCAGCGGAGGATAACAAAAGCATTGTCAGAATTTAATATAGTTCTATATCAGAACTTATTGCGCCCTCTATAATCCTGTTGAGCGAGAGCATGCTCGCCCCGGACAGAGGGACCTCTGCAAGAGGGAGGATTGCACTGGGAAAGCACACCCCCACTCTCAGGGTGGGAGACCGTCTGACGACAGGCGAGAAGAACGTAGCGGGGGCGAGTGCCCACGCAGGGATTATCGGAACCGCAAGTTCTGGCGGCTGAGGTCATTCAGAGAGTTCATTCCCATCAGCTTCATATCTCGATTAAGCTCACTCTGCATGTTAGTAAGCGCTCGCTGCACGCCTTTTTCACCGGCACCCGCAAGGGCATAGAGATACCACCGGCCTCCAGAACACGCTTTGGCGCCCATCGATAAGGCCTTCAATACGTGGGTNCCACGCTGGATGCCGCCATCACAAATCACGTCGATGTCGCTGCCCACCGCATCGATGATTTCGGCAAGCTGGTCAAAGGGCGCGCGGCTGCCATCGAGCTGCCGCCCACCATGATTGGATACCATAATAGCATCAGCCCCAATTTCNACCGCCTTTTTCGCATCAGAAACNGACATCACGCCTTTGAGACAAAACGGCTTACCCCAATATTCTCGTATTTCTGCCGCATCGTCCCAGTTCATCGACTGGTCCAGCATGGTCGAAAAATAGTCTGAAACCGATATGCTAACGTTGGAACCNTCGGCGATATGACTTTTCAGATTAGATAACTNAAACGAGTCCCGAANCAGATAGTTGAGTGTCCATTCAGGATGCATCGCAAAGCTCGCCAAGCTCGATAGCGTCAGCTTTGGTGGCGAGGTGAATCCGGTCCACAGATCTCGCTCACGGTTGCCGCCTACAATAGTATCCACAGTGAGNGCNAGNGCATCGAAGCCCGCGGCCTTGCAGCGATCAATCATGCCCCAAGTCAGCGCTTTNTCCTTGTGATAGTAGAGCTGAAAGATTTTTGGGCTTCGTATGGTTTGACCCACTTCTTCAATGCTCACGGTNGCCAGAGACGAAATACCAAAAAGTGTATTGAAAGACGCCGCTGCACTACCCACCGCGCGCTCACCCTCATGATGAAAGAGACGTTGCAATGCGGTCGGCGACAGAAATAGNGGCATGTCGATNGTTAACCCCATCACCGTNGTGGATAGNTCAACCTCTTCAACACCCGNNAGCACGTTGGGCACGAGATCGCAGTGTTCGTANGCTTTGGTNTTNCGTCGATAGGTCACTTCGTCGTCGGCAGCGCCATCGATGTAGTGAAAGATNGGACNGGGCANNCGCTGTTTCGCCAACTTACGAAACTGGGCGGTGTTGTAGCAGTCNGCCAGGGTNACNCCCATCAGCGGTTTGACCCTTTATGATGTAGCGCCTGTCGAGGCATGATTGCGTGAAATGACTCCACACTGTCGATCAGGTTCGCACCGTCAAAGCTGGCGTAGGGCTGGTCTTGCCAACGCTGGCCACGCAGTTGAATCAATATTCTGCTGGGGTCCTCAGTCAGCACTGTGGCCTGATAATACTCTCGGATGGAAGCGATTGTGACCGCCTGCACTGCGGCAATCAGTTGTTTACGACTGCTAAAGTCATATTGTTCCCGGCTCCAGTCCGCCAGATAGGGACCTGCCTCATCCGCGAGATTGGTGGGCGGCTCTGTTAATTGGGTCAGAACGCCTGATTTAAGATTATCAAACTGCTCCTGGGTGAGTGCTTCCAACATCGTGGCGTACTCCTGCGCAAAATCCTCAAAGCGGGTAAGCATCGCTCGTGGCGCCTTGACCGGCGTCTGAATGTAAAACCCAACCCAGGGATGGTCCTGCATGGCGGTCGCAAGCCCGCCTGCGGCATATCCGAGTTGCTCCTCGGTCCGAAGCGTATCAAATGCGCGGTTACGCAGATGCCGGCCCAACACAAGGCCATTTGCTTCATTCTCAACACCGGGAGACGGCGCGGCATAAAGCAGCATCATGCCCAGATCTTCCACGGGCAGGTCAGCGTTATACATCAATGTCTGTCCGACCACCGGGGCATAAACGGCCCCACGCGTGTAAGGTGAGGCGATCGGTCGCCCTGCGGGAAGCACCTCGCGGATCGTCGTGACGGTTTGCTTTGCGTAGGCCTTGTCGTAATTACCAAATAAATACACGCGCACCAGCGCGCTATCCAATAAAGCTTCGACAAAGCCATTAAAATTATTCAGCGTGACCTCGTCCACCGCCTTGCGGACGGAAGCTTCGTCGTAATAACCGGTTCGCGTCAGGCTCGATAGCACTCTGCCCAACTGGCTCACCGGCAACTCTCTTTTTCGATTATCCAACCCCCTCACCAGACGATCGATTGCCTGTTGAAGGCTCTGCTCATCCGGACTCACACGCAGGCCTGCCAGCGCAGTAGAGAGCAGTTCTGGCTGCTTGTCGGTAAAGCCCGAAAGCGTCAGCCTGAGCCCTTCATCCAAAGCGAGGTTAAGGCCCATACCGGCGATGCCCGCTTCATTAATGAGCGCCGTTTGGGCCAGGTTGTAGAGATCGGTCCACAGCACCAGCATCACAGCGGCATCGACGCTTTGCTGACGATAGGGCGTATTGAGGTAAACCTGGGTATAACCCCGGGGGAGATCTGCAAAGGCTTCGCTCCCCTGAAGCCATACGCTGATATCTGACGTGGCCATGACCTGCTCAGGATGCTGGCTGGTTTCGGCGATAGTGAACTGCTCTGGCAGTAACCGATTTTCTGCGGGTAACGACAGGTCATAAGTCGCCACCCCGTCCCGCAGGGCTGAGACGTCAGGCAGCACCAGTTCCTCAACCTCATACTGCCCATCATAAAAATAGAGTGACTCGGTAGCCGTCTGCTGTTGATCTATCTCCCAGACATGTAAACGCTCAGGAATGAGTTGAGCAAGCACAGCCTCCACTGCCTCTTTATCAAAGCCGGTAAACCGGTAAGGTGCTGAAATCGCAAACTGGGCGGGGTAGGTCTGCATTGCACGGGTCAGCTCATGCGCGTAGCTAAAGTCATCCATTTTTTCTAAAAAGCGAAATCGATTGGCAAGCGCAGTCCCAAACTCATCGGCATAGCGATCGTCCACCCCCTTTTCGCGTAGCATCGCAAGATAACCGAGCAACATGCGGGTAATGTCCTCGCGATGCGCCAACCCCTCAGGGGTCAGATTGACCGAGAGCGTAAACAAACCATAGTTGCCATAACGTGAGGGATCGGCACTGACTCCCAGCGCGCTGGCCCAACCCAGTTCTCTAAGCTTTACCGCAGGTGTGCCCGGCATCTCCGAGCCTAGAATGTAAGATAGGTACTCACTGGGTTTCGTGGCGTAGCGATCATTATTGTTGTCGATAATAAAATCCAGGCGCAGCTCTCGCGTGTCATCCTTGGGCACATACCGCACTCGTTTGGACCCTACCGCTGCAAAATTAAGCGGCGCCTTGATCTCAGGTTTCGGAGTCTGCTTGTTGGGGATATCGGCAAAGTACGTCTCAGCCAGTGCTCGCAGTTCAGTGATCGATCGGTCACTGATCAGGGAAGCTTTCATTAGATTAGCGCTGTAGTACTGCTCGAAAAAAGCCACCGTCGCCGCGTGAAGGCCGCCCTCGGTTTTATCGGCTAATGATTCAAGATTACCTATCTGAAAACGGTTAGCAGGATGATCCCCCAACAGTTTCCGCGCCAGCCGATAGGCAATGCGGAAATCCTGCTCCCTGCGCATGGACCACTCTGCATTAACGGCATTTTTTTCTTTGTCGATATACGTGGGATCGAGAAGCGGGTCGGTGAAGAAACTGGAAAAGCGATCCAAGGCCCCGGGAAAGACGTCGTTTTCGACGAGCATCATGTAGTTGGTAATGTCCAATCCGGTATACGCATTGGACATCCCGCCATGTTCCGCGGTGAAGGCCATAAAACCGTCTGGCTCGGGGTATTGGGCGGACCCCATAAAGAGCATGTGTTCCAGATAATGCGCCATCCCGGGATAGTCCGTCGGATCAGAAGCAGCACCCAGACCAACACTGAGTGCAGCAGCTGATTTTTCGACAGTGGGATCACTTACCAGCACAACCTCCAATCCGTTTTCCAGCAGAATCAGGTCATAACGTCTTTGGTCATTTGGACTCGTGACTACCGGCGCATCGGAAACGGCAGCCTCATCGGCTTGCTCCGGCCGATCGCAAGCGGCGATCCCAAAAAGCAGCAGAGATCCCAGCGCTGTCCGGCTGAGACAAGTGAGCGCAGCAGTCAAACGGGCTCCGCGCTCAATGCTGCACACGTTGAGCGCTCTATTTATCATCAATCAATCCACTCCGTTTGTCAGATTATATGGCACCGTCGGCAGCGCCGTTTACCATGCTACTCGGCAGACCAAGCATCCCGTGCGGGCCAGGCGGAAAGCAGTGCATTGACCATCGTCGCCAAGGGAATAGCGAAAAAGACGCCCCACAGCCCCCAGATACCGCCGAAAAAAAGCACGGCTATCACAATCGCCACCGGGTGGAGGTTAACGGCCTCTGAAAACAACAACGGGACCAACACGTTGCCATCGAGCACCTGAATAACAAGATACGCCCCAATCACCCAATAGAAATCGGGAGTGACACCGAATTGAAAGTAAGCCACGACCACAACGGGCAAAGTCACCAGCGCCGCGCCGATATAGGGCACGATGACCGACAACCCCACCAATAGCCCCAGCAAAGCGGCGTAACTGAGCGAGAACAGAGCGAACACAAAATAAGACGACAGGCCGATAATCAGCACCTCGATGCCTTTACCTCTCGCATAGTTGGCAAACTGTTGGCTTAACTCACCCCAGATACGATCGAGAAGTGGCCTTTTCTCGGGTAGAAACCCCACAAACCAAGTGACCAGTTGTTCCCGGTCCTTGAGGAAGAAAAACACCATTAAGGGAATCAGGATCAAATACACGATCGTTGCCAAGACACTGGGAATAGAACTCAGGCCCTTGGTCACCAATGCCTGTCCGATTATCGCCATCTCGGTCTGAATAGCGCCTGTCAGCTCGTTAACCTGCTGTTGGGTGAAGAATACCGGGTACTCCTCCGGCAGCGTTACCAGAACCTTACGACCCGCCTCGATCATGGCAGGTGCTTCCCGCAGCAGTGCCACAGACTGGCGCCATACGAGAGGCGCCAAACCGAAAAGAAAAGCGAAAAAACCGCCGAGAAAGAGGAAAGTGGAAGCCGCCACACCAACTTCGGAAGGCAAATCCCTGTGACTCAGGAAATTCGCAACCCCCTGCATCAAATAGGCCAGAATCACCGCCACCAGCACTGGCGCTAACACGTCCCCAAAAACCAGCATGGCGGTAAACGCAAGTGCGAGGATCACCAGCAAAATGACCGCCTCTTCCTCGCTCAAATAGCGGTGGTACCAGCGGACTAGAACTTCTTTCACGTTGCGTCAAATCCTCACATCAGGCCTTGATAATGGTGAGTCTAATCACCTCATTCGGCAAATGATCGCAGGTCACTGTGTGGCCTGCGAGGCGCGCAAAACTCTCGAAATCGCGCTCTGATCCCACATCCGTAGACAATACTTCTAACGATGCCCCAGAAGGTATACCGCGCAATGCGCGCTTGGCCATTAACAGCGGCATGGGGCAGCGTTCGCCTCGAGCATCAACGGACTCGATCGGCACGGATGAATCTTGCATGGCGCTCACACGCGTGGTCAGGAAAGCGCAGTATATCTTTTCTTCCCTATAATAACGGCAATGAGCACGCAGTTGTACGTCCCCGATAATCCACAAGTTACCTCACAAGTGGGCTAGAGTGCGCACATGCCACCCCTGATTGTTAACTGTTGTCGATACGCCCTGTTGGCGCTGTTGTTATGCCTCCCGGGTTTTAATTTCGCAGAAGCAGCCAACGAAGATCTTAAGATTCCCAATCTGGGGGAATCCAGCACCAGTCTCTTTTCCGCTGACTACGAGTACGAATTGGGCCGCATGTGGTTGAGGGGTTTTAGGGGGCAGGCACCCCTGGTAACCGATCCACTGCTGTACGGCTATCTGGAGAATCTGGTTTTCGAGCTGGTACAGCACAGTGAGCTTCAGGATCGCCGTATTGAGCTCGTCATCGTCGACAACCCCACCATCAACGCGTTTGCAGTACCCGGAGGCGTTATAGGGGTGCATAACGGCCTCTTCAACTATGCCGTCACGGAAGACGAATTTGCCACCGTCATGGCTCATGAAATTGCGCACATCAGTCAGCGCCATTTCTCGCGAAGGATGGAGCAGGCTCAGGAGCAGGGACCCATGCAGCTGGCAGCGCTGCTGGCCGGCGTACTGCTGGCGGCAACCGTGGGCTCAGACGCAGGTCTCGCGGCCATGACAACCGCCCAGGGGCTCGCTCAGGATGCTCAATTACGCTATAGCCGCGCCAATGAGGCCGAAGCTGATCGTGTTGGCTTGCGCACGCTCTATAACGCCGGAATGGATCCTTATGCGGCACCACAGATGTTCGAGAGAATGTACGCTGCAACCCGCTATAGCCAAGGGGATCGTATTCCCGAGTTTCTGCGAACGCACCCATTATCCGAAAAACGCATCGCCGATACGCGCGCCCGGGCCATGCAGTATCCAAAGCAGATTCGATCCGTCAGTCTGGATTATCAATTAATGCGAGCACGCGTGGCAGTGCAATCTGCCCAAACGCCCGAGGAGGCGGTGGCACAGTTTCGCTCTGCTGCCGAAGGTGACCCTATCTCTGCAGAAGCCACGGCCTATGGATTGGTCTTGGCGCTCACCGCCGCGGGCCGACCCGACGAAGCCGCACTCACGCTGGACAGTGTCTGGTCCGTCAACAGTGATCGAATTGAGTATGTCATGGCAGCTGCGGATATCGCTTTGGCGCGTGGTAAACCCGATCGCGCCGTGGCGGGCCTGGAGCGCCGGTTAGAGCTCTCGCCCGGCAACCATCCATTGACCATGGCCTATGCCAACGCACTTCATCAAGCAGGTTCGCCACACCTCGCCGAGGCAGTATTATTGGAGCAGTCCCGCAGAGTCAACGACGATCCGGGTCTTTGGTATCTGCTCGCAGAAGTACAGGGTTTAGCAGGCAATATCGTTGGGCTCCATCAGTCGCGGGCCGAATACTTTATCTTGGTCAATGCACTGGATGCTGCAGAGGCGCAACTGGGCTATGCACAGCAATTGGTGGGTAATGACTTCACACGAGCCTCATTGATTAACGAGCGAGTGCGCGACATTAAAGAGATGCGCGCCGCCATGGACCGGAGTTAGGCGAGCGAGAGATATCCTGCAAGGCATGAAAATCGACGAAGCACCGCTAAAGGATACAAGCAGCATGCACTCTGCTGCCAATCAAGGCTGAAGCGTTTTCGCAAAATCCAACATGCGTTCCAACGGCCGCATCGCCGCCACCGCCAAACCCTTGGGAACGTGTATTTCGTTATCCTGGCGATCGAAAATCGCCGCCATTGCTTCGAGATCATTCATCGCCATCCATGGACAGCTGGCACAGCTGCGGCACGTAGCACCTTGCCCAGCCGTAGGCGCGACAATAAACGTTTTCTCTGGTGCGGCCTGTTTAAGCTTGTAAAAAATGCCCTGATCAGTTGCTACGATGAAAGTCTGATTCGGCAATTCTTTCGCCGCGCGGATAATCTGCGTAGTTGACCCAACGCGATCCGCGAGCTCGATGACACTGGCGGGTGATTCCGGATGGACCAATACGGCGGCCTCCGGGTGAACCTGCTTCAGATCACGAATACCACGCGCTTTAAACTCCTCGTGCACAATGCACGCACCGTCCCATAACAGCACATCCGCACCCGACTCACGTCGCACGTAGTCCCCCAAGTGTCGATCCGGCGCCCAAATGATGGGCTTATCCTGTGCAGCGAGATGCTCAGCCACATCCAAAGCGATGCTGGAGGTTACCACCCAGTCTGCTCGGGCTTTGACCGCAGCAGAAGTGTTGGCATACACCACAACTTCCCGATCCGGATGCGCATCACAGAATGCCGAAAACTCTTCGATCGGGCATCCCTCATCAAGAGAACAGGTCGCTTCCAACGTCGGCATCAGCACCCGCTTGTGCGGCGTGAGTATTTTGGCGGTCTCGCCCATAAAGCGAACCCCTGCCACGATGAGGGTTTCAGCAGGATGATCGCGCCCGAATCTCGCCATTTCGAGTGAATCTGATACACAGCCACCGGTCGCCTCCGCCAATGCCTGAATCTCCGGCGCGGTGTAATAGTGCGCCACCAGCACGGCGTTGTGGGCAACCAAATGCCCCCGGATTGTGGCCTCCAAGGCGCTGCGACGCTCATTGGACAAGGTCACGGTTTCTCGGCGCTCAAGATGCGCCTGCACCTGCTCGCGGATCTTATCGAGTTTTTCTTGGGCTATGGACATGTCGGGTGGAAAACGTGGTAGTTGGTTAACACTAGCATAATGGCTGGGTCTTTTTTTTAGATCATCGGTTCTTAAAATTCGCCGCTCTTTTTTCGCGCTGTGCCAAAATACCCTCCTGAACATCTTGCGACTCAGAACATGCGTTCGCCAGTGCAATAGCGGTCTTTCGATCCAGCGCGCCTTCTTCGAGCTGTCTAATGATCGTCAGCATACTGGTTACCGCCATCGGCGCCAGCCCCAGCAAAGATTCTGCGTACGAAGCGGCCTCGGCCCGCAATTGCGCCGCAGGTAAAATCCGATCGACAAGACCGAGTGTCAGCATGTCGTCTGCAGAAAATGTTTCTGCCGCCACCAACAACCGCCTTGCAAGTGACACCCCCAGACGACTTGTCAGCCGTTCAATGCCCACCACGGGATAACACAAACCGATCGCCGCCGCTGGTATGCGCATCACGATACCCTCGCGCCCCAGCCGAAAATCGCAGCTCAGAGCGAGCTCGGCGCCGCCGCCAAAAACATTACCTGTCAGCACTGCAATAGTAGGAACAGATAAACCGGCAATTTGATTGGTCACAGACTGAAAGCGGTCGCCGTCGAGTGACCCATCAAGAATCTGGTTCAGATCAGCCCCTGCACAAAACACTCGGTCGTCTGAGGAAGTGATGAGCAAGACGCGGGTCGCGTCATCCAATGCACCCAACGCCCTCTCAATGGCCTCAAGCTCTACCGAGCCCAGCGCATTGCGGCGTTCAGGATTATCGAAAGACAGCGTGGCAATACCACGTTGCTGCCGAAAAGATATGGTGTCGGACACGTCGACGCTCTACTCTCAGTTTTGGGATCATTGCAAGTGTGGCACAGAGCCAGCCCGACGCCCAACACCCGCCGCGGTAGCTCGTTAATACGGTGACGTTTTGCCTTCGCCCACACGAATAGCTAACAACCTCGACACGAAGGGAAGCTTGTCAAGCTGATCGACAATCGTGGACAGGTTCAGTAAAAATACTTAAAGTTCGAATTCTTGAACTTTAAGGATGGCCCTGCCGGGTCAGATTGACCCGATACCGCCAGTGGAACAACTCAGCACCGATCAACGCTCCCCCTTCAGCCGTGGCTTGCAACGCGAAACTAAGCGCGCCGCCGTGCTCTCCTGTGCAGCCAAACTTTTCAATACCAAGGGCGCCCGCTCCACCACATTAGCCGATGTTGCCAGTCGTCTTGGCTTGACCAAAACCAGCCTCTACTACTATGTGGCGACCAAAGAAGACCTGATTTACCAATGCTATGAGGCAAACGTTAGGCGAGCACATGCGCAGCTTGATGCGGCGGAACAATTCAACGCCGCGCCACTCGAGTGCTTGTTACACTTCCTTGAAGGCCAGATTGCGACCACACTCAGATCACTCGATGGCGAGGGCGATTTTTATGCGGCACCCCTAGAGGTAGCATCGCTGGCCACCAAGCATCGCCAGGCATTGGAGGAGGAATACCGACGTTTACTGCGACGCCTTATTGACCTCATGAATCAGGGGATGGCTCAAGGTGACATCAAGCCCTGTAATCCGGTGGTCACTATTCGCGCCATTCTGGGCGCGCTCGACTGGTCCTTCTATTGGCTCTACGAAATGCCCCGGGAGGAGGCTTCCTCAGTCAGTGGTGTGCTGCGAGACCTTTTCAGTCATGGATTGCTGAATACAACTGGAACCTCACAAATAGGTGATCTCCCGAGTCTGGATGTGCTCGCCGCGGAAGAGGATGCCTTCGATCGCGACACTCAAAACCGTCTCAAGCAGGAAGCCTTTCTGAAGGCCGGCACTCGCTGCTTCAACCAGAAGGGCTTCAGTGGCACTTCACTCGACGAAATTGCAGAAACCCTGCAAGTCTCCAAAGGCGCCTTTTACTACCACTTTGCTAATAAGGAAGCGCTGCTGACACAGTGTTTTGACTACTCGCTGGACCAACTTGAGCGAGTGATGGCGAGCGTCGCATCGCTAGACGAGCCACCTTTTATACAACTTGAGGTCGCCTGTCGGCACATTTTTTCTCTGCAAAATTCAGATCAGGGACCGCTGGTACACTTCAACGCGATCACGTCCCTACCACCCGCCGTCAGGCAGCGACTACTGGAGCGAGTGGGCGCAGTGCATGGCACACTCGAAGGCTTCATCGAAGATGCTATTCAGGAAAATCAATTTCGACCGGTGCCCGCCGGCATCGTGATTCAGCTACTGACAGGCGCACTGAATGCCGCGATGGATCTCGAAGAATGGCAATCAATTGAGTCTATTGAACACAGCGCCAGTGACTATTTTTCGGTTTTCTTCCATGGACTGAAGCTAACCCATTCACTGTAACAAGGGGTCGTGCGTGACTGATTTTATAGAGGCGCTGAAGCACATTACTCCTCGTCAGACAGGTGCACTGACATTTGTCGGCGACAGCCTGATGCCGCAAAGCCGCCTTTTTGGTGGCCAGGTGGTAGCCCAGTCCCTCATGGCAGCCAACCAAACGGTGGAATCCTCCCTTGAGGCGCACAGCCTTCACGGATATTTTTTGCGCGCAGGCGACCCCTCTATTCCCATTGAATTCGACGTCGATCCCATCCGCAACGGACGCTCTTTTTCTACGCGCCGAGTCGTGGCGCGACAACACGGTGAGGCCATCTTTAATACCTCAATTAGCTATCACATCGACGAAGAGGGCGTCTCATATTCTTTCACGATGCCCGAGATAGCCCCCCCGACAAGCGAAGCGGATGACGTATCGAACTTTCATGGATTCGCGACTAAAGCCGGTCATCCCAATCTGATGGAGCTTTACGGGATCGACCGGCAGCGCGTCACTGAGTACCGCGCGGAAAAACAGCCCCCTGTGGGTCGCTCCTGGTTTCGCGCGATAGGCGCGTTATCGAACGACAAGGCCATCCATCAGGCGGCGCTGGTCATGATTTCCGACTACTCGCTGCTCAGCACCGTTTATTACCCCCACGCGTCAACCAACCCGTTTAAAGACTTTATGGGAGCCAGTTTGGATCATGCGATTTGGTTTCATCACCAGGGGAAAATGGATGAGTGGGTGCTGTATGACTGCGATACACCCCGTTCGGGAGGCGCCAGAGGATTGAGCCGCGGGTTTATCTGGTCGCAAGATGGCACGCTGCTCGCATCTACCGCGCAGGAGTCATTAATGCGGCTGAAGCGTCGTTAGTTGATGACACTCTCCAGCATTTCACCACGACGCATCCACCGCCAATCGTCCCCATTGATCCGCAAGTGATGCACCGAACCGTTGCCCGGTAGGCATTGCAGTACAGTGTTGTCCCCCGAGATCTTCGACTCCACTGAATTGATAACCAAAAAGTGAGTAAAGATGACGGTGGGTCCTGGGCACGCCTCTAGGGCTCTGAATATCTCTGCTCGCCACACCGAAACAGATTCCGGCAGATCACTCCAATTCGCCCTCAGGACCTTTTGTATCCAAGTGTGGCGCTCATCGAGATTCCCGGGCGAGGGCAATTCAATAAAACGCGAGTCACTTAAGAGATCCTGACCTCTCGATCCCGCAAAGGGCTCGCCTGTCTCAAGCGCGCGACGTTTGGGACTACTGAGAAGAATAGCGCCCTCCGGCACAACTGGCGTTAGAAGCTTTTCAGCAGTCTCGGCCTGCTGATGCCCCAGCGGAGACAGACCCGGATCAATGTCCTCGCCGAAGCCAGCAGCCGCCTCGCCATGCCGCACCAGCCAGATATCAGTCATGTCTCAAGCGCTACCGATACGTGACCAAAGACTCCCCCAGCTGCTGACTGAGCAACTGCAGGTGCGCAGTGTCATTGAAATTGGAAAGTGAGATACGTCCACGGGAGAAGATCAGCCGGGTGATTGAGCAATTGAATACCGGTTCGTAAAAACCGTAGATCTGGTCATGGCGCACCCCAAGCACCCCACTGACAGCGGTGGCAATGGTGCCACCCGATGTGAAAATCGCCGTATCGCTGCCCCCCGTAGCGCGCGCCATGGCATCCTCAAGAGCACCGTTTACTCCCTCGAGATACGCCTGCCACGACGCCGTGTCGGGTAACGCCGGACAATCGGGAGCCACCCAAGCATTAAATACCGCCTGAATCACTTTCTGATACTGCTTGCTGTCGGTACGCCCAGCCTTCACACGCTCGGCAAAACCCGGGTCCCGCTCGCATAGAATCGGCAACAACGCTGCAATCTGACCTTCGTTGTCGACTTCGTTTAGGCGCGGGTCAATATGGAAAGGGACTTTTTCCGGCTGTGCGGCCAATACACGCTCGCCTGTCTCGCGTTGGCGAGACAAATCACCGCTGACGGCCTGTGCAAAATGCAGACCCACGTCAGTAAAGTAGCGACCCGAAATATCAGCTTGTCGTTGTCCCAATGATGAGAGTTGATCATAGTGATCGCTGCCAAAAGAGGCTTGACCATGTCGAATAAGGTATAGCGATGCCATGGTTAAGCCGCCTCTTGCTGTCGGGAAAAGCGCACACGCCGCGGATAAGGATAAAAATCCTCTACAAAACCGTCGCGCAACTTGTTCTGTAAGCGAATCCAGAAATCCGCGTCGTATAGATCAGCATGCTGAGCATCAAAGGCGTCGCGTGCCCGCGCATTGCCAGAGAAGAACAACCGAAATTCCTCAGGGAAAATGTCCTTTGGCCCAACCGAGTACCAGGGCTGCGCTGACATCTCATCCATTTCATCCCGCGGGGGTGGAATGCGTCGAAAGTTACAGTCCAGCAAGGGCTCAATCTCGTCGTAATCATAAAAGACCACTCGGCCATGCCGCGTCACGCCAAAATTTTTCAGCAGCATATCGCCCGGGAAGATATTCGCGGCCGCGAGCTGCTTGATGGCGTTGCCGTAGTCATTCATCACCTCATTTACCTCGTCGTCCGTCGCATCCTGCAGGTAGAGATTCAGAGGATTCATGCGCCGTTCGACGTAACAGTGCTTGATAATGAGCGCACGACCGTTGACCCGGATTTGTGAAGGACAGGTGGCGCTCAGCTCTCTCGTCAGCTCTTCCGAGAACCGGCTGGCGTCAAACACGAGATTCTTGAACTCTTGCGTATCCGCCATCCGTCCTGCGCGATCCCAGCGTTTCACCAAATGGTATTTATCTTTCACGATCTGGTGCGTGACTTCTTTCGGTGGCGTAAAGCGGTCCTTGATGATTTTAAAAACATACTCGTACGACGGCAGGGTAAACACCGTCATCACCATGCCTTTGATGCCGGGTGCAACAATAAACTGATCTTCGGTTGAGCGAATATGTCGCGTCGAGGCCCGGTAGAAGTAGGTCTTGCCGTGTCGAAAATGGCCGATAGCGCTGTAGATCTCCGAGATTTCCTTCTTAGGCATCAACTGCTGAAGGAACAACACGTACTGAGAGGGAATAGACGCGTCCACCATGAAATAACTTCGGGTGAATGAAAACAGCAAACTCACTTGATCGGAGCCAAATAAAAATGCATCCACGTAGACCGCCGGCTTCGTTGGGTTGTCATTGTTCAGCAGGGGTAAAACGAAAGGCATTTGGTCGCCATCACAATACAGACGCCCAACAATATAACTGGCCTTGTTGCGAAAAAAGTGATGCTCCAAAACCTGCAACTCGACACCGCCGCGGCGAATATCAAAATAGACCGACATATTTCGCTCTATCGCGATGCAAATACTGGAGACATCCCTCACCTGGTCCTCAAACGGAATATGGAATGCGTAATCATCGAGCAAACGGTGAAACGCGCCGGCGAGATCTCCTCCCACGACATAATGTTTTACCACACGTCCTATATCAACCGGAGGCACGTCTCCTTGAGGGGAGAACACAAAGGCGTATTCATCGCGAATGGCCCGGTGGCCAAAATGCGAATTGAAAATCGAGTTGTAAAACGTCTCGGCAATCTCGAAATTGGTCATACCCTGAACCAGATTCGCGTAAAGACTCCGCGTACCAGACCAGAAGTTGAGATCATCAATGTGCTCCCCTGCGATGTGACGCGCCACACTCAGGGTTTCAATAACCGTTTCCTTGTAGATATCAATCCGTCGACTGGAAATCTCTCCCATAGTCGACCATTCCGCTTGCTCGAACCGCGTCCGCGCAGCCAACGTGATATTTTCGAATTCGGCAAAATAAGCGTAGAAGCCGTTCAGGATAACCCGGGCAAAACGCTGCTGTCTGTCCAAAGGGCGTCCCTCGGAGAGTGTCAGGGGAGTGTAGGGGGCCGCATGGTTCGGCGCAATTTACGCATACCACCGATCCATCTGTCATAGTTCTGCGCCTTATTCAGATGATACTGCTGCACCTGCTCGTGAGGCAGAATCAGGAACTGCTCTTCTCGCAAACCGACCACTGTGGCCTCGGCGACCTGCGCGGGGCTGAGAATACCATCCAGTCCCGCGGCCCCCCCATCGCTGCCACCCAACATTGCTGTGTCAACCCCTTGCGGACATAGACAGCTCACCTTGATGCCATCGTCACCGTGAGCAATCGCCAGCGACTCTGCAAACCCAATGGCTGCATGCTTGGTAGTGGCATAGGCGGCCGTATAGGGTTGATTAAGTAAACCTGCCGCGGACACCGTGTGTAAAAAATGGCCCTCAGCACGGCGGATCATGCTAGGAAGACAGGCACGGGCAGCATAGATGTGCGCCATCACATGTATTTCCCAGTTTCGCTGCCATACGTCATTTGGGCTGGAAGTGGCCCAGTAGTCACCCTCATCGAGGTTGAGGATGCCTGCATTCGAGCAGAACAAATCAATTTGCCCAAACTCCGCCTCGGTATCAGCCACCAGGGCCGCAATCGCAGACTCATCACGCACATCTACACCATGACTTCTGGCGCCCAATTCGACAGCCAACGATGCAGCGGCCTCACTATTGAGGTCTGCAATGACCAAACCTCGCACCCCTTCTTCGCAAAAACGGCGGGCCAGCCCGGCGCCAATACCACTGGCGCCACCGGTGACAACAACGACCTTATCCCTGAGCTCCATAATCAGGCAGCGTAAGTGGTTTCGATGTAACGACTGCGGTGATAGTTCGCATCGCCGAATGTCGTATTGATCATCATCAGCCGCTTGGCGTAGTGGCCAATATCAAGCTCGTCGGTCATACCCATACCACCGTGCAGCTGAATCGCTTCGCCAAAAACGTGCTTACCGTTGCGGTCGATCAGCACTTTTAGCGCATGAATCGTCTCCGCTGCCATGGCGGGGTCCTGTTTGTATTCACACAGGGCTTTAAACAGCAAAGATTTACTCTGCTCGTAGGCCATCATGGTATCCACCATGCGATGTTGCAGCGCCTGATAAGAGCTAATAGCCACGCCGAACTGCTCGCGTGTTTTGGTGTACTCGAGCGTTTTCGAATTGAGTACGCCCATAATGCCCACCGCCTCTGATGCCAAGGCGATGATAGCCGCGTCGACTACCGCATCAACCACCGGCAGCGCTGTTCCCTCCTCGCCTAACAGCGCATCCACAGACACCTTAACGTCTGTAAAGGTGATATTCGCGACACGCTGCCCATCCATCATGGGGTAGCTCATCTTGTCGACACCGGCCGCTGCCGCATCAACCACAAACAAAGACAATCCGTCCCGATCAGATTGCGCGCCGGCGGTGCGCGCCAAAACCACCAAATGATCGGCTTGCTCACCATTAAACACCACGACCTTCTCACCGTTAAGCACATAACCGTCACCCGAACGCGTCGCAGTGGTTTGGCAATCATGGAGCGCAAATCGGCTCTGGCGCTCAACGTAGGCAAAGGCACCGAGTATCTCGCCACCGATAACGCGCGGCAACCACTCGGCCTGTTGCGCCTCACCTCCCGCGCGTGCAATCAATCCGCCAAACAACACCACCGTAGGAAAGTAAGGCTCAACGACTAATCCCTTGCCCAGCTCTTCCATCACCACTGAGAGATCGACAATATTGCCGCCAAAACCACCATGCTCCTCGGCAAAGGGAATCGACAGCCAGCCGAGCTCCGCAAATAGTTGCCAATTGTCGCGGCTCATCCCCGCATCCGAGGCGACGATTGCCTTGCGGGTATCCCAGTCGTAATCGTCCTGAACGAAGCGCGCGATCGAGTCGCGGACCATCTGCTGCTCTTCAGTAAAATCAAAATTCATGGTCTTCAATCCTCACTCAAGGCCCAGCACATACTTGGCGATAATATTTTTCTGTACTTCGTTGGAACCACCGTAAATCGTGGCAGCCCGACCGTACATATAAGAGCGCCGCGCATCTGTTGCGAACTCATGACCCAGCGCATTCGAATCCCGGTCAGTCGGCAGGACGCCCTGATAATAGGCGGCAATCTCCATCAACAACTCCTGAGTGGCCTGTTGTAACTCGGTACCCTTGATCTTTAATAACGATGATTCGGGTCCCGGGAAGCCACCCGCTGCCTGAGTCGCCAACGTGCGCAGCTCGGTAAATTCCAGCGCCATCAACTCCACCTCGATATCGGCAAGGCGCTGCTGGAAGCCAGGATCGTCGAGGAGCCGCTGACCCCCGTTCTCTTCCTTCGCGGCGACTTCCTTGATCACCCGCACCGCCCGCTTCACATCGGCAACGCCCGCAATCCCAGTGCGCTCATGCGCAAGTAATGCCTTGGCAACGGTCCAGCCCTTGCCCACTTCTCCCACTACGTTCTTCGCTGGCACCCGAACATTGTTGAACTCCACTTCATTCAAGCTGTGGTGATTGTCGATCGATATGATGGGATTCACTTTGATTCCCTCGGATTTCATGTCAATCAGGATAAAAGTGATGCCTTCCTGCTTTTTGCCGGAGTTGTCAGTGCGCACCAGACAGAAAATCCAGTCTGCGTATTGCGCATAAGTAGTCCAGATCTTGGCACCGTTAATGATGAAATCGTCTCCATCGCGCTCGGCTTTGGTCTTGAGGCTCGCAAGATCAGAACCAGAGCCCGGCTCAGAATAACCCTGACACCACCAGTCTTCACTCTTCAAAATGCGAGGCAGGAAATAGGATTTTTGCTCATCCGTGCCGTACGCCATGATCACATTTGCCACCATCACCAGACCAAAAGGCACGACGCCTGGAATTCCGGCGAGCGAGCGCTCGGTCTCGTATATGTACTTCTGAGTGGCCGTCCAACCGGTTCCACCATATTCAGCGGGCCAATTAGGCGCTACCCAGCCTTGCTCGTAGAGCTTTTTTTGCCACTCTTCGATGGCTTCCTTGTAATCAACAGAGCGCAGGCTGTTCTGTACTTCCGGGGTAAAGGCCTTTTCAAAAAAGTCTCGCACTTCATCACGAAATGCCAAATCTTCAGCGGAATATGCGGTATCCATAGTTCACCTCACACGAAAAGCCCCACCGACAAACTCATCGGCAGGGGGATTTGAATATTGAGTATGTTTTCTGACTAAAGGGAAGGTAGGGGACTTGGAGAATCTTTGCAACCCCCTGTGGCCGGCGCTGCCCCTCCTTTCGGAGGTGCACGACCTGCAACGGTTGATCGCGCCGCATCTTCATCCAATTTTTGAACGATGCTGCCTTCGCACCGGTTCTGATTAGCGATTCAGTACAAGAGGGAAAACAGCTTGCGCTGATATTCCGCGGCCAGCGGATCTCCCTTACCAATCGTCGCGATCATATCCAAATAGACGCGTTTCGCCTCGCCATTGCCCCAGTCCCGATCGGCTCGCAATACCACCAGTAAATGCTCCAGGGCCTCTCGATACCGCCCATGACTACTGAGCTGTACCGCTAATTTGATCCTGATCTCATGATTTTGCTCGTCACTGGCGAGATCCGCTTCTAGCGCCTCTATCTCGGGTGATCGCGCTGCCTGCCGCTGCAATTCAATTTGCGCCATCAGTTGCTGGTAACGGGCATCCTGATCCACCATTTTGATATCACTCAACAGCGCTTCAGCCTCATCCAGCCGATTTGCGGTAATCAGCGCACCTGCATAAGCCATAGTGAATTCTGGCTTCTGCCCAGAGTCCTCCCACGCACCGCGAAACAATGCCAAAGCGCCGGGGATATCACCTTCCGCTAGCAGTTGCTCAGCCTCAGCCAACGAGTCGGCTTGTGGCGAAGGCACGTGTTTATCGAGCATATCGCGCACGGCTGATTCCGGCTGCGCACCGGAGAAACCATCAACCGGTTGGCCATCCTTGATCACCATAACGGTAGGTAAAGATCGAACGCCCAGCTGTTGCGCCAGCATCTGTTGCTCGTCTGCGTTGACCTTGGCCAACAAAAACGCCCCCTGATACTCGGCTGCCAACTTCTCAAGAATAGGCATCAGCTGCTTGCAAGGGGCACACCAATCGGCCCAAAAATCCACAATGACCGGTCGCTTTTGAGACTCCTCGATCAATAGTGTCTGGGCATTACTCTCATCAATATCGACGATGTAATTGGCTGCATTCATGATCCGGTCTCCTCACTGGCTAGAACATCTCGCATGCTGTACCGACCAGCAGGCTGTCCAGCTAACCAGCACGCCGCTGTCACCGCGCCGGCGGCAAAGGCCGACCTAGAGCTCGCCTTGTGGGTAATCTCCAGTCGCTCGCCCTCGCCTGCGAAGATCACCGTATGGTCGCCCACAATATCCCCGGCACGAATCACGCTGAACCCAATGGCTCCGGGCTCGCGCGCCCCAGTGCGGCCCTCTCGGGCATAGACCGCCATCTCAGACAGCTCTCGACCCAGTACTGAGGCCACCACGTCGCCGAGGGCGAGAGCCGTTCCCGAGGGAGCATCAATCTTGTGACGATGATGCGCTTCTGCAATTTCAATATCAGCACTCTGACCTAAAGCCCGCGCTGCTGCTTCTACAAGCGTGAAGGCAAGGTTCACGCCCGGGCTGAAATTGGCAGACTGACAAAGCGGGATGTCTTGCGTGATCGCATGCAATTGCGTGACCTGAGTATCCGTGAAGCCGGTGGTCCCTACGACCATTGGCACGCTGTGCCGTGCGCACAATGCAGCGTAGGACAAGGTCGCCTCGGGCATAGTGAAGTCGATCAAGACATCGACCCCCGTGATCGCAGCCGCCAAATCAATGCCCACCGTTGTGCCATTGATGCCTATACCGAGGAGCTCTCCCATGTCGGCGCCGTTCAGCGAAGATTCTTGGCGCTCAATCGCAGCGGTTAGCTGACAAATACCGTCTCGTTTAAAAATGGTCTCTGCGAGCATACGACCCATGCGACCCGTGGCGCCCGTAATACCGATCTTGATGGTCATCCGGTCATGCCATCAAAGAATTTTTTCACGCCCTCAAACCAACTTGTCTGACGCGGCGATTGTTGTTCTCCCCCCGCCTTAAGACCACTTCGAAACTCCTCCAGAAGTGCTCTCTGCTCGCGGGTGAGGTTGACGGGGGTTTCCACCACCGCGCGACACAATAGGTCGCCCACAGGGCCACCACGCACTGGCTTCACTCCCTTCCCTCGCAAGCGAAACATCTTGCCTGTTTGTGTCTCGGCTGGAATTTTCAACTTTACCCTGCCGTCCAGGGTCGGGACTTCAAGCTCACCACCGAGTGCGGCGTCGGCAAAACTGATTGGCACTTCGCAGTAAAGATGGCGCCCGTCGCGCTCAAACAAAGAATGCTGGCGCACCGCAATCTGCACAAATAAATCACCGGGGGGTCCCCCCGCAGGTCCTGCTTCACCCTCACCACTCAACCGGATCCTATCACCCGTATCGACACCCGGCGGCACCTTGACGGAAAGCGTTTTGGTTTTTTCCACTAAACCCTGACCACGGCATTCACCGCAAGGGTTCGAGATCGTTTGACCACGACCTCGGCATTTCGGACACGTTTGCTGGACCTGGAAAAAACCCTGCTGGGATCGGACCTGACCACTGCCACCGCAGCCGCCACAGGTCATAGGGGCGCTGCCTGGTTTTGCCCCGCTGCCGTCACAGGCCTCACAGTGTTGTAGCGAGGGCACGCGGATCTCAGCCGTGGAGCCTCGTACCGCCTCTTCTAGCGCAACTTCTAACGTGTAACGCAGGTCGGAACCACGTTGGGGTCCCTGTCGGCGCCCGCCACCGCCGCCGAATATGTCTCCGAACACGTCACCGAAAATGTCGGAAAAACTGCCGCCCTGGAAGCCACCGCCACCCATAGAAGGATCGACACCGGCATGACCAAACTGGTCGTAGCTCCCGCGCTTATCGCTGTCCGACAGGATCTCATAGGCCTCTGTCGCTTCTTTAAATTTACTATCCGCATCAGCATCGTCCGGATTACGGTCCGGGTGATACTTCATAGCAATACGACGATAAGCCTTCTTGATATCCTGCTCATCGGCCGCTCTGTCGACACCGAGCACCTCGTAATAATCGCGTTTAGACATATATACCGTGTGCGCCTGTGGGGTGCGCTTCAACTCCTCCCTAAAAACGGACGCGGGCCCCATGATTTGATCACGGCCCGCGTCAAACAAACCTCCTCCCAGAGGCGCTTCAGAACGTCCCTATCCTGAATGGAGAACTGCCGTTAGGCACGCTTGTCTTCCTTGACTTCCTCGAACTCAGCGTCAACAACATCTCCCTGATCAGGCTCTGGCTCAGCCTCCGCCGAATCAGCGCCTGCCGACGCGTCCTGAGCCTGCTGCGCGGCATACATCTTTTGCGCTACACCGCCGGTTGCCTCGGTGAGCTTCGTCGTAGCGGCTTCCATCGCGGCCGCATCGTCACCTTTAATCGTTTCTTCTGCCTCAGTAATTGCGGCTTCGATAGCACTGCGATCATCATCTGTCGCGTGCTCACCAGCTTCTTCCAGCGTTTTGCGCGCTGCATGGACCATCCCATCAGCCGTATTGCGAGCAGCCACCAACTCCTCGAACTTCTTGTCGGCTTCTGCATTCGCTTCGGCATCTTGCACCATTGACTCGATCTCGCCCTCTGACAGTCCGCCCGAGGCCGTAATGCGGATTGACTGCTCTTTCCCTGTCGCCTTGTCTTTAGCGGAAACATTAAGAATACCGTTAGCATCAAGATCAAAGGTTACCTCGATCTGGGGCATGCCCCGCGGCGAGGGGGGGATGTCGGCCAGGTCAAAACGCCCCAGAGACTTGTTCTGAGTCGCCTGCTTTCGCTCACCTTGCACTACATGAATCGTCACCGCCGTCTGGTTATCTTCAGCGGTTGAGAACACCTGCGACTTTTTCGTGGGTATTGTGGTGTTCTTGTCAATCAGCGGAGTGGCAACACCACCCATGGTCTCGATACCCAGTGTCAGTGGGGTGACGTCAAGAAGCAATACATCCTTAACGTCCCCAGACAATACGGCGCCCTGAATCGAAGCACCCATCGCCACCGCCTCGTCGGGATTGACGTCTTTGCGCGCTTCTTTGCCGAAAAAATCAGCAACGGCCAGCTGCACCATGGGCATCCGGGTCTGGCCACCGACAAGTATGACATCGTTGACTTCACTGGGTGACAAGCCTGCATCTTCCAGAGCGGTCTTAACCGGCGCCAAGGAGCGCTTAACCAACTCCTCGACTAGAGATTCGAGCTTAGATCGGCTCAATTTGACTACCAAGTGTTTTGGGCCGGTCGCGTCTGCCGTGATGTAAGGCAAGTTGACTTCGGTCTGCTGCGAGCTGGACAGCTCGATCTTGGCTTTTTCAGCCGCCTCTTTCAGTCGCTGCAGAGCCAGCGGGTCATTGTGCAGATCAACGCTATTTTCCTTTTTAAATTCCTCGGCAAGATATTCGATCAGACGAAGATCAAAATCTTCGCCACCCAAAAAGGTATCACCGTTGGTCGCCAAAACCTCAAACTGATGCTCTCCATCCACTTCGGCAATTTCAATAATAGAAATATCGAAGGTACCGCCACCAAGGTCATATACTGCCACGGTGCGATCACCCTGTGCCTTGTCCATCCCATAGGCCAGCGCGGCTGCCGTTGGCTCATTGATGATGCGCTTGACCTCCAAGCCCGCGATTCGACCTGCGTCTTTAGTAGCCTGTCGCTGGGCATCGTTGAAGTACGCAGGCACGGTGATCACCGCCTCGGTAATGGACTCACCCAGATACTCTTCAGCGGTCTTCTTCATCTTACGCAGGACTTCCGCGGACACCTGAGGCGGCGCCATCTTATCGTCGTTAACCTGCACCCAAGCGTCACCGCTTTCCGCTTTAACGATCTTGTATGGCACCATTTTGATGTCTTTCTGCACGACGTCGTCGTCGAATCTGCGACCAATCAGCCGCTTCACCGCAAATAAGGTGTTCTGCGGATTAGTCACCGCTTGACGCTTTGCAGATTGACCAACGAGGATTTCGCTATCGTCCGTATAGGCGACCACAGAGGGTGTGGTTCTTCCGCCTTCCGCGTTCTCAATTACTCGAGGCTTACCGCCCTCCAGTACCGACACGCAACTGTTGGTGGTACCCAGATCAATACCAATAATTTTTCCCATACCTTTCTCCTTTGGCCCGACTTTGCCTTGTGTGGGCCGATATGCTGATCTGCTTTCTAGGCCATACCGTCACGGCTGGCCTCTCTCCTTGTTTATCTATGTGGTGTCGATTCCATCAATTTCAAGCACGTGCGAGCACAATTCCCTACCCCTGCTCGCTGAGTGCCTTTGCCACCATCACCATAGCCGGTCGCAGAAGTCGACCGTTTAGTGTGTATCCCTTCTGCATTACCGCAATGACCGAGTTGGGTTCGGCATCCGGCTGTTCCACCATACTCATTGCCTGCGCCGTCTCTGGGTCGAAGGGCTCACCCATCGGGTCGACAGATTCAACGCCATATTTCACCAAGACATCCATGAGCCCCTTGCGGGTGAGTTCAATACCCTCCAGCAACGAGGCAATTCCCTGATCGTCACCAGCTGATTCCAATGCCCGCTCGAGGTTGTCGACCACACTGAGCAGGTCTCCGCAAAACCGCTCCAAGGCAAACTTTCTGGCTTTCTCTATTTCCTGCTCGGACCGGCGCTGCATATTCATGGCATCGGCCTGAGCGCGCAGCGCCGCATCCTGCGCTGCCGCCAACTCCGCCTCAAGGTCTCTCTCGGCAGAATGCTCTGCTGACCCGCCGTCCGTCTCTTCTTGCGCCTCACCTAACGTGACCGCATCGCCAGACACCGGTGCCTCACCGTCGGTCACCGCGTCTTCACCCTCGTGGTCGGGGTCGGTTTTGTCATCTTTCATGGGATTTCTCCGCGTAAACTTTACATAGCGGGGCCGATCGCTTCCGCTGCGGATAATGTGGGGGTGTGCTAAACATTTTCAAGGGTTAAAACAGCACCGAGTGACAGTCAGATCGCCAATACAACACGGTGTCACCGATGGGGACATCTGCACAATCAACTGGAGAAGTTACCTAGCGCTCATGATGACGGGTCAGGCCCATGGGCAGCCTGCCATGCTTTGAGGTGTTAAATCGGGGAGCTGAGGGGGCGTAGCGCTAACGGGAGAGTGCTGCACTCAACATGCGGGCGGTCACATCCACAATTGGGATAACACGCTCGTATGCCATTCGTGTCGGGCCTATCACTCCCAACACCCCGAGCGACTGGGTCCCTTGGGCATAGGGCGCCGTGATAACGCTAAAGTCGCCAAAAACATCGAAGCCTGCCTCTTCACCGATAAAGATCTGAATACCGTCTGCTCGAGAGCAGCGTTCCATGAGTTCCAGCAGGTCCCGCTTGCTCTCAAAGGCATCAAAAAGTTCCCGCAGCTTCTGCATATCTTCCGGAGACGCCTGATTCAGCAAACTCGCTTCTCCCGCTAACACTACTCCGTCTGTTGTGTCGGCGTTGTCGATCGCCGCGCTGGCCAGCTCCAAAGCCGCCTCGAGATAGGCATCGATCCGCAAGCGCGCCTCGGACATCTCTCGAACAATCTGGCTTTTGACCTGCGATAAATCACGCCCCGCGTAGCGTTGGTTAATTAGATCGGCGGCCGCTTTCAACTGCTCTTCTGTCATGGTGTGCTGCACTTGAATAATACGATTCTGTACTTCGCGCTCATTGATCACCATGATCACCAGCACCCGATCTCCAGACAGTGGCAAAAACTCGATCTGCCGCAGTTGACTGCTGGCAGGCTTGGGGACAGTAACAATGCCAGTCTGATAGGTGATTTGAGCGAGCAAATTGGATGCTGACTGGACCAGTTCCCCTGCGCTCCGATTAGGGTCTAAACCCGCATTAAGTGCCGACATGGCCCCCTGCTCAACAGGGCCCACCTGCAACAAGCTATTCACGAAAAATCGATATCCCTGGGCGGTAGGGACTCTCCCAGAGGAGGTATGGGGTGACGATAAGTACCCGAGATCCTCGAGCTCCGCCATAATATTGCGAACCGTTGCGGCACTGACAGCGAGCCCGCTCTCGCACTGCAGGTTTTTCGACGCCACTGGCTGGCCTTCGCGGATATGTATTTCCACCAAAGTTTTCAGAATTGATGAGGCGCGAGACGAAAGGGCTTCCAAGGCTGATCCCGTTGGCGAAAACTAAATCCCGTTTTAGCACAGCCCACGCTGGTGACAAAGCCTCCCGACAGCCCCTTTCATCCAAAACGGTGATTAAACGCACGCTGAAGCCTTCGCGCATTTGGTTCACTCTCAAGGCAGTCTGCGCTATAAACCTCTTTCTAGGCTCAGGGAATCAAAATGCTGCTCCATCTAGCGATTCAGGACTATGCCGTGGTCGACCACCTCGAACTCGATCTGGCTTCCGGAATGACCTGTATTACAGGGGAGACCGGTGCGGGCAAATCGATCATGCTGGACGCCCTAGGCTTGTGTATCGGTGATCGAGCAGACTCCAGGGCCATTCGTCCCGGCGAGACTAAAACAGACATCACCGCTTGCTTTGACGTCTCGAGCAATACCCGGGCAAAGATATGGCTCGCAGCGCGCGACTTAGAAGCAACGGGAGAATGTTTACTCCGCCGCACAATCACCGCCGAGGGGCGCTCTCGTGCCTACATAAACGGCACGCCTGCCACTCTCTCTGACTGCGCGGACCTCGGTCAGTTACTAGTGGATATCCACTCTCAACATGCGCACCAATCCCTGCTGCGCCGCCCAACCCAACGCAGCTTGCTCGACACCTATGCCGGCGCAGAGTCCTTGATTGTCGAGGTGAGCGATCTCGCACAGCAATGGCGCTTGCTCGAAGAGGAGCACACACGGTTACTGGGCAGAACTGAGGAATCCGACGCTCGGCGAGAGTTGCTGACCTACCAAATTGCCGAACTAGCCACGCTCAACCCCCTTCCCGGTGAGCTTGCCCAGCTCGAGAAACAGCACAAACTTCAGACGAACGCGGCATTTATCATCGAAACAGCCAATGACATTACCACTGGCTGCGAAACACAAAGAGACCAGCTCGCCCGGCTCGTTCAGCTTGCCAATGATGAGCGGATGAGCAGCGACTCTACGGCCAATCTCCGCGAGCTACTGCAGTCTGCGCTAATCCAAATAGAAGAGGCACAGGCCGAGACAGCGGGCTTTGCAGAAGGGATTGAGTTAGATCCAGAGGGTTTGCGTGCTACCGAGGAGCGACTGGGTGCATTGCATGATCTCGCGCGCAAACACCGGGTTGCAGCGGATGCACTGCCAGATTTGCTGGCCACGCTGCAGATGGAACTCGACTCGCTCGCCGGCGGCTCAGCACAACTGGTGCAGATAGAGCAGCAAATGTCGGATACCGCACTGACCTGGCACGAGGGCGCCGCGCTGCTATCAGCAAAGCGACGCGAGGCCGCAACCGCACTCAGTAAGCGGGTTATGGGAACCCTCGGTCAGCTCGCGATGCACAAATGCATCTTCGAAATAGCCCTAATTCCGTTTAGCGACGCACGACCCGATCCCCGAGGCGCCGAAGATGTCGAGTTTTTGATTGCCACAAACCCAGGCGCATCTCCCGGACCATTGAACAAAATCGCATCGGGCGGGGAACTGTCCCGCATCAGCTTGGCCTTGCAGGTCGTCGCCGCAGATACAGCGACGGCACCCACGATGATTTTTGACGAAGTTGATGTTGGAATTGGTGGTGGGGTTGCCGAGATCGTCGGCGAACTGCTTCACACCTTAGGTTCCCGTAGTCAGGTCCTCGCAGTCACACATCAGCCTCAGGTTGCAGCCAAAGGCAATCACCACCTGTTGGTCACCAAAGAGGGAGCTGACGAGGTCTACTCAACGCTCTCGCTGCTCAAGGGCGAAGCCCGCATTCAGGAAATCGGCAGAATGCTGGGGGGTGCCAAACTCACCGACAACACCCTGGCACACGCGCGGGAAATGTTGGAACAAATTTAGGCGTCGTGCTTCTTGCGCACGTACAGCACCAGAGAATGGTCGATGATTTCATAGCCCTGCTCTTCAGCGATCAAGTGCTGCCTGCGCTCGATCTCTTCATCGATAAACTCAATGACCTCATTGGTGTCAACGTCGACCATATGGTCGTGGTGGTGATCTGAAGCCATTTCAAAAATCGAGTAGCCGGCCTCAAAATTGTGTCGGATCACCAATCCGGCACTTTCAAATTGCGTCAACACCCGATAGACCGTCGCCAGGCCAATATCTTCCCCGGTGTCACGTAAGCGCTGATAGAGATCCTCTGCGCTGAAGTGGTCACCTTGTCCCGAGGCATCACTCAGCATCGACAGAATCTTTAGTCTGGGGGCCGTTACCTTAAGTCCCGCTTTCTTGAGTTCTCGATTCTCTAGGGTCATGCTGGGAAGGTTCTCTGCGAGTGACGTTTAACGGTATCATGCCAGTTGCACTGCCACCTTGGAAGACAATGTGTTGAGAATCAGCTCCCACCCCCTCGCTTGGCCCGGTATCTGCCTTTTGCTGACATTGGCGGGTTGCGGCAGCAACTTCGGCTTTCCCGGTGTTTACAAAATCAATGTGGAACAGGGGAATGTGGTTACACAGGAGATGGTGGAGCAGTTGCGGCCAGGTCTGAACCGTCGGCAGGTGCGCTACATCATGGGAACCCCTCTTATCGAGGACTCGTTTCATAGTGACCGTTGGGATTACCGTTACCTCTTGCGAAACGGCAACCAGACCGTTTCCGAAACACGACTCACACTATGGTTTGACAATGACGAGCTGATTCGTGCCGGAGGCCCTGACGCCCCGGACTGGGATCGTTCTCAGTCAGAAAGCGATGGGGACACAGAACCCTCCGAGGACTGATCTGCCGCAGCGCGTGCTGCCTTGACCTTGGCAGCCCTCGCCTTTCTAACGGCTTTTGGGTCTGCCTTTAACGGACGGTATATCTCTACTCTCTCACCGGCCTGCAATATGCGGTCATTGTTGGTCGACTTGCCCCACACGCCCAATTTCAGATCAGGACCCAACGTTAACTCTCCAAAGAGAGTCTCCATACTGCTCTGCATCACTGCTTCAAGGACAGTGGTGCCCTGAGGGACCTGCAACTTTATGATGCGTTGCTTTTCTGGCAAGGCGTATGCCACTTCTACCGATATCTTTTCGCTCATGACATGCAAAGCTCAGATTTTAGCGCCTGACGTTGTGTTGAAACGGCCTGACTCATAGCATTTCTCTTAGGATAATTGCAGCGTTGCCCGGGTCACAACCGCGTCGACCAAGTCTACCGCGACTTTATCAAAGAGCCGGCCGGCTGCGACACTGACAAGCCCACCTGTCATTTGAAACTCAAGACACAGCGAGACCTTACAGGCTGATTCGCCCAGCGCGCGAAATCGCCAAGTGCCAGAAAAATGCTCAAATGGGCCCTCAACCAAGGTCAGTTCCATCCTCTCGGGGCGATACAAAATATTGCGGGTGGTGAAGCTTTGACTTACCCCAGCGCGTGACAGCCGCAAGGTAGCGACCACGTTGCCCGCTGAACACTCATGCACCTCTGCACCCACACAGCCATCCAAAAAGTCAGGGTAATGCTCAATGTCGGCGACCAGATCAAATATCTGTTCGACGCTAAAGGGAATCAGAGCGCTGCGTTCAATGATCGTCATGAAAGTAGTGTAGTGCAACTCGCTGTCGCGGAGAGCCATTCACAGCAGACCTCTGATTAGCCATGCCGCGCAAACTGGCGGGATCAGCCAACGCAGAACACGCCACCATAACCAAAAAAGCCAAAGGGGCTCCCGATAGAGCTCACCACGCAGCACCGGCCTCGGCATCAACCAGCCCACAAACAGGCTCATGGCCAGCAAGCTGGCAGGAATCAACCAGTCGACTGTGAGAGTGGCAAGATTCGCCAATATTGCCACGTCGAAAAACAAACAGATCGCCACAATCAGCGCGATCAGTGTGTGAGCGAGAATCGATCCCCCTAACCGGCCAGCACCCCATTCTCGTCCGATCACCAGCACAGTGGGTTCTACAAGAATCACCGTTGCACCGGCGGCAATGCATGCCATGGAAAAGTAAAATAATGCCCCATAGGTTTCCCCCAGCGGCAGGTTTGCAAACGCGTAAGCCAGCCCGATAAACACCGTCGCTAACCCCTCAGCTGGCGCTACGTTCGCCTCAAACAAAGCTGCGCAAACAATTACCGCTGTCACGATCATGAAGGCAGTGTCCAACACCGCAACCGCCAGAATGGAGCGCCCCCAGGGCAAGCCCGGGGGCGATTGAGCCCCTAGTGCCATGCCCACCCCGAGCCCGGCCCCAAGGGTGATTCCCGCCGAAGAGAGCGCGACCCAAATTGCATCCAGCCGCCAGGCGGATAGGTCGCGAGCAAATAAAAACTCGCTGACCGAGCGCAAGTCGGTATAAAGAAAAATAAAATCCAGCACCCCCAGGAGCGTGATAGCCACCATAGGCAACACCGCCCAGGCAAGAAAACCCATACCAAGGCGAACTCCCAGAGCTGACAAGCAACCGGTTATCACCACCAGAGCCAATGAGCCCAGGAATTGGCCAGGCTCATCCTCAATATGCTCAAGATAAATTTCAGATACGTCAATCACGCTCGCTGCCGCCAGATCTCCTTCGAAAATGAGTACCGCCCAGCGACAGCACCAGACCGCCATCAGCGCCGCCATTGCGGCCATTATCAATCCCAAAAAAGCTTGCAGGAGAGCCAAGTGTCGCCACCGCGAATCAACATTAGCGGCACTGGCGGCCCAATGCATTGCCAGCCCCGGCGAACCCCTACCAAGACTCCCCAGAGCGATCTCAGCGATAAGAATTGGCACACTCAGCAACATTACCGATGCTACGTAGGCAAGAAAAAAAGCGCCGCCACCATACTCGCCGACTAGGTAAGGCAGGCGCTGTAGGTTACCCAACCCCACCGCCACCAGCGTCAACGTCAAGACCAGCGTTGTTCTTGCACGCCAGGGCTGGGGCACATTGTCATCCAGCAATCACATGCTCCTCTGGTCGGGTCCTTTTCTGTAAGAATACCGGCGCGGCATAAAACCGACACCCGTATAATACGGTCATGGCAAGAACCAAACGTAAAAAGACAGCTGACAATACCATCGCGCAGAACAAAAGAGCACGCTTCGACTATCACCTGCTGGACTCTTTTGAAGCGGGCCTCTCACTTGCGGGCTGGGAGGTCAAAGCGCTCAGAGCAGGTAAAGTCCAGCTCACAGACTCCTATGTCTTGATGAAAGACGGGGAGGCTTACTTACTGGGCGCCAATATCACCCCCCTTGATACGGTCTCGACACACTTTGTGACCGACCCCATTCGCACCAGAAAGTTACTGCTTCACAAGAAAGAATTGGCCCAGATCAACGCCGCTGTCACTCAAAAAGGTCAAACCTGCGTGTGCAGCGCTTTGTATTGGAAAGGGCATTTGGCTAAAGCCCGGATTTATCTTGCACAAGGCAAAAAACTCCACGACAAGAGAGACACAGAGAAAGACCGTGACTGGCAACGTCAGAAAGCCCGGATTGTCCGGGACAATATAAAGCAATAACGCCTGCGGACTCTGTCAAGACCTGGTGTCAAAAGTGTTTATGTGACGCGGCTGACTAACGCTTGAGGAGATCATCGAGATCAGGCTGCAAACCGGATGTTAGAGATCAATCAAGGCCTTTGCCGAAATCGACAGCCCAATGAGAACGCACAAACCCACCACGAGCGGTCTATAGGCCGCTCCAGCAAAGCGATGGAACGCCGCATTGCCCAGCTGGTTACCGAGCCACATCGCGGGGATAGCCACCCACAGAAGCTGGAATGGCCGCGTCGAAACCAGACCAGCCAGGCTGAACATCGCCAACGACACAATGCTGGACCCGAAGAAAAACATCATCAGAAATGCCCGCGACTGAGCGGGGTCTGTGAGTGTCGCCACTACATACAAAATGACCGGAGGGCCGGGTATGGCGAAAGCACCATTCATTAACCCCGATGCCACGCCAGTGCCCAAGGCCAAGGGGGGTGAAGCGGGCCTCTCCCCCGGGGTGAAACGCGCCAGCGCCAGCGATGCTGCCGCCACTAATACGCCGATCCACAGCTGAAACTCGAGCACGGACAGCGAGGACAAAAACCATACGCCGACTGCAGTGCCGAAAAATGCCCCTGCCATCATGGGCAGAACAGGCGCTAATGGAAATAATCCCCACCAAGCGCGATAGGTGACTAAACCCAAAATGAGTGCTAACACCGCACTCAGTACCACAGCGTCGTTTGGCGCCAAAATAAGTGAAAACACCGGAACCACCAACATGGCGAATCCAAAACCCGTGAAGGCACGGATGAGAGCGGCAACGCCCACAGAAGTAGCGATCCATAGAATCTGATCTGCCGGTAAGGCGAGGGCTCCCCACGCTGTCACAAGGCCGGCTCCGGTAATACAGCGTCTCCACAAGCAATAACGCCCGCTTCGATAATTCGGGCGCAAAGCCCTCCATAACCGAGCATTGCGACTACGCCGCCCGAGCCCAGTTCTTGTTCCATACGAGCACAGGGGTGGCAGAGCTGGGTCGCCTCGAACAGCGCTTTCCCGACTCTGAACCGCTGTCTGCGCAGCGCATTAAGATTGATCCCCGAGACAACAATATTCCGGCGCAACCGAGCCGGCTTGATGCTAGGCAAGCTCATGTGCGCGGCGATTTGGTCAATAAACTCCTGCGAGATCAGTGTGACCTGCCGGCCTGAGCCGGGCGTTTTGCTCATTCGGTGATCTCCTTCCAAGCCATGTTCCGCCACTGCATACGCCTTAGTAACACTCAGCAACGGCTCACGCCGCCGCGGACGCAGCCCGATCCACTCGACAGTACCTGCTGGCACCTGATTAATGTAACGATCCAGAGGAGAACGTCGCTCGTGCATGATCTCACCTTTTATTTGCCGAACAGTTTGTCCTCGTAACATGCCTCAAGAGCGATGAGACGCTGCCCCTAGTCTATCTGAAGGTGGCATGGCTGAGGACGATCACTGTTGCTCGGCGTGGCGGCGCTGAGTACCGACAACCGCCCGCGCTGACCCAATACAACACATCTGGCCCCATCCAACTCTCCTGAGGCCTGAAACATGCGCCTTACAGTCCCCTCGGAACGGCAAGGCCGTTTTGATGAGCAGAAACAAGTGATCCAGATGGTAATAGTTGGCGTAACCCAGATGTCAGTGTCTTAGGACCGCTCAGCCAACGTGTTAGGGCGGCCGCTCTGGGGATGACTCTGTCGCTTCGGGCATGCCGTATCGCCGGAACAATAAAGGGTGCGCAACCGAAGGCGATCGGTATTTTTCCGGAGCTTTCGTGTCGGCGCCTTTCGATAGAGAGGAGGCGTTGTGACAAATCACGACGATAATTGGGGCATCTTGCAGTCCCAACAAGACGAAGACCACGCGCGTGCAAGCGCTGTTGCAGATCCCGCGGGCTATCACGCCAACATTGCCGCCCGAGAGCTACATTGGTTCAACGCCAGTGCAAGTCAGTGGCTGAGCCGCTGTGACGGAACTTGGCGGGGATGGCACTCCCAGTCGGGCGAGCAATCTGAGGCGGACGCAGACTGGGCCCCCTGGACAACGCCGCTGGATGATACCGCCGCGCCTTTCTATCGTTGGTTTGTTGATGGTCACACCAATGCCTGCTTTAACTTGCTTGATCGCCACGTGCTATCGGGAAGGGGTGAACAACAGGCACTGGTCTTTGAGGGCGACCGCTGGGACCCCTCCAAGAACGGTGGTCGCGGAGGCCCTGTATTCGAGCAACGCCTGAGCTACCGGGAACTGCTCATCGAAGTCGCATTGCGCGCGCGTGTTCTCGATCGGCTAGGTTTGAGCTGTGGTGATCGAATTGCCTTGAACCTGCCTAACATTCTGGAACAGATTTACTACATTCTCGCGGCCCAGCGTCTCGGCGTGATCTATACGCCGGTGTTCGGCGGCTTTTCTGCTAAGACATTGTCTGACCGCATCCATGACGCGGGTGCCAAGGTCGTGATCACTGCAGATGGCGGCTACCGCAACGCCGAAGTCGTGCCTTATAAAAGCGCCTATGTGGATCCAGCACTGGACAATTACGTGCCCCGCCCCGCCGCATTAAAGGCACTTTCCGAAACCTTGCATGCGCGACTCCCTGCCGAGGTAGCGGCACGACTTGAAACACAGGTGACGGACGCGGTCGCTGGCGAGATCACACTGGAGCGCGCCGATGTCATGCGCGAACTGGGCTTGGCACTTGAGCGAGAGCGCGATACCGCGCCAGAGATCATTGCCGAGCTTCGCACAACGGTCGCTAGCGAACTGGCAAACGTCGGTCATGCAGTCGAGCACGTGATTGTGGTTCGCTATACCGGTAACGACATCGTCGAGCATGGGCGCGACAGTTGGTCCCACCAAATCATTAGCGCGCTTGAAGCGGAGGTACTGGCAGATGCCGGCGTTGCCGACAGAGCGTCGCTCTATTCCTTGGGCGACTCAGCTTTCTGGCAGGCGGTTGGAGCCCACATTCCCGCCGTCCCGGTCGAGGCGAACTGGCCACTTTTCATCATCTACACCTCGGGCTCTACCGGCAAACCCAAAGGCGTCGTCCACACCCACGGCGGCTGGCTATCGGGTATTACGCACACCATGCGCACGGTCTTTAACGGCAATCAGGACGACTGCCTTTACGTAATCGGCGATCCGGGTTGGATTACAGGCCAGTCCTACCTTATTGCGGCACCCCTGGCATTTGGTATGTCAACGGTGGTTGCCGAGGGCTCACCACTCTTCCCGCATGCGGGTCGGTTTGCCTCGATTATCGAGCGCAATCAGGTCACGCTGTTCAAGGCGGGCTCGACCTTCCTCAAGGCTGTGATGACTGATCCAGCCAGCTCGCAGGAAATGTCGCGCTACGATATGTCGACTTTGAAAGTGGGCACCTTCTGCGCCGAACCGGTATCGCCGGCGGTACAGAAATTTGCAATGGAGAACATCTGCTCGCATTACATCAACTCATATTGGGCCACTGAGCATGGCGGCATTGTCTTCTCTTGTCCTTGGGGCGATTTCAAGCCCTTGGAGGCTGACGCCAAGACATGGCCGCTTCCGTGGGTGCAGGCCCAAGTTCGCATTGTTGAAGCAATAGGCGATGATGGCGCTGTGAGCCAGTGGCGCGAAGCCCAGGCCGGCGAGAAGGGAGAGCTGGTGATTACGCAGCCCTACCCTTATCTCGCGCGAACCCTATGGGGCGATGGCGATATGTTGGGTCAAGCGCACTGGCAGGGCGATATTGAGCGCTTCGGAGAGGTGTATTTCCGACGCTGGGCAGGTGAGCTTACCTATACCCAAGGGGATTATGCACGACGCGGAGAGGAGGGCGCCTTTACGCTACACGGTCGATCCGATGACGTGATCAACGTCTCGGGTCACCGCATCGGGACAGAGGAAATCGAGGGCGCCATCCTGCGCGACAAAACGCTGCGACAGGATTCACCCGTAGGCAACGTGGTAGTAGTGGGCGCGCCCCACGATGAGAAAGGGGAAACCCCGATCGCCTTTCTCGTTGCAGCTGCCGGTAGAAAGCTCTCGGATGAGGATCTGAGCCGCTTACAAAATTTAGTGCGAACCGAAAAAGGCGCAACTGCAGTGCCCTCTGACTTTCTGGTGGTATCCGCTTTTCCCGAGACGCGCTCGGGCAAATACATGCGCCGCACATTGCGGGCCATTCTGCTGGATCAACCTCTGGGCGACCTGTCCACGCTCCGAAACCCGGAATCAGTCGAGGAAATTCAAGGCGCCGTGGCGCAATGGCGCGACTTTGGTCGCCTTGCCGAAGCACGCCAGATTATCCAGACTTGGCGCTACCTGCGAGTGGAAACCCATCGGATCGACGATCAACACAAGGTTGCACTGCTGGTGATCAATCATCCACCCGTCAACGCGCTTAATGAACGCACGCTGGATGAGTTACACACGGTGGTGCAACAACTCGAGCATCAAGACGATGTTGATGCCGTGGTGATTACGGGTGCACGGGGTGCATTCGTTGCGGGCGCAGACGTCAAGGAGCTGCTGGAAGTCGGTGAAGCGGGAGACCTGGAATCTGCGCGCACCCCCCCCAATGCTGCGCAAGCCGCTTTCGCGGCGCTCGAGCAACTTGGCAAGCCTGTGATTGCGGCGGTAAACGGTCCGGCACTCGGCGGTGGTAACGAACTGGTTCTGGCCTGCTCCTATGTCATTGCAGCCGAGCACGCACAGTTCGGCCAGCCAGAGATCAATCTCAACTTGCTACCCGGGTATGGTGGCACCCAGCGTCTGGTTCGTAAGCTGTACCGCCGCAGAGGTGAAGAGGGCATGGCCGAAGCGCTGCGCCTCATGGTGAGCGGCCGCAACATCTCTACCGCCGAGGCACAGGCCTGTGGCCTGGTGGACGAAGTGGTAACAGAGGCCGGTGCGTCCCCTGTTGAAGTCGCCATGGAGCGGCTGCGCGCTTACTTTGACCAAGAAGGGCCCTTGTCTGCAGCGCAAGACGAGCATCATAAGGCGTTGGCTGATCGCGAGGCGGTAATCCCCTACTCCGAGGCCACTCTAGAGCACTCGGCACTGAATCAAGCACTGTCACAAATCCGCGCGAGCGGGCGAGACAAGCCTGTCAGCCGCGTGCTTGAGGCCGTTGCACTGGGCGCCACACAGGGTCAATCGGCCGGTCTGCTGCGCGAGGCGGAGCTGTTTGCTGAAGCGGTTTGTGACCCCCAATCCGGACCGACAGGTATTACCGCATTCCTCGAAAAACGCAGCGCACCCTTACCAACACGGTATACCGACGTTGCACCCGATGCGTCTGGTGAGCAGGTCGAAGCCTTGTTGTTGTCCGGGAAATTACTGCCCATGGGCGCAAGCTTCTTCCCCGGTGTGACGCCGATCCCCACCTACCAATATGGCTATGGGGTACCTAAGTCACCGGTAGACGGTAAACCCGCCCACGGCGACCCTCAGGATGCCGAGATTAAACTGATCTTCAAAACACCTGACCCCGAACCTAACGAGGCGTTGGTTTACGTGCTCGCGTCAGAGATGAACTTCAACGACATCTGGGCCATCACCGGCATTCCGGTATCACCATTTGATGCGCGCGATGCCGATGTGCAAGTGACCGGTTCAGGTGGTGTGGCCATGATCGTGAGGCTGGGGAGCGAGCTTGTTGCGGAAGGCCGGCTGTCCGTCGGTGATATCTGCACCGTCTACTCGGGTCAAAGCGAGCTGCTCTCACCTGACCAAGGTCTGGACCCTATGGCGGCAGACTTTCGCATTCAGGGCTATGAACGCAACGACGGCAGCCATGCGCAGTTTCTGACCGTTCAGGGTCCTCAGCTACACCCAAAGCTACCTAGCCTTAGTTTTGAAGAGGCCGGGTCCTATGGGCTAACGCTGGGCACGATCCACCGCGCGCTCTATCACACGCTGGATATTGAGCCAAACAAGCGGCTCTTTGTCGAAGGCGCATCCACCGGTACGGGTTATGACTGCCTGCGCAGCGCGGTCAGCAGTGGTCTCAGTGTCGTCGGCATGGTCTCCAATACGGAGCGCGCTGCACGTGTAAAGGCCATAGGGGGCGCAGCGGTGGATCGAAAAGATCCGCAGTGGGCCAACGCATTTACCCCGGTCCCCGATGACCCCGCTCAATGGGCTGCTTGGGAGCAAGATGGAGACAGTTTTGTCGCAGCAAGCGAAGCCGCTGCCGGAGGCAGCATTGATTACGTAGTTTCTCACGCTGGCGAGACAGCATTCCCGCGATCTTTCCAGACCCTTGGCGAAGGTGGAGTGCTCACCTTTTACGGCGCCTCCTCGGGCTACCGCTTTACCTTTATGGGCAAAAAAGGTAGCTCGAGCCCTGCAGAGATGTTCACGCGTGCGGGACTGCGTGCGGGACAAAGCCTGCTGGTGGTGTATGGGCCCGGAGCCGAAGATGGCATCGTGGATCGCGTCGCGATCGAGGCAATTGAAGTAGGCTGTCAGCGCGGCGCGCAAATCGCCGTTCTGGTCGACACAGTGCCGCAGCGCGAGTTTGTGAACTCTCTGGGCTTTGGTGCTCAGGTGAAAGGGGTCGTGAGTCTCGAAGAAATTGAGCGCCGCTTGGGTGATGACTACGACCCACCCGGCCCCTTTGCGGAAATGCCCAATCCGTTTACTGAATCGCAGGCCTTCAAAGAGGCCGTGCGACTATTCTCGGATCGCACACTCAAGCCGATTGGTTCGGCAATAGCGCCATTCCTTCGCAACACACTCGACAAGCGGGGTTTGCCAGATGTGGTCTTCGAGCGCGCCGGCCGAGATGGCCTCGCACTAGCAACCTCTTTGGTGAAACCGAATGTCGGCAAGGTGGTCTACTCGGAAGAGCTCAGTGGCAACCGCTTCACCTTTTATGCGCCGCAGGTGTGGATGCGCCAGCGTCGCATTCTGATGCCCAGCGCCGAGATTCGTGGCACGCACTTAAACACCGCTCGAGAGTTCGCCGAGATGCAACAGCGAATCGCTGCGGCTCAAATTGACGTCTTGCCACCGTTGGCACGACCCATTGAAGACATTGCCGAGATTCATCAGGCGATGTGGGAAAATCGGCACGGCGGTGCCAATTATGTCGTGACCCATGCACTCCCCCGCATGGGCCTTAAAACCAAGGATGAACTATACCGGGCTTGGGCGCTGCGTGATGCAGCGGAGCGCGGCGAAGTCATCGCTAAAGTTGAAACAGGATCAGCCGGAGCGCTCAGATGAACGACATGTCCGATCTTTCCAATGCAGTTGTCTCGCAGTCTCTGACAGGTCGGCGACTCGAGAATAAATCAGTCATCCTGACGGGTGCCGCGGGGTCGATTGGCCGCTACATTTCTCGTCACCTCCTCCGGGAAGGCGCCATGGTCACGATGACTGGCCGTGACCAGAGCAAACTGGATGCCTTTGTTGAGGAGCTCTCTGAGGAGGGATTTGATGCGGACAACATCTCGACGATCGTGGGTGACTGTGCGGACCCGCAGGTGTGCCGTGATATCGTGGATCAAGCGGTGGGTGCCTTCAGCAAGCTCGATGTGCTGGTGAATAATGCCGGCGCGGCGGGGCCCAAGTACACCCTGCGAGATATTCCCTTTACCGATGTGGAAATGCGCGCGGCCGGCTCTGATCAAACCATGTTCGATTCGGCCATGAATTTGCTGGGCGCACCCTGGAATATGGCTCGCGCTGCTGCAGCGCATTTGACTGACGGCGGTACGATCGTCAACGTTTCTACCATCTTCTCGCGCACACACTATTACGGACGTATTCCTTACGTAGTGCCAAAGTCAGGATTGAACGCGTTGGGTAAGGGCCTTGCGCTGGAGCTCGGCGACGAGCGCGGTATCCGGGTCAATACCCTGTTCCCAGGACCCATTGAGTCAGAGCGCATCGATACCGTTTTTGCAACCATGGATGAGCTGCAAAATATTCCGCCCGGTAGCACCAGTCAGGAATTCCGTGATCTGATGATTACGACGCGCAAGACCGAGGATGGCCTAGATTACCGTTACCCCACGCCAACTGACGTCGCCAATGGCATTGTTTGGCTGGCATCGGAGGAATCAGCGGCGGTATCGGGCCACCACATTGAAGTGACTAACGGTATGCAGGTTCCTGCGCAGAGCCGATCACAACTGGTGTCATGGCCCGATAAACGTCTTGAAGACCTGACAGATCACGTGGTACTGATTCTGGGCGGCTCTGACTATGAAGAGGCACTGACCTATGCCGAGCGGCATATAAAAAGCGGCGCCCACGTGTTACTGGCGTTCCGATCCCTCGAATCTGTCGGCCACGCGCGCTCATTGATTCAAAGCAAAGGTCTCGATGAAATTCAGCTTTCTCACCTTGACCCGCTACGCCGTGAGTCGGTTGATCGCACTATGCAGTTCATCGACGATCACTTTGGTCGACTCGACGGCGTCATTGTGCTGCCGCGCAAGCCTAACGGTCATTATGGATACGCTCTTTGCAGTGCGACCGACGAGGATGTTGAAAACTTTGTCCGCGAAGAAGTGGTCGCGCCTGTCGCGTTTGCCAGCATGTTTGCCACCAATATGTCACGCTGGTTCGGCAAATGTGATCCCCCCGCCATCACCTACGCAACCAATGGTAGTGACACCCATGGCAACCTGCTGAATGAAGTCATTCGCGCCTCTATTGAAGCCTTAATTCGTGGCTGGAGACATGAAGACGAAACGCTGCAAACCGCGGGTGAGCTAGAGTGGGCTGTGCGGCCCAATCAGTTGGTGCGATATGACAGTGAAGATAAGGACAACCTGACTTTTGCTGCCGACTGGGCGGCAACGCTAACCAACCGCGTTCGGCAGATGGACCCCATCAATCTGTGGATCCCTAAAAGCATCAAGCGAGCGACGGGCAAAGAATCGATGCCCACCCCGCTGATGCGAGTGTTACCCGGGTTACACAAAGGTAAAACCGCCGTCATCACCGGCGGAAGTTTGGGTATCGGACTTCAACTTGGTCGCTATCTTGCCATTGCCGGTTGCCGGGTGCTGCTGAGCGCCCGGAGTGCTGCCAAATTAGAGGAAGCACGCAGCGAGATTGTCGAAGAACTTCGCGGCATTGGGTATCCGCAAGCGGACACCCGTGTCAGCATCTTGGCAGACATAGATGTGGGCGACCCCAAGGCNCTCGATGCNCTNTACGACCGCGCNATCGAATTNTTCGGTAACGTCGANTTNCTNATTAACAACGCCGGTATTTCAGGCGCGGAGGAAATGGTAGTAGATATGACACTGGCTGACTGGAATCGCACCATGGAAGCCAATCTGATTTCGAACTACTCCCTTATCCGCAAATTTGGTCCGGTGATGAAGGACAAGGGGAAAGGCTCCATCCTCAATGTATCGAGCTACTTTGGTGGCGAAAAGTACGTGGCAGTAGCCTACCCCAACCGAGGAGACTATGCGGTATCCAAGGCGGGACAGCGCGTTTTGGCCGAGATCCTGTCACGCCACCTCGGACCCGAGATCCAGATTAACGCTCTCGCACCGGGACCTGTGGACGGTGCGCGATTGCGTGGACTGGGAGACGCGCCTGGTCTCTTTGATCGCCGTGGGCGACTGGTGCTTGAGAACAAGCGTTTAAATCAGGTACACAAAGCGATTCTCAGCGATCTGAAAGCAGGTCTCGGCGCCGATACCATCATGGCCCTGTCNGCCAATGAGGTCGCTAACCTGCCCTCGAGCAGCGATTTGCCCAAAGCGCTGGCGCGCCTTGTGGGCCAGGTCGTGGACGCGGGAGGGGCAGGCAATTCCTCGCGCTTCCTGATGCACGAGGGTATCGCCAGTAAGTTGGTTGATCGTCTGGTCAATGGCGGCATTCTGACTGCTGAACAACGAACAGCCTTTATGGAGTCCTTCGTTGATGCGCCGGAGCCATTCTTTGATCTCGAAGAATCAAAGAAGTCTGCTGCGCAGATCGAGTCCGGTATTCTCAACCGACTCCACCTTCACAAGATGCCAACCGACGAACAGGTGGGTCTTTCTACTGTGTTTCACCTCGCCGATGACATTGTCAGTGGCGAAACGTTCCATCCCTCAGGCGGGCTGAAGTTCGACCGCTCCGTGACCGAGGGCGAGCTATTGTTACCCCCCAGCCAGACCGACCTGAACAAGCTTCAGGGCAAGCGTGTGGTCATGGTGGGTGACAGTATGCGTAAAGAGCTTGCGGCGATCGGCAATGGTTTCATGGGGCAGGATGTCGCAGCGCTCACGGTACTGACTCGTTCAGAGGACAGCGCCCGTGAGCTTCAACACGCCATCGACGCCACGGATTCCGTGGCGTTGGATGTGCGTTGTGTCGGCGACGATATCGAGGGAGCACTGGATCACATCTTGCGTGAGGAAGGTGGCTTCGATGTCGTGGTGAGCAGCCCATTCGAGAGGCTGCCACTTAACGCGCTGGCGGGTGAGCGTCATAAGAGCTGGGACCGGGTGCTGAGCGATCAGCAGTTCCGTGATCTGGTGAATGACCAACTGACCCACCACTTCCGGGTAGCAAGAATTTCGGCGTTGGTCCCCAACTGCCAGATTGTCTTGCTGACCCCTGATACTTCGCTGGCTTCAACGCGGGAAGAATTCGCGCTGGCGCTCTTCGTGAAGAACTCTCTCCACGCGTTTACGGTGACGTTAGGGGTTGAGGGTGAACGCCTGCCTACGGTGCCAGCGGTGAATCAAGTGCAGCTAACCCGACGCGCGCATACCGAAGAACCCTCAAACGATCAGGAACTGGCTGAAGAAATGACGCGCCTGGTGCACGCCGTCATGCAATGTGCGGTACCCGCACCCTCTCCCAGTGAGAGCCGATACCTGTCAAAGATCTTCCGCGGTAACGCGGTCACGGTCTGACCTTGTATCACTCCTAGGCGGGGCTCCCCTGCCATTAGCCAGCGGCCGGACTCATCCCCCCGGTCGCTGGTTTCTTTCCTCAGATCTTTTGTTAAGGTTGTGATGGGTCTCTAAGAGTTTACTGGGACGGGACGCATGCCATACAAAATGCCATCGACTGTCGGGTTGTTGCTTTTTGTTTCGTCGGTTCTGGCCCTTCCGCAAGGTGAGGGGGAAGCACTCGTCCGCGAGTCCTGCTCCACGTGTCATCGTCCCGAAATACTCGATCGAGCTCAGGGTTACGACACTATCGATGAGTGGCGGCAACTGATGGCTTCCATGATTCAGCTCGATGAGCCCCGCGCCGATATCATTGCTCGCTACCTGACCCAGCACTTCAAATCCAAACCGGAGCTCTACCCCACTTTGATATCAGGACACATCGAGATCGAAATTGACGAATGGATGGTGCCCACTCTGGGTCAGCGGTCACGGGATCCGATTGAAGCGCCCGACGGCACCATCTGGTGGACTGGCATGTGGGCCTCGCTGGCGGGCCAGCTTGATCCGGCTACCGGCGAATTTCGTGAATATCCTCTGCCGCCCACTGCCAAACCCCACTCGATTGTGCCCGATGATGCGGGCTTTATTTGGTATCTCGGGAACGGCAATGGGACGGTCGGTCGACTCACCCCCCTCACAGGAGAGATTCGCGAATACCAGACTGGTTTGGCGGATCCTCACACCGGACTCTTTCATCCCAACGGCTATTTCTATTTTACCGCCCAGCGCGCCGGCGCGGTGGCACGCTTGGATCCTACGACCGGTGATATCACTCACATGGACACGCGTGCCCGCCCTTATGGCATTAAAGTCGGCGCCAACGGTCTCATTTACGTCGCTTTCAATGGTGATAACGCCATAGGAGAAGTGAACCCCGAAACCCTCGAGATTCACTATTTCACTATTCCACATGAGGACAGCCGCATCCGGCGACTGGATGTCGGCTCGGACGGCAGCATCTGGTACGTTAATTCAGCACGCGGCAAGATTGGTCAGCTGAATCCTGTGACTGGTAAGGTTCGAGAATGGGACTCGCCCAGTGGCCCCAACTCACATCCGTATGCTATCGCAGTAATAGACGATATCGTCTGGTATAACGAGTCCGGACAGCGCCCGGACGCCCTGGTCAGGTTTGACCCCGAATCTGAGACCTTCCAAAGCTGGGCGATTCCCTCTGGTATTGGCATCATTCGGCACGTATGGGTAACCGAGGACAAGGCGCTATTGATTCACCAAAGTAGCAGCAACCACATTGGTCGAGTGAGGCTCATTGAGAGTGAACCGCCGCATGAAGACACTAGCGCTCAAATTGGCGCGCAAAACGAACTGCTAGCGCGGTAACTCGGGTTCTATTTGCTATTGCGCGCGAAAATAGTCACTGAGCGCGATTAACGCAGCATCCAGCTCCCGATTGTGGTCGCTCCCGGACGCAACCTGACCGTTGCTGTGGGCTGCCACCACTAGCTTCGCCACAGGATCGATAAAGATCGCCTGTCCGAAAACCCCCCGCGCACCATATCGGCCATCACCGTAAAGCCACCATTTATAGCCATAACCCTCATAACCTCGTGACGGTGTCGTACTTGCAGCCATCCAACCCTCTGGTAATACCCGGGTACCATCCGGCAATACGCCATCGGCCAGGGCGAACAGTCCGAGTCGCGCATAATCACGAACCGTGGCGCTGATACAGCAGCCCCCTGTCTCCCGACCATAGGGTGACGACAACAACCAGTTTGCATCGAACGCCATACCCATAGGCTGCCAGATCTTTTGACTGAGATAGGGGCCGGCGCTCATGCCGATTGCGGCGCGCAACACTTCTCCCGCAAGATTGCTCTCAGCGGTGTTGTAGTTAAATCGAGTCCCCGGGGCTGCCAAACGCGGTTTCTCATATAGGTAGTCGGTCAGCGCAATGCCGTTGAAAGCGCCGGCAATGGCAACGTCAGACGCGGGATCCTCATAGTCCTCGTTCCACTCCATCCCCGATGCCATCTGCAAAATATCCCGAATACGTGACTCCCCATACTTCGAACCCTCAAGCCGCGGCAGATATTTGACGATCGGATCATCCGCACTACCAATGTATCCATCCTGAATCGCGGCCCCAATCAGCAACGATGTCACCGACTTGGTCACCGAAAACGTAACCCATGGCGCCTCTCGCGCGTGATCCGGCGCGTAATGTTCAAATCGCACTTTGCCATCCTGAATAACCACCAAACCCATCAGATTTTGGCTCTGCATCAAACTGGCCAAAGTATGGGACGCCTCGTTTGCCGCAAAAGCGATCGCACCCAAATCCATGAGCTCAGTGGGCAGCTCAGATGGCGCGTTACTGGCGGGCAACAATACAGTGGGGTACAGCTCTTCAAAGTGGGCAAACGCAATACGGCGTTCTGTCAGAGTCATAAAGAGTGGGCTCGCCTCTAATTCCTCCTCTCCAACCCGCTCCATCACGCCATCGGCACGGTATTTGGCGATCACCTCATCCAGCGAGCGCGCCTCTCTAGTCACACTGTCTTGCGCGTGGGCTCCAAAGATCCCGCAAACGATCAAGGTAATTACAATGAGTGCACGAACGATCATGGCTGGGTCCTGCCGAG
>NYTE01000012.1 GCA_002683335.1 Halieaceae bacterium
TGTGGGGAGAAGCTAAAAAAGTTTCAATATCGACATCGTCCATACTGTGATAAATCGCCACGAAACGACCGCGAAACTGGAAGTCGATCAAAGCTTCAACCGTAGCATCCAATGTTTCGGGCAAGCTGTGATCACGAAGGTAGTCTCCCAGTGTGCGGCCAACGTAACCCTCAAGGTACGGTAGCTGTGCGAACTGGATACTATCGAAATCTTTGCCTGCTTGCTGGGGGAAGATCGTTTTCATCTCTGCGGCAATCTTCTCTCGCTGCACAGAGTCGACAATGCGAGCGCGGAACCCCTCTTGCCCCCCAGCTAGACTCCAGGCCGGGAAAAGCAGATCCGAATAGGTCATAAAGGCCGCGTAGGGATAGATGTCTGTGGTCATATCCACACCGGATGCACGAATACTGTTGATCAAGTCGAGAGCATCGACACTCCTGCCATGATTACTGATACCAGTGGTTTTAATGTGGTTAATGTGAACCGGCAGGGAAGCCATCTCGCCAATCTCGGCGGTGTCGCGAATGGACTCCAATAATTTAGATCCCTCGTCACGCATATGCGTGACATAAATGCCGTCCCATTCCGCTGCCACTCTGGCCAACGCCGCCACTTCGTCCACGGATGCGTAAGTGGCCGGCACGTACTCCATTCCCGATGCCAGACCAAAGGCTCCCTGCTCCATGGCCTGTCTGACGAGCAATTCCATCTGCTGCAGCTCATCGTCAGTGGGCTCCCTGTTGTCCAAACCCATCACCGCCTTTCGCGTCCAGTTAAACCCGGCAAAATAAGCGATATTTGGCGCCATCCTCAGGCTGGCGGTGTACTCCTCGAGAGGCCAGGGCAAATCATGGCTGTGGAGGCTATTAGCAATGGTGGTCACGCCTTGGCGCAGAAAGTTTTCAGCCTGCGGGTATTCGTGAATATTGGAAACATGGGCGTGCATGTCAATAAAGCCCGGGGCGACTATCAAGCCCGCTGCGTCTATGAGCACATCACCCTGCTGCGGGGCTAGTGCATCACCTACTTGTGTGATCCGCTCGCCCTCGATCCTGATACTGCCTGAATAAGCATCAGTCCCTGTGCCATCAACAATGGTCGCATTTTGAATCAGCAAACCCGCATGTGCCGAATGAGCGCCTGAGAAAACCGTCGTCGCTGCAAAACCAAGAGCGACGACCATTAAGCGGGCGATCACTGACCATCGCGAAGTTTCCACACCCGGTACTGTGTAAGCTTGGCCAGTCATTACCGTTCGTGCCTTTTGAGCTCTTCATCGATAAACCAGTCGATATGCTGCTCGAGCACCGGCAGCGTTAGCGTCCCGCTTGAGAGGACAGCAGAGTGAAACGCTCGCTGATCAAATTTCTCGCCCAGCGCGGCTTGCGCCACCCGCCTGAGCTCCAATATTTTGTCGTATCCAAGTTTGTAGCTGAGNGCCTGAGCGGGAATGTCGGTGGAGTANCGGAGGACTTCCGCTGCAACCTCGNCTTCATNGGCGATGGTGTTNTCCAACATATAGCGAGAGGCCTTNNCCANGCNCCAACCCATGTGGTTCAGTCCGGTGTCGAGNACCAGCCGNACTGAGATGTAAGCATTGGANAGTAGCCAGCCGTAGTGATCATAGGGATCNTCCAGCATCCCCATTTCCTTAGCCAAAAAAGCCGCGTAGTTGGCCCATCCCTCGGCAAAGGCGTTCATGCTGATCCCACGCCGGTATACCGAGAGTTGCTGGTTTTCCTTCACCAAGGACAGATGAAAATGGTGCCCGGGAATCAGTTCGTGGTAAATCAGAAACCCTGCAGATATCAGTGAACGGGTCTCCAAATTCGAACCGTTGAAATAGTANTACCCNGTTTCTCCCGCAGAGCCGCCACGATAATAACCGTGTGTNATACCCTNCTCGACTGTTGGGCTGGCGCGCTTAACCCCGTANGGAGTTTTCGGTTGCTGCGANAAATACTCCGGCAANCGCGGTTCAATGCGCTCAACATAAGCGAGGTAACGCTGCTCCACCTCCTCCGGACTGCCAGCGAACAACCGCTTTTCGGTGCGGAGCTCGCGGTGAAACTCGGCCGCGGTACCTGCGAATCCGAGCCTTTGGCGAACGGTCTGCATCTCCTGCAGAACCTCAGCCACTGCCCGCAAACCAATCTCATGAATCTGGTCTGGCGTCAGGTCCAATGAGGTTTCGCGTCTTATCAGGTATCGGTAATACGCCTCACCCCCAGGGTATTGATAGAGGCCCGCAGCCTCCGGTGCCTCGGCAAGATATTCGTCGCTCAACAACCCCAACAAACGATCGANGGCAGGGTAAAGTGCTTCCTTCAAGACACGGGAAGTGTCTCGATGAAGCCTCTGTGCTTGATCGGGGTGCACGCCCTCCAACCNGGAAGGCGCAAAGCGAGTCAGGTCGGGAANNGTGGCACGCANNCTCGAATAAGTCGCACGAATGCGAGAAATTGAGGCCTTGGGCAGCAATATACCCCGCTGTCGCTGTGCTTCGAGCTTGTTCGAGAGTTCGTTGAGAAAACGACCAACATCGGTGAATAGTGACAGGTAGTGCTCAACACCGCCCGAGATCGTTAAATCAATGGCTTTAAGGGCCCGTATCACNTCGACACTNACCACATACCCGCCGTTATATGGGGTGATGTCAAAAAAGAGCCAGTGGTGCTGAGGCGCCTCGCTTAGCACTTTGAGATCTCGCNCNAGCAGCGCGGCAGTCAGCGCATCNTCATGGGATAGTGGCTGGCGAGCGATGTCGCGCAGTTCCTCAAGCAGTAATCCAGCTTGCTGCCCCGCCAATTTGACACCCGCGTAGCTGCGGTCTGGCAAGACCCGCTCCACCGTGCCTGCGGCATTCGTCAGGAAATCGTCATTGGCGCCTGAGAGCGCCAAGTATTGCTCACTGAGATACAGCAGACGCTGGGAGGGNGCGAGCNCTGGGGACGACCCAGAGCGGTATTNTGAACCCGCCTCTTGATGATCTCCGCAAGCNGACAGTAGCGTAGCAGTGACAGTGATCAGGGCNCTNCCCGCCCATCTGCAGCAAAACGACTGTCGCCAGCCAGCGGTCTCTAGCATTAGTCGTCACTTGTCCGGTTAGCTACTCGCTCAGAAGCTATAGCCTACTCTGACCGACAACATTCTTGGACGAGAATAAGTATCCAGTGCGAATGCGCCCCCGGGGAATACTGCATCTTTTTCATCCAGCAGGTTGTCGGCACTCAGCACAACTTGCCACTTGTCGGTCATTGCACCGATGCGGAAGTTTAAATAGGTCAGCGCATCGGTGGTCAGAACCGGCTGCGGCGGGAAGGNTCTCAAGTAAACAGAAAAACCGTCAGCATGAGACAGGTCGAGTCTGGCCATCCCACCCACATTGCCGCCCCAGTTAAAGTCATAAGCGAGCGACGCAGACGCCGTAAAGTCCGGGGTGTATTGGGACTTGTCGCCCTCGATAACATTGGATGGGGCCGCAAGGTCCACCTTGTCATACTCTCGGCCCACATAACCCGCCGTCAGATTGAACTTTAGACTATCAGTAATATTGACGCCGACCGCCAAATCCGCGCCCGGACCTGATGCGGAGTCAACATTGGTGGTTCTGGCGCGACCAGCCTCCACGATGGCGACCTGCACATCGTCGTAATCCATGTAGTAAACCGCGCCATCAACGAAAACGCGTCCGTCCAAAAACTCTCCGCGTCCGCCCACCTCAAAAAGAAGGGCTTCCTCCGGATCGAAGGCTGGGATGGAAGAGCCAAAACCATTGACGCCACCACTTCTGAATCCCCTCGCAACCGTAGCGTAGAGGGAGGCGCTATCCGATAGCCTCCAGAGAAGATTAAATCGCGGCGTTAGCGCGTCGAATGACTGATCAGGAGGGCTGATATCCATCGGTGTTGGTCCGCCCAACAGGAACCTTTCCGGTTCCTGATCCTCATCAAAATACCGTAGGCCAACCGACGCCGTGAGGCGCTCTGAAAAATCATAGCTGAGCTCCCCAAACACCGCGAAGGAGTCTGAGTCTACGGGCGCTGTTCCTTGGGTAACCTGGGGTGGGAACGGAAACACAGCCGGGTAGCTCAAGGTTTGCGTCTCCGACGTATCAGTGCTTCGGTAGAAGGCACCGATCGTGTAATTCCANGATCGATCCCAATTGGAATTCATACGAATTTCTTGAGTGAATACCTCAGCTTTACGATCCGCAATATCAAANGAGCCATACAACCCTGGCGGGAAAAACGCATTCACGGTTTCGGTCAGGAAATTGACGTCTCGATCAAGAAAACTGGTGGAGCTGATGATGTTGGCATTTTCTGTTTCAAAATTGAGCACCAGGTTGACGAGATCCCACTCGTCGGTCACGGGTGTCGCGAATGGAGTACTCGAGGCACGTGCATCAGTAGCCCCCCTGTTATCTACATTCAACAGGTCAAAGTCACTCTCGCTCAGTTCATGGTTGTTGTTGTCCTGCTCAAAGTCGTAGTGCATCCACATAAGCGAGGCGTTAAATCGCTCGTTCGGCTGGTACAAGAGTTTTGCACGCACAAAAGTTCTATCCGCTTCGTTAATATCGGATTCACCTGTTGCGGTGTTGTCGATCCACCCCGCAATATCCTCAGTAGACGCCACGATGCGCACGGCCAGCTTATCCTCGACAATGGGCAGATTAACGACGCCGTTAAGCTCGTAACCGTTCCCACCGCCGTCGAGACTGTTAAAACCAATACCCACCTCGCCACTGGTTTCCGTGAGATCTGGGGAGTTGGTGATGAATCTTACTGTTCCGCCTATTGACCCTGCGCCGTATAGCGTTCCCTGTGGGCCTCGCAGCACCTCAACGCGTTCAATGTCCAGCAACGGAATGTCCAGCGCTCGCTGCGTTGCGTCACTGTTTACACTGACTTCGTCGAGATATCGCCCCACCGTCGGCGAGCCGAGACCTACATCCGACGACGCGCCGCGTATCTGTACACGATCCTGCCCCGGTTGATTATTGGTGATGGACAAGCCAGGGATAGAATATTGCAAATCCTTTATGTCCAAGGCACCTCGCGCTTTGATCTCATCCTCACTGATCACTGATACCGCAAAGGGAATTTCTAAAATATTTTGTTCGCGCTTTTGGGCCGTCACAAGGATCTCCTCCAAGGCGGCGGAGTCCTGAGCAGACGCCAGACCAGTTACCATCAGTGACAATGCACTGAGCGCCATGACCGGCAGTTTTCGATTGAGTGGTTGCGCTTCCATGGGTTACCCCTTGTATAAATTATGTAGACTTGCGGCAGACAGCCGCGCGTGGCTGGATAATATATTATACGCACTATTGCCAAGGCAAGCTCAAGAACATACCGCGGGAGACGCACCACCATGGATGTGAATCAGAATGTTGGCGAAAGGCTGAAAGCTCTGCGCAGCCGCTATGGCCTGTCACAACGAAAACTCGCCGACAAGGCCGGCCTGACCCATGGCACCGTCTCACACATAGAGCGGGACAAGATCAGCCCGTCAATCGGCACGCTGCGGCAGATATTGGACGCCATCCCCATGACCCTATCCGATTTTTTTGCGTACCAGGGAGAGAGGGACACCGATTTTTTCTACACCAGGGATGATCTGCTAGAAGTGGGCTCGGGAGGCGTTTCACTGCTTCAAATTGGGAAAAACCTGAACGGTCTGCCTCTGCAAATCCTTCTCGAACGCTACCCCCCCGGGGCAGAAACGGCGAGCACACCGTATCGCTGTCGCTCGGGTGAAGAAGGGGGATTCGTCATCGAAGGAGAAATAGAACTCACGATTGATGGGCGCACGCGGGTGTTGAAGGCCAACGAGGGCTACCTGTTCCCGTCCCATTTGGCACACAAGATGCGAAACACGGGTCAGGTGGACTGCGTCATCGTCAGCGCGTGCACGCCTCCCGCGTAATTCGCCAGCAGGAAGCGCCTGAGCGAATTGCTTGCCAGACAGCCAAAGGATAATATCCTATCCATTGTCGCCTCCCGGGTGTTCGCTGTGCTGTTCAGATATTTCTGCCTCATCATAATCGCGTTGCCCTCCTTCGCCCCAGTTGCCGAACCGCTCACGGTGACCTCAGCACCTTTGGATTTACAAAGTGCGGGGGATCAACAAAAACTGAGTTACATACTCGGTTTGGAGATGTATGAGGAACGGACGCGCCAAGGGTTCGTGCTCGACCCGGATATGGTGGCTCAGGCGATCCGTGATGAACAGGCTGGCGTGAGACCTAATCTCTCGAGCGGCGAATACCTGCGCGTGTTAACGCTAAAACGCGAGAAAATTGCCAAGTTCGATGCCGAATGGGAGGCACTGTCGGAGAAAAACCGACTGGCAGGTGACGCCTTTATGAAATCACTGGCCCTTGAACCTGACGTTGTGGCGACAACGAGTGGGCTGCTTTACAAGATTCTGCGCCCCGGCACCGGGGAGCGCCCTAGCCCTGACGACATCGCCCGCATTCATTACCGAGGAACAATGCTGAATGGCGAGGAATTTGACAGTTCTCTCAAGCGGGGACAGCCCGCCGAATTCCCCGTCAGCAAAGTCAAGCCAGCGCTGAGAGAAATTTTGCTACTGATGCGCGAAGGCGCAAAGTGGGTGTTCTACTCCCCACCAAGTCTCGCCTATGGAGAAGAAGGTGGCGGACCTATCGGACCGAATGAAACGCTTATCACTGAGGTCGAGCTACTTGAGATTCTGCAATGAAATTTAGGGCTCCTTTGATTGGCCTCATACTGCCGCTCACTCTCATGTGCTCAACGGCGGTCTCGGAATCAGCGCAATTTGAGGCGATTTCTTCGGCCATAGAGGATGTTTATCGGGACCTTGATCGCCCTGACGGGCCTGGCTGTGCGGTCGGATATGCCCGCCACGGAGAACTCATCTACGCACGCCAGTTTGGAATGGCCAACCTCGAGCACAATATTCCCATCAACCCCACTACTGTGTTTCGCATCGGCTCAACGAGTAAACAGTTTGTGGCCGCCAGCGTCGCCTTGCTATCGCTACAGGGCAAGCTTGAACTGGATGCGGACATCCACACAGTGCTGCCGGATTTACCCGACTACGGCACGCCGGTAACGATTCGCCAAATGGTCAACCATAGCAGTGGCATCCCAGACTATATGCAGGTAGTGGAGGCGGTATACGGGGATCAGGAAGGCAATTTTTACCCCAGCGACAAGAACCGTGAATTTCTGTATCGCATGAACCAACTCGACTTCGTGCCCGGTAGCCAGTACGCCTACAGCAATTCTGCCTACGTGTTATTGGCACAAGCCGTCGAAGCGGTCAGTGGCCAAACCATGCGTGAATTTGCGGAAGAGCAGATCTTCGCGCCGCTGGGAATGCGCAACACGCATTTTCATGACAATCATCGAGAACTCGTGGAAAACCGTGCCGACGGGTACGCAAAAATTGATGGCCGATGGCAGAAAAACAACACCAACCTAGAGGTAGTTGGTGACGGTGGTGTGTTCTCCACTGTGGAGGACTTGATCATCTGGTACCACAATTTCGCCGACAACCGTCTTTCAGGCGGCGACGAACTCATAAATCTTCTAACAACGCCGGCCACCTACTCTGAGGTGCCCGCCAAGTATCGAGACTGGTCTATCGACTACGCCTTCGGAAATATGTACCTCAAGTTTGGTGGTCAAACACTATTTGGTCATTCTGGCGGATTTGTAGGCTTTGTCGCAGCGCCTTACCGAATTCTGGCCACCAACGAAATTATGGTGTCCCTCTGCAACTACCGCTTCAAAGGCAATGTAAACCGGGTATTCGATTCGATCGAGAAAATTTACGGTGACAACGGGTGAGCGTTAAAGGCGGGGGTTTGGCCCCCGTGCTCGGGCTATGCCTGGCGCTGTTCTTGAGCACAGTAATGCCGTCGACATACGCCAATACGATTGGTTTTGAGACTGACGAAGGTAGCTGGATATCGCTGGATGTTTCCCCGAGCGGGGATTCTCTGGTGTTTGAGCTTCTAGGCGATCTGTACGAGCTACCCATTGAAGGCGGCAAGGCGAGACTCCTTGTCGGCGGCAGTGGATTTGCCTCTCAACCTCGCTTCTCTCCCGATGGAAAAAAACTGGTTTTCGTAAGCGATCGCACTGGGGAAGACAATCTGTGGTTAGCCAGCGCAGATGGCACTGATCTGCGACAAATCACTCAGCGAAACGACGGCGAACTCATCTCTCCCTCCTGGTCCCCTGACGGCCGGACAATTTATGTCTCCCAACTGCAGAGCCGCCGAAGCATGAATTCCAATGTAGAGCTTTGGGCTTACCCGGTTGATGGGAGCGGCGCAGCGAAAGTGAGCACCCCCGATATGGGCCGGGGCTCTATGCTGGTATCAACCTTCGCCCCTGGCGCCTATGGGCCTGCACCTACNCCATCTGGAGCAGAGGTCTATTTTACCGCCGCAGCCCCTCGGCAACATGGCGACAGCAGCGGGCCGAGCGCACAAATCATGAAGGTGAATCTGGCAACCGGCAGCGTCACCCCGGTTTTCGAGCCAAATCGCGTTACCTTCAGACCACAACTCTCTGCTGACGGCCGCTGGCTGGCCTATGGGGAACTCAGGGAAGGTATTACCGGCTTANGAGCGCTCAATCTCCAAAGCGGTGAGGAGCACTGGCTAATCAGGGACATTGGCTTTAGTTCTCTAGAGGCTTGGGCATCACGAGATATNTTGCCCGGTTTCGCGTTCTCACTCAGCAACGACTCTCTGGTTTTCGCCTACGACGGGAAAATTCGCCAGATCAGACTCAAAGATCATCGTGTAGACCTTATCCCGTTCAATGCTGACCTTAGCCTGACTTTGGAACCCCGGGCTATCAGCCAGACGACCATCAGTGACGGCCCNGTTCTCGCCAGACTGGCGAAAGGTGCAGTCATATCCCCCGATGGCACCGGGTATGCCTTTTCAACAATGGGTCGCATTTATCGTGTCACCGATAGTGAGCACAAACCAGCTCNGGTCACCGGGACCAGCGAATTTGGCGAGTTNCATCCAGCGTGGTCACCCGATGGTGAATGGCTTGCTTACGTCACCTGGAATGCACAGATGGGTGGTGCAGTGTGGAAGGTTNAAGCCAGTGGAGGGTTTGCAGAAAAGATTACCCGGGACGACGCGTTTTACCGNAACCCCGCATGGTCACCTGATGGGAAAACCATCATTGCAATTAGGGCGCCAAAAGCGGTNCGGCAGGAGAACGATCGCAGAGCACTAGGAACAGCCGAAGAATTTGTCCAGCTCTCNGAAAGCGGGGCAGAAGCGAAATCCATCGCACCGGCCGCCGGCGCTGTGCGCCCCCATTTCACCTTGGACGAAAATCGATTTTATGCCTACTCCCCACGCAGTGGGCTCGCGTCATGGAATCTCGATGGGACGGACCAACAGTCAATCTTGAAAGTTTTTGGGTCCGCGGGGCTGGCTAGCTACCCGGCGTTGGCCAGCGACGTTCTGATAGCCCCCGATCACCGGCACGCACTGGCAACCGTTGCCAATCAGCTCTACTTAATCGACATGCGGTCAGTATCGAAGGATCAACCTTCGGTCAACGTATACATAGAGGGTGTTGCGCACCAAAAACTAACTTCTTTAGGTGCTGATCACTTCTCCTGGGGGAATGCACAAACGATTGCCTGGTCTGCAGGGAGCACGCTCCATAAAAAGACCATTGGCACTGAGGAAGTCACAGAAATTCAGACAGAAATCAGTTTTCCACGGCGCATCTCGACCGGCTTTTTGGCGCTAANGGGCGCCCGAATTATCACTATGGATGGGGGCAATNTTTTTGAGGAAGGCGACATTCTCATCGAAGGAAATCGCATCCGGGCCGTGGGGCCGTCAGGCTCGATAGTCATCCCTCAGGAGGCGACCANATTCGATCTACGAGGCAGTACGATNATGCCAGGAATCGTTGATATCCATGCACACTGGAACCCCAAACGTTCAGTGCTCGACCTCGAGGATTACAATGCCTATGCCAACCTCTCCTACGGCGTCACCGCGTTGCGTGACCCGCAATCAGTCACCGATGACATCTTCGTATACAGCGATGCTGTGGCGACGGGAGAAATGGTGGGACCAAGAATATTTTCNACGGGGCGCGGCGTATTTTTCTTCAACAACTTCCAATCTTATGAGCAAGTCTATGCTGTGCTTGCACGCTATAAATACAAGTACCGCACGCATCTCTTGAAGGCCTATCTCCCGGGGAACCGGCAAGTCAGGCAATGGATAGTTCGCGCCTGCAAAGCATTGGACCTCATTGTCACCGCTGAGGGCGGCGCTGACGCCAAAATGAATATCACCTTTGCGCTCGATGGTTTCAGCGGGACAGAGCATGCAGTACCCATTGTGCCCATCCAGAAGGATATTGTTGAACTCTTTAGCCAATCAGGCATCAGCTATACCCCAACACTGCTTGTGAGCTTTGGTGGGCCGTTCGCGGCTGACTATTTTATTGGTGAACGTATCGGTTTAGACGACGAAAAGCTTCGCCACTTTTTGCCTGATAAATTGATCGAGAAACGAATCGAGTTATCTCGTGAGGTAGACCCTGAGGCCCACATTTTTCCTTCTGTCGCCTCGGGCGCGAGAGAGATTCTCGAGGCTGGTGGCAGCGTGGGTCTGGGTGGACACGGAGAGATGCAGGGCCTGCAAGTGCATTGGGAAATGTGGGCCATGGCCGCGGGAGGCATGAAGAACTCCGACGTGCTGCGTGTGGCTACTTTAGAGGGAGCCAAAGCAATTGGATTAGATGGGGACATCGGCAGCATCGAGGTCGGCAAATTGGCTGATCTGATTGTGCTGGACAACAACCCCCTTGAGGCCATTTCCCACTCCAATAGTGTCCGGTTAGTCATGGTGAATGGCGTGCTTTATGACGCAAACAGCCTTGCCGAACTATGGCCCCTACAACGAGAACTGCCATCAACCTGGTGGCATGGCATGTCAGAAGCCAGTGCAACTTCTGAAAACATTTCTAGTCGGTAGCGACACCATCATGTCGAGCAAAAAAAATCAGACATTCGCCAAACACATTACGCGGCGTGATTTTGTCAACGGCGCTGCCGTGGGCATTGGCTCCGCGTTTGCGCCCGGGATACAACCTGTTCACGGAAAATCTAATGAAGGGGCGGCACCTCACTTACTGGGTAAGGATTGGTACGGTTATGGGGGCGTAGGACCGTATCGTGAAAGTCACGGGAATACCCCCGAGCTGGTCAACACTGCGCACACGCTTCGCAATGGCCAGTCTATTCCAGCTTTCGAGCTCGAAGCGGTAGAAGCATATGATCTGGTTATCGTGGGCGGCGGGTTGGCAGGCTTAGGCGCGGCACTGGAGTTTAATGATCAACATGGACCTGAGCGCACGTGTCTGCTGCTTGATAATCATCCGGTTATCGGAGGCGAAGCCAAAGAAAACGAATTCGCAGTAGAGGGTGAGCGGTTAATCGCGCCTCAAGGAGCAAACGGTTTTTTTATACCGCCCGCGACCGGCGACACTGGTGATGCCTACTACTACGCAAACGGGATCGCCCCCGTTGTACACGCTGGCGCTAACGCACGCGCTCATTCTGTTCTCGAAATCGGCATTTGCGCTTGCTGCGCTGCTACTAC
>NYTE01000059.1 GCA_002683335.1 Halieaceae bacterium
ACCCTGCACCCGAGGCGGCAGCGCCCTCGGATGATGACAGTGGGGCCGAAGCTGCCGCGGAGTCGACAGAAGAACCAGCTGAAGAGGCTCACGAAGCGACGTCTGATGAGGCCGAGGCCGAGGCCGAACCGGAACCAGAGCCAGAGCCAGAGCCAGAAGCGGAGTCTCAGCCAGAACCCGAAGAGGCCTCTGAAGAGGCGTCGGCCGACGGCGACGATGAAGAAGAGGAAAAGGAAAAGTAAAAGTAAGGTCTGGCGATCGCCCTGCAAAGACATAGAGCCGGCTTGTGCCGGCTTTTTTATGAGGTGTATTGCACTATCTTTCGCGCAAAGTAACCAGAACCTCTCTCAACCGTATGGCCCATGAAACGAACTGATTTTACTTTTGAACTCCCTGCGGAGCTGATCGCCCAAGAACCGCTTGCGGAGAGGTCAGCTTCGCGTCTCCTCGAGGTCAACGCAGGCCTTGAGTCAGTTGCGCACCGGGCTTTCAGGGATTTGCCCTCTTTGCTATCGCCGAATGATTTGTTGGTGTTTAACAATACCCGGGTGCTACCGGCCCGCCTGTTCGCCCAAAAGCAAACCGGTGGGAAAGTCGAGATCTTATTCGAGCGAGTCCTTGGCGATGGCTCAGCTTTGGCACACGTTAGGGCCAGTAAAAGCCCTAAGGAGGGCACATTGCTCCTGGTCACTCCCGATGACCAGAGTGATGTCTCTGAGTTTACGCTGCGGGTGACAGGTCGAAAGGGCGATTTATTTGCGCTCTCACCCGAATCAGGTTCTTTGAAAGAGATGATGCAATGCTTTGGTCATATACCGCTGCCCCCTTATATCGACAGAGAAGACACTCACGAGGATCGCGACCGATATCAAACGGTCTACGCCCGACGGGAAGGTGCGGTGGCTGCCCCCACCGCGGGATTGCACTTTGATCCGCCGCTACTCAACGCGTTGGATGCCTTAGGAGTAAGGCGAACCGAACTGACATTGCATGTGGGCGCAGGGACTTTTCAGCCAGTGCGAGCCGATAATCTTGAAGATCACGTTATGCACAGGGAATACGTTGACGTTGATCAAACCTGCTGTGACGCTGTCAACGCGTGCCGGGATAGAGGGGGTCGCGTTATTGCGGTGGGAACCACTGCGGTGAGATCACTTGAGAGCGCGGCATGTCAAAGCGAGCAAGGGGTGCTTGCCCCCTTTGAGGGAGATACTGATATTTTTTTGTATCCCGGCTGCCGATTCCACGTTGTAGATGCAATGATCACCAATTTTCATCTCTCGGAATCCACTCTGTTGATGCTGGTATCTGCCTTCGCTGGAGTGGAGACGATCCGTCGGGCCTACGCCGCCGCGATAGAGAACCGTTATCGGTTTTTCAGCTATGGTGACGCTATGTTTTTGACCAAAAGTGAGTTTGCTGCGTGAAATTCAGTGTTTCACAACGCGATGGCCTTGCGCGGCGCGGTGAGATCGATTTATCTCGCGGACGCATTCAAACGCCTGCCTTTATGCCTGTTGGTACTTATGGCACGGTCAAGGGCATGTTGCCGAGAGATATTTTGGAGATTGGCGCAGAAATCATCCTGGGCAATACATTCCATCTGTGGCTGCGGCCGGGCACCGAGGTCATCAAAGCCCACGGGGATTTACACGACTTTATGGGTTGGTCCGGTCCGATACTCACCGATTCCGGTGGTTTTCAGGTATTCAGCCTCGATGAACTCCGCAAAGTGACGGAAGAGGGCGTTGCCTTCAGGTCACCCGTAAATGGCGATAAGGTGTTTCTTGATCCCGAGACCTCTATGCGCATTCAGCGCGATTTAGGCAGCGATATCGTCATGATTTTTGACGAGTGCACCCCTTATCCGGCTTCAGAGCGTGAGGTAGAGCGTTCCATGCAGTTGTCGTTGCGTTGGGCGGCCCGCAGTAAAAAGGCTCATGGCGACAACTCGGCTGCATTATTTGGCATTGTGCAGGGCGGCATGTACCCTGAGCTCCGCAAGCAATCACTAGACGCTCTGGTGGAAATGAGCTTTGACGGCTACGCCATCGGCGGACTGTCAGTTGGCGAACCCAAGTCTGAGATGATGAAAGTCTTGGATGGTCTTGCTCCTCATTTACCCGCTGACGCACCTCGGTATCTTATGGGAGTGGGTACGCCTGCAGATCTGTTGGAGGGCGTGCGTCGCGGGGTCGACATGTTTGACTGTGTAATGCCCACACGCAATGCCCGCAATGGGCATCTTTTTACCAGCGAGGGTGTTATAAAGCTGCGCAATGCGCGACATAAAGTCAGTACCGAGCCGCTTGACCCGACCTGCGACTGTTACACCTGCCAGCATTTCAGTCGGGGATACCTAGCGCATTTGGACAAATGCAACGAAATATTGGGTGCCCAATTAGCCACCATTCACAATCTTCGCTTCTATCAGCGCCATATGGCCGGGATACGGCATGCGATCGAGGCAGGAGAGCTCGATACCTTTGCGACCGAATTTTACGCTCAGCAGTCAGAGGGAGATCCCGTTTGAGCGAGGTACCAACTCCCGTCAAGTCACCCTGCGTTGAGATCTGTGCCTTAGACGACACAGATATATGCATCGGTTGTCATCGAACCGCCAATGAAATCATTGAGTGGTTTTCCGCCGGCAATGAACGCAAGCAGGAGATATTGGTCGCCGTGGCGGAAAGGCGGGCCGCCGGTTAGGTGCTTGGCGATCTTTAGGGTCTGGCGGGGGTATCCAAAGCTGATAATCCTGCATCGAGCGGTGTTATCCGCAGCCGACTGATGTGGGTTTTGGCGATGTCTTCAATATTTAACTGATACCCCTCGATCCGGACGCAAGCAGGAGCACTGGGAAATGCCTCGAGTGCCTCGAGCGCTAGGCCACTCACCGTCTTGGGCCCATCTGTGGGGAGATCCCACTGACGCTGCCGATTCAGATCGCGGATACTGACTGTGCCAGAACAGGTGGTGCTGCCATCGGAGTGGCGCGTAATTTCCTCGTTTTCCTCGACCAGATTTGAGGTGAACTCCCCCACGATTTCCTCAAGAATATCCTCGAGAGCGACCAGACCCAAAATATCGCCATATTCGTCGACCACCATCCCCAAACGTTTCTTTTGTCGCTGAAAATGCAGTAGCTGGGTGTTGAGGGGTGTATTTTCGGGAATAAAGTAAGGCGCATCCGCTGCTTCCAGCAAGCGTGATCGGCTCAACTGGGGGCCATCGAGAACCTGACTCAGATTACGCATATGGAATACGCCCTCTGTCTGGTTGATGTCATCGCGGTAGATGGGTAGGCGGGTGTGTTCGCTATTTTTAAGTTGCCGCATGATGGCCTCATCCGGCGCGCCAATATCGATCCCATAAATCTCGTTTCGCGGTGCCATGATGTCGTTCACCGTCATTTGCTCGAGATCAAGAATGTTCACAAGCATGCGGCGGTGCCGACTCGGGATCATTGAGGCCGATTCCGTGACGATCGTGCGTAGCTCTTCCTGAGACACTGCATCATCTCCCGCCTTGTCCGGAGAAAATCCCATCAACTTCAAGATGCCGTTGGTCAGCCAGTTGATGGATAAGACCAGCGGCATCAGCATTTTCAGTAATGGGACTAAGATGATGCTGGCAGGAAAAGCCACGCGCTCGGGATGCAGCGCGGCAATCGTTTTTGGGGTGATCTCGGCAAAAATCAGAATGACCAAAGTCAGCGCCAGCGTAGCAATAGCAATGCCTGCGTCTCCAAAAAGCCTAATAGCAATGACTGTGGCAATCGCGGAGGCAAGAATATTGACCAGATTATTACCGATGAGAATCAGGCCGATCAGCCGGTCGGGTCGCTGCAGCAACGAGATCGCGCGCCGCGCGCCGCGATGGCCTGTACCCTTCAGGTGCTTCAAGCGATACCGGTTCAAAGACATCATGCTCGTCTCTGAACTGGAGAAGAAGGCTGAGATCAGAATCAATAGTGCCAGCGCCGCAAAGAGCAGGCCCAGCGATGTCTCGTTCAAGGGAGGTTCATGCCTCTAGTTATGTCGTTTTGAAATGGTGGAGAAAAATAGGAGAACGCACAAGCCTCTTTTGATCATTCTGGAGGCACTCGATTAGATTACTGAGTCAACGGCAATAGAAGCTCTAGGACCAGTTTGGAGCCAAAAAACCCCAGAACCATAAGGCCAAATGCAATCAGATTCACCGTGATCGCTGACTGTACCCGCCAGCCTCGACGAAAATATTGGGCCAGCAGGATGGCGTAAAGGCACCAGGCCAACATGGTGAGCACCGTTTTGTGCACCAGATGTTGGCCAAGCAGGTCATCAACGAACACCATGCCGCTGCCAATCGCAATGCTCAGAATCAGAAATCCTGCGCCCGACAACTCGAAAAATAAGGCGGAAGCGGCCTCGAGTGGCGGTAGTTTACGGATAACGCCTTGACTGCGGTGTTGCCTTAGCCGTCTGGATTGTACTGTGACCAGCAGGCCCTGCAGTGCGGCGAGCGCGAGCACTGCAAAGCTGATAATCGATGCCGAGACATGGGAAAGGATGCCAGCGGGCAGGTCGCTCATGGGTCGGCTGGTGTCCGGAGCGAAGGTGGCCACCAAAACAGAAAGAGCGGCCAGGGGGAACAGAACGATGAGCAGAGTGTGCAATGGGCGAATGAACAGGGAGATCAGGCTGATGACACCCATGCTCAGAAACATGAGCGACGCCACACGGTAGAACCCGAGGCTGGATTCGCCTGCTTGAGCCGTTAGATAAGCCGCTACTCCATGCGCTACCAGAGCCGCCGCCCCCACCAGTGCAATCTGGCGCCGCTGCCGTTGCTCACCGGCTTCAAGATTGAGCAGCTGCCGCCAGACAGCAGTCAGATAGAGCAAAGCCGCCAAAATAGCCAGACCTGCGGTCAACAAATTGGGCGCGCTATCCACGACTTTCGGTCTCGCGGCTTCGGTAGGGAACCATTTGGATTTGGGTATCTTTCATCGCATCCTTATACTACGCGGTTCAAGATGAACTTGGGTATCCCCCACGTAGGTAACACACCGATGTTTGAATCTCTCAGTGACCGCTTGAGTAGCAGCCTGAAGGCTATCTCAGGAAAAGCAAAAATCACCGAAGACAATATACGCGATACGCTTCGCGACGTGCGTATGGCGTTGCTTGAGGCCGATGTAGCGCTGCCTGTGGTCAAGGACTTCACCGACCGCGTAAAGGATCGGGCTATTGGCGCAGAAGTCGCGAAGAGCCTGACCCCGGGCCAATCCTTTCTGAAGGTTGTTCAGGCTGAATTGCAGGCGGTGTTGGGTGGAGAAAGTGAGGGGCTCAATCTGGCGACACAGCCGCCTGCGGTCGTCATGGTGGCGGGTTTGCAGGGCGCAGGTAAGACCACCTCAGTGGCGAAGTTGGCGCGACATTTGATCGAGCGAGAAAAAAAGAGCGTTTCGGTCGTAAGTGCCGACGTTTATCGCCCCGCAGCGATAACTCAACTGGAGACTTTGGCAGCTGAAGTCGGTGCGCGCTTCGAGCCGAGTGATCCGGCGGAGAAGCCCGTGGATATTGTGCAACGCGCTTTAGCAAACGCGCGAGTGGCATTCTCGGATGTCTTATTGATTGATACGGCCGGTCGGCTCGCGGTGGATGAGGTGATGATGACCGAGATCGCAGCGTTACACGAAGAGGTCAAGCCGATCGAGACTCTTTTTGTCGTGGATGCAATGACGGGTCAGGATGCGGCCAATACTGCGAAGGCTTTTGGTAAGACGTTACCACTGACGGGCATAATTTTAACCAAGGTGGACGCCGATACTCGGGGGGGTGCGGCACTTTCGGTACGAACGATCACGCAGAGACCGATTAAATTTTTGGGCGTTGGTGAAAAAATCGATGCCCTGGACCCCTTTCATCCAGATCGACTGGCTTCTCGCATTCTGGGAATGGGCGATATGCTCTCGCTCATCGAGGATGTCGAGCGGAAGGTCGATCACGAAAAAGCCAAGAAGCTCGCAACCAAGGTACAAAAAGGTGGGCGCTTCGATCTTGAAGATTTCCGAGAGCAGCTGCAGCAGATGAAAAATTTGGGGGGTATGGGCGCCATGCTCGACAAAATGCCCGGTATGTCTGGTATGACGCAGGCCGCTCAAAATGTGGACACCAAGCAATTCGATCGCATGGAGGCCATGATTGATTCCATGACGCCGAAAGAGAGGCGTAATCCTGATCTGATTTCGGGGTCTCGCAAGCGCCGGATTACGCTGGGCTCTGGCACAGCGGTGCAGGACCTCAACCGGCTGCTCAAGCAGCATAAACAAATGCAGAAAATGATGAAAAAAATGAAAGGTGGTGGCATGCAGCGCATGATGCGTGGTCTGGGAGGCATGACCGGTGGCCCGGGTGGTGGACCCCCACCCGGGTTTCCGCGCCGATAGCGACTCATTGCGCGGTATCAGGGCGCCTACTTTATACCTTTTCAGCTATTGCTGATTCCTGTATCCTCCGCGCTCTTTTTGTCGGCAGGCCTTTATTTTGGAGGGCCTGACACGTAATTTGAGGATACGACATTATGGTGGTCATCCGTTTATCTCGGGGTGGATCCAAGAAGCGACCGTTCTATCACGTGACTGTGGCAGACAGACGCGAGGCGCGCGATGGAAGTTTCATCGACCGATTGGGATTTTTTAACCCCATCGCGCGTGGTCAGGAAGAGCGGCTGCGTATTGATATCGAAAAAGTGGAAGGTTGGGTCGCCAAGGGCGCTCAAGTTTCTCCTCGCGTTAAAAAGCTCATGAAAGAGTATCAGGCGGGCGCTCAAGCTACTGCCGCCTGACCAATGAGGGGGCACCTAGCGCGATCCGATGCAGGAATCTCCGCCCCCTACTGATAACTATTTAACGCTGGCCGATGTGGTCGGCGTCTACGGCGTCAAAGGGTGGGTTAAGTTGCGCCCGCGACTCGAAGACACTGACCTGCTGACACGCCTTCCTGAACTTCATCTGCATCCACCCGCTACCAGTCCGTCTGCCAGCATGGTCGCGCAGTCAGAGCCCGTGCAGGTTGAGGCTGTTCGTCAGCAAGGTAAAAGTCTGATTGCCAAACTCGCGAGTATCGATGATCGCACCGCCGCTGAAGCGTTGAGAGGGCGCGAGATTCGCGTCCCGGCCGAGTGTTTTCCATTGCCGGGTGAGGGCGAGTTTTACTGGCGAGATCTTGTTGGTTTGGCGGTGTGGTGTCGCGAAGATGACACGCGCGTGCTACTGGGAGTCGTTGACCGGCTACTCGAAACCGGGGCAAACGATGTGCTGGTAGTGACGCCCACCGAGGAAAGTGTTGATAGCAAGGAGCATCTGGTTCCCTGGATCCCAGAAACCGTGATTGTTGATGTGGACCTGCAGGACAAAAAGATAGAGGTAAGGTGGTATGTCGACGCCTGATTGCTCCCCTCAGTTGCGGCTTGGGGTAGTGTCTCTTTTCCCGGAAATGTTTTCAGCCATCGCGCATTGGGGTGTCACCGGACGCGCGTTTGAATCCGGTCTGTGCCAGCTACACCTGCAGAATCCGCGGGAGGAGGCGTCAGATCGGCACGGCAGTGTAGATGATCGGCCCTACGGTGGTGGGCCAGGGATGGTCATGCAGGCCCCAATTCTTGCCACTGCCCTGGCTAAAGCACGCGTGGCGGTGGGTGGTAATCCAAAGGTGGTGGCGATGAGCCCTCAGGGTGTGCAATTAGATGTCAACTTGGCGCAGTCTTTGGCCCGCGAGGGCCAGTTGATTGTGGTGGCGGGCCGATATGAGGGTATCGATGAGCGTTTTATGGCGCGCCATGTCGACCTGGAGGTTTCCGTGGGCGACTATGTTGTCAGTGGCGGAGAGTTGCCCGCAATGATCCTTATCGACGCCCTGATTCGTTGGCTGCCGGGCGCGCTGGGGCATGAGGCATCCGCTACCCAGGATTCCTTTTCTGAGGGTTTATTGGATTGTCCTCATTACACTCGACCCGAGGTCTATGAAGGTTTGGCAGTGCCGCCTGTGCTTTTGAGTGGTCACCATAGTGAGATTACTGGCTGGCGGCGCGCTCAGGCCCTGCGCAGAACGCTGGATCGGCGCCCGGACCTGCTTAAAATTGACGGCCTGAGTGATGCCGATCGCGCGTTGCTTAATAAGTGGGGTCTTTTACCTCAATAGAGGGGAAGACAAGCGGTAAATCAGAGGGTATCATCGCGACCCTGCCGGAATGCGGCCCCGCTGCTTGCGTATGCCAAGTAGCCAAAAGCGCGCCATTACTCGCTGGGTCGAGCTCAACAGGCGCAACGGACACAACGAATATGATATCGATCGCGAGGCTTGCGCGGCGATAGGAGACTGTCATGAGCACCAACAAGATAATCGCTGAGCTCGATGCCGAGCAGATGACCCGCGAAGTGCCGGAGTTTGCGCCCGGAGACACTGTGGTGATTCAGGTTCGCGTAAAGGAGGGAACCCGGGAGCGTCTGCAGGCCTTCGAAGGGGTTTGCATTGGCAAGCGTAATCGGGGCCTCAATTCGGCTTTCACAGTACGTAAGATTTCCCACGGCGTTGGCGTTGAGCGAACGTTCCAGACCTACAGTCCGTTGGTAGACAGTATCACGGTTAAGCGTCGTGGCGATGTGAGACAAGCCAAGCTCTACTATTTGCGTGAGCTCTCTGGTAAAGCCGCAAGAATCAAGGAAAAGCTTTCCTCCTGAGCCAAGTTGGCGCCCGATAACCTAACAGAGGGCGCCACAGTCTGTGAGGGGTTCGGCGCATCAGTCGCGCACCGTAACCGCATCCTTTACACTCTCGTTTCCAGACAGCACTGCGGGTGTCTGCATGGGTCGTGCGGGTCGTCAGGCGGCGTGCCGCGCGAGGGCGAATTCTATGATGGTGACCGCTGGGCCGCGATAGCTGCCTAAATCGGGATGCGAGGCTAATTCGGACATCACGCTAAGCCCGCTTGATTTTCTGAATCAGCAAATTGTTGTGGGAGGAATGACGAAGATGAACCCAATCATAGCCGCAGCACCGGCAGGCGTTACATTAAGACGGTGGTTTGGAGCGCTGATAGTTAAGACATTGGCCCCGATTTTATTATCCGGATCGGTGTTGGCGGACGACGCAATTGACATTCTTGCGGCCTCCTTGAGCAGTTTTGCCGGGCAGCCCGTGGGTATCGATTCGGTTAGCCCCAGCCCAGCTCCCGGTATTTCAGAAGTGCAGATCACCAATGGTCCGCTGATTTATGCGACGTCGGACGGCGCTTATTTTTTTCTGAATGGCGATTTACACCAGAGCGACGAGTTTGGTGCCATCAATCTGACGGAAGAGCGCCGTGCGGTAGCGCGCAAAGAGCAATTGGCCTCAATATCGCCCACGGATATGGTGGTTTTTAAACCTGAGGGTGAGACCCTTGATTACATCTCCGTTTTTACTGACGTTACCTGCTTTTATTGTCAGAAGCTTCATCGCGAGGTTGATCAACTGAACAGCATGGGCATTGAAGTGCGCTACCTCGCCTTTCCTCGCGGCGGTATCCCCTCCGATAGTGCCACGAAGCTCGCCACCGCCTGGTGTTCCACGGACCGCCAAACCACGCTCACTGAACTTAAGGCAGGCGTGGAAATGCCACTCAACGAATGCGCAGATAATCCCATTGCGATGCAGTATCAAATAGGGCAACAAATGGGTGTATCCGGCACGCCAGCCATTATCACCAGCGCCGGGCAAATGATACCGGGATACCGACCTGCCGCCGATTTGGCCGCGGTGCTGGGTCTCGATTGAGCATCCGCTGCAAACCGGATTGACTGTGGACACGCATTTTCAACGCATTGAGCGACTTCCTCCCTACGTTTTCAACATTATTGGCGAGTTGAAGCAAGAAGCGCGCGCCCGGGGTGAAGACATTATTGATTTCGGGATGGGCAACCCCGACCAACCTACCCCTGAGCACATTGTCGATAAATTGCGCGAGACCGCTCAGCGCGGCGATACGCACCGGTATTCGCAGTCAAAGGGTATTCCACGATTGCGCAAGGCGATTTGTGACTGGTATCAAAGCCGGTACGCAGTCACTCTGGACCCGGACAGCGAAGCGATTGTCACCTTGGGCTCAAAGGAAGGGCTCGCCCACCTAGCGTTGGCGACCACGGGTGTGGGTGATGCGATTTTGGTGCCGAACCCCAGTTATCCAGTCCATCCCTATGGTTTTGTGATTTCAGGGGCCGATTTGCGCCATGTCCCGATGCGCAGTGAGTCGGAATTCCTCGACGAGCTGGAGCAAGCCATCCGCAATACCTACCCCAAGCCCAAGATGCTGGTGCTGAATTTTCCGTCCAATCCTACGGGCCATTGTGTGGAGCTGCCGTTTTTTGAGCGAGTCGTGGAGATCGCTAAACAGCACGGTATTTGGGTCGTACATGATTTGGCTTACGCCGACCTTGTGTTTGATGGGTACACCGCGCCGAGTATTTTGCAGGTACCGGGTGCGAGAGAGATTGCAGTGGAGTTTTTCACGCTCTCAAAAAGCTACAACATGCCCGGGTGGCGAGTCGGCTTTTGCTGCGGCAACCCCGAGCTAATTGCGGCGCTGACACGTATCAAGTCCTATCTTGATTACGGCATTTTTACTCCTGTGCAGGTTGCTGCCATTGCCGCCTTGGAGGGTGACCAACAATGCGTCCGGGATATTTGCGATACCTATCGGCGGAGGCGAGATGTGCTGTGTCAGGGTCTGAATGAGGCTGGTTGGCCTGTAACGCCTCCTAAAGCAACGATGTTCGTGTGGGCAGAAATCCCGGAGGCCTTTCGCCATATGGGTTCGGTAGAGTTCAGCAAATTGTTATTGCAAAGAGGTGGCGTTGCCGTCTCACCCGGCGTGGGTTTCGGAGAGTATGGTGAAGGTTTCGTGCGCTTTGGGTTGATTGAGAATGAGCACAGAACTCGGCAGGCGGTCAGAGGTATTAAGCGGGTACTTCGTCAGCGGCCACCCGTCGCAGCGGAGACATTGTCGGCATGACTGAGATAGAACCACTAAGAATCGGTGTATGTGGTGTGGGAACCGTGGGGCTTGCCACAATCAATATCCTGCAAAATCAGTCGTCCCTTGTGGCCGCGCGTTGCGGAAGGGAAGTGCGTGTGACGCATGTTGGTGCGCGTCGAGATCACCCCGACCACAACTACGGCGACGCAAAAGTCAGTCGCGACGTGATGGATGTGGCTCGGGATCCCGACGTAGATGTCGTGGTGGAGCTCATCGGTGGAACCACAGTGGCGCACGAGGTGATGAAAATCGCGATCGAGCATGGCAAGCACGTGGTGACAGCAAACAAGGCGTTGATTGCTGAGCATGGTAATCAGCTGATTGCATTGGCCGAGGCGTCGGGGGTTCAGCTGTGTTTTGAGGCGGCGGTGGCGGGAGGCATCCCGGTGATCAAAAGCGTCCGAGAGGCACTGGCTGGGAATGCAGTGAGCGAAGTGGCGGGGATCATCAACGGCACCGCTAATTTTATCCTCACTGAGATGAGCAACAAGGGGCGTGCTTTTGAGGAGGTGCTTTTGGAGGCACAAGCGCTTGGTTATGCCGAGGCCGACCCGACATTTGATGTTGATGGCACTGATGCTGCGCACAAATTGGTGATCCTCGCCTCGTTGGCGTTTGGTGCGCCGCTGAGCATCGATGCGCCTGCCAAGCAGGGGATACAAGCCCTCACGCCTGAGGATCTCGATTACGCCAAAACCCTGGGGTATCGCGTTAAGCACCTAGGTATAGCGCGCCGCGCCGGCGGCCGCATTGAAATGCGCGTGCATCCGACGTTAATTCCCGAGGACAAACAGCTTGCCGGCATCGATGGTGTTCTGAATGCCATCATGGTCAAAGCAGATGCAGTGGGTGAGTTGCTTTTGGTGGGCCCGGGCGCCGGCGGCTCTGCCACAGCCTCTTCGGTGTGCGCCGATATAATCGATATCGCACGCGACCATGGGGTTACTGGTTACCCGCTGGGCATCCCGGCTGGGGACCTCACACCGCTGCCTGTTATCCCCTGGGAGGAGATCAGCAGCGAGTGGTATTTGCGACTGCGTGTGACGGATCGTCCCGGAGTGATGTCAGATATCACACAGAAGTTGGCATCGAGAGGCATCAGTATCGAGTCTCTGGTGCAAAAGGCATCGAAGGAAGGAGATACGGACGTGCCGATTGTTATTTTGATCCATGCGGTACCTGCCTCTCTGATGAATGATGCCATGAAGGCAGTGGTGGCCCTGGACGAGGTACAGTCTGATGTGGCGCTGATACGGGTCGAGTCTTTCGACTGATGGTGCCAGACACAGGAGCATGGCGGTGAGCATTCGGTATTTCAGCACCCGCGGGCAGGCGCCAGTCCTCGATTTTGAAGGCGTGCTGCTGGCAGGGTTGGCGCGCGATGGCGGTTTGTATTTGCCTGAATCGCTGCCCCACTTTAGCGCCGACGAACTCCGTGCCATGCGCGGGCTTTCCTACACCGACTTGGCCACTACTGTCATCGCCCCGTTTGTAGAGGGCAGTATCGACCGCAACACTCTGGCGCAACTTGTTGAAGCGTCATACACCGATTTTCGGCATGAGGCCATCGCACCGTTGATTCAGCTCGACCATGATCAATGGCTATTGGAGCTCTTTCACGGTCCCACACTCGCGTTCAAAGATTTTGCGCTGCAGTTATTGGGTCGCCTCCTGGACCACATCTTGACCCGACGCGGCGAGAAAGTGGTGATTATGGGTGCCACCTCTGGGGACACTGGCAGTGCGGCTATCGAGGGGTGTCGGCATTGCGAAAACGTGGATATTTTTATTCTCTACCCCGATGGTCGGGTATCAGACGTTCAGCGTCGGCAGATGACAACGGTCGAAGGTGACAACGTCCACAATCTGGCTGTCAGAGGCAACTTTGATGACTGTCAGGCCTTGGTGAAAGCCAGCTTCGTTGGCGAGCGCTTTTTGCCCGATGGCCGCTCTCTAGTTGCCGTCAACTCTATCAATTGGGCGAGGATCATGGCCCAGATTGTCTATTATTTTTATGCCGCATTCGCTCTGGGTGGTCCCGACAGGCCAGTGAGTTTTTCGGTGCCCACTGGAAACTTTGGTGACATCTACGCCGGTTATCTTGCGCATCGTATGGGACTGCCCGTTAACAATTTGGTGATTGCCACCAACCGTAACGATGTGCTGCATCGCATGCTGACTACCGGCACCTATTCTCGACAGCCGATTGAGGCCTCCCTGTCCCCCAGCATGGACATTTCCATATCCTCCAACTTCGAGCGATTACTCTTTGATCTTTACGATGGTGATGCGGCGAAGATTGCGTCACTGATGGACGAGTTTGATCAGGGAAAGGTCGCATTGAGCGATGCTGCCTTAGCCAAAGTGAGATCGTTATTCACCAGTGCATGCGTGTCGGATGAAGAAACCTGCGAAGAGATCTCCCGGCTTTGGACGCATACCGGATTGCTGGTTGACCCACATACTGCCATCGGCACTCGTGCTGCACGACAATGTCGCAGAGCGGAGGAGGGCCCTATGGTGACACTGGCAACAGCGCACCCCGCTAAATTTCCCGCGGCAGTTGCCCGTGCCGAGACAGGCGAGTCGCCACAATTGCCGCCACATCTCACTGATTTATTTGACCGAGAGGAGCGATTCCACACTCTCGATAATGAACTGACAGCGATTCACGCCTTTATGGCGGCGCAGTGTCGGAGTTGAGCGCGCCAGCCATTCGCCGCCGCAATGGCGAGATCAGCACAGCGCTACAAGGCGCCTCACTTCCTCCCATACTCAAAAAACTTTATGCCAATCGCGGCATCCAGCATCCTGATGAACTCGTGCTGACCTTGAGTCAACTGTTACCGCCACACTCCCTCGGTGGCATTCAGGGCGCTGCAGAATTATTGGCCGATGCCATTGAAGGCGAGGGGCGGGTGCTAATCGTTGGAGATTTTGACGCCGATGGTGCGACAAGCTGCGCGATGGCGGTGTCGGTATTGCGGCAAATGGGATTGGAAGAGGTTGCCTATCTGGTCCCTAACCGATTCGAGTTTGGTTACGGTCTAACGCCTGAAATCGTCGAGCTGGCGGCGGTCCAGACGCCAGATCTTATTGTTACGGTCGATAACGGAATATCGAGTATTGAGGGGGTCGCCGCCGCGCGCCAATTGGGTATCAGTATACTGATTACCGATCATCACCTGCCGGGATCTGAGTTGCCTCAGGCAGACGTGATTGTTAACCCTAACCAGCCTGGCTGCTTGTTTCCCAGTAAATCTCTCGCGGGGGTAGGCGTGATGTTCTATGTTCTGAGCGCTTTGCGAGCAACGCTCAGGCAGCGCAATTGGTTTGTCGAGAGAGCTATAGAGCCACCTAATTTGGGTGATGCACTGGATCTGGTTGCCCTGGGCACCGTTGCGGATGTGGTCCCCTTGGATCGTAACAACCGGATTCTCGTTGCAGCGGGTCTGGCACGGATCCGATCGGGGCGGGCGCGTCCGGGCATAGAGGCGCTATTTGAAGTCGCGGGGCGGGATCATAGAGTGGCGACGGCCTCAGATCTGGGTTTTATTGTGGGGCCGCGAATTAACGCAGCTGGCCGACTGGATGACATGTCCATCGGTATCGAGTGCCTGCTGGCAGAATCCTCTATTGCAGCCAGAGAGCGCGCTCAGACCCTGCATCAACTGAATCGGGAGCGACGGGATATCGAGCAATCCATGCAGCAGGATGCGATGGTGCAGTTGGAAGCCCTTGACCTCTCGGCCGACGCGCTACCGTTTGCGATGACGTTGTACGATTCAACCTGGCATCAGGGTGTGATTGGTATCCTCGCCTCCAGGATTCGTGAGCGCACGCATCGTCCCACCGTGGTTTTCGCGCAAGCGGGTGACGGTTGGCTCAAGGGCTCGGGCCGATCAATCCCAGGCATCCATCTTCGCGATATCCTGGATCAGGTAGCGACCCAGCACCCAGGGCTGCTCAGCAAATTTGGCGGCCATGCTATGGCGGCTGGACTGAGCCTGGCTGAGGAACAGCTCGATGATTTTCAGCAGGCGCTGAATGATGTTGTCGCCACCACATTGAACCATCAATCGCCGCAGCGGGTTCAGGACAGCGATGGTGTCCTGCAGGCGGCAGAGTTGACTCTCACCGTCGCCGAGCAAGTGAGTGATGCAGGACCTTGGGGGCAGCAATTTCCCGAGCCTATTTTTGACGGTGCTTTTTCAGTAAAGCGCCACCGCATTGTGGGGGAGAAGCACCTAAAGCTGTCACTGGAGATCGAGGGGACTGAGTTGGAGGCAATCGCCTTCAACATCGATGTAGCCGGTTGGTTGGGAGAACCTCTGCAGCGAATCGGAGCACTATATCGTTTAGGCATCAATGACTACAGAGGCGAACGCTCGCCGCAATTAGTGATTGATTCATTCTGGGCACTGTAAAGAGACTGATATTCGCGCTCGTCTGGCACGAATCCCTGCAACCCTTTAGACTCACGACCTGTTAACCCAAGTCGGCCGAGGGCGCTCATATAGAGATTCTATGGGCCGGCAAGTTTTCTGATATTGGAGCCAATGCCGTGGAAGTAGCACCGCTCGTTAACCAGATCAAAGACCTCCGCGCGCGTACTGACGTGCTCAGGGGGTATCTTTGACTTTGCCGTCAAAAAAGACCGGCTGAAAGAGGTCGAGCTGGAACTTTCAGAGCCCACTATTTGGGAAAATCCGGACAAAGCACAGGCATTAGGGCGTGAGCGCGCGTCACTTGAAGTGGTCGTTGCGACCATAGAGCAGCTGGATTTGGGTTGCGTCGACGCCCGCGATCTACTCGAGCTTGCGGTGGAGGAAGATGACGCTGATACGGTCAAATCGGTGGAGGATGATCTACTCGAGTTGGACGCGGCCCTCGAGCGACTGGAGTTTCGTCGCATGTTTGCGGGAGAAATGGACCCCAACAACGCCTATCTCGATATTCAATCGGGCTCGGGAGGAACCGAGGCGCAAGATTGGGCGGAGATGCTATTGCGTATGTACCTGCGTTGGGGAGAAGACAAGGGTTTCAAAACCACCTTGGTAGAGGCCTCAGCGGGCGAGGTTGCAGGTCTTAAAAGTGCGACAATCCAGTTTGAGGGAGACTATGCTTTCGGGTGGCTGCGCACTGAGACGGGCGTGCATCGATTGGTGAGAAAGTCACCCTTTGATAGTGGCGGCCGTCGCCACACCTCGTTTGCCTCTATTTTTGTATCCCCCGAGATCGATGACAATATCGAGATCGAGATTAATCCGGCGGATCTCAGGGTGGATACTTATCGCTCCTCCGGGGCGGGTGGTCAGCACGTGAATACGACGGATTCAGCTGTGCGCATTACCCATGAGCCCTCGGGGATTGTGGCCAGCTGCCAAACGGAACGTTCCCAGCATCAGAACCGCGACAACGCCATGAAACAGCTGCGGGCAAAGCTTTACGAGATGGAGATGCTGAAACGCAGTGCAGAAAAGCAGGCGCTTGAGGACAGCAAGGCGGATATTGGCTGGGGCAGTCAGATCCGTTCTTACGTGCTGGATGATTCCCGCGTAAAGGATTTACGGACAGGGGTGGAAACCCGCAATACCCAGGCAGTGCTCGATGGGGCGTTGGATCCTTTTATTCAGGCCTCGCTAAAAAAGGGTCTGTAGAATGATGTGTGATGGAGTTTACGGTGGATAACGCACAACAAGCGGAAGACGAGAACAGGTTGATTGCGGAGCGCCGCGCTAAGCTGGCAGCCCTGCGTGAGCAAGGCTTGGCGTTTCCCAATGATTTTCGTCGCTCGGCACTCGCCGGTGATCTGCAAACAGAGTTTGAGTCGACTGAGAAATCAGAGTTGGAGACGGCTGATCGCCATTTCTCTGTGGCCGGTCGCTTGATCCGCAACAGAGGGGCGTTCCTGCTGATTCAGGATGGATCCGACATGATCCAGCTTTATATCAATCGCGAGCAATTATCTGATGACGCCGTTCAGGCGATCAAAACATGGGACCTTGGAGATATTGTGGCGGCCTCGGGCCCGCTGCATCGCAGCGGCAAGGGCGACTTATACATCAACATGAAGGAGGGGCGCTTGTTGACCAAGGCATTGCGACCTCTGCCAGACAAGTACCACGGTCTTGTCGATCAGGAAACGCGCTATCGGCAACGCTACGTTGACCTTATCGTTAATCCAGAGGTTCGGGAGATTTTCCGTATTCGAGCCGCTACGATCCAGTTTATTCGTCAATTTCTGAGTCATCGGCATTTCGTGGAGGTCGAGACACCCATGCTGCACCCGATTGCGGGCGGGGCAACGGCGCGCCCTTTTGTCACTCATCACAATGCACTCGATATGGAAATGTATTTGCGAGTGGCGCCTGAACTGTATCTCAAGCGGCTGACCGTGGGAGGACTCGAAAAGGTTTTTGAAATCAATCGTAATTTTCGAAATGAAGGGTTGTCGACCCGGCACAATCCTGAGTTCACGATGCTCGAATTTTATTGGGCGTATGCGGATTACCGTGATGCGATGGAGCTGACCGAGGAACTTATGCGAGAGCTGACTCACGCTGTACTGGGAACGACTGAAGTCCGCTACGGAGACACCACATTTCACTTTGATCAACCCTTCGCTCGAATGACCGTGCTCGAAGCGATACTCAAATACAACCCCGACCTCTCTCCTGACGATTTGGCAGACAGGGACAGAGCCTCCGCCGTGGCAAAAAAGCTTGGACTGTCGGTGAAGGGTAACTGGGGGCTTGGCAAAATACAGATTGAGATCTTTGAGGAGACTGCAGAGCCAAAACTGCAGGAACCCACTTTCATTACGGCGTATCCGACAGAAGTGTCACCTTTGTCTCGACGCAACGATCACGACCCCTTTGTGACTGATCGCTTTGAGTTCTTTGTGGGCGGACGCGAATTGGCAAACGGATTCAGCGAGTTGAACGATGCCGAGGATCAAGCCGAACGATTCCGTGAGCAAGTGGCGGCAAAAGACGCGGGGGACGACGAGGCGATGCATTTCGATCATGATTACATCAGGGCGCTTGAATACGGACTGCCCCCTACGGCAGGGGAGGGTATCGGCATAGATAGGCTGGTTATGCTGTTGACGAACTCGCCTTCCATCCGTGATGTGATTCTTTTTCCTCATTTACGTCACGAGCAGCTCTCTTGAATTCGCCGCTTTGCTGGCTTGCGCGGCCCGCTCGGTGCTAAGCTCGTCGAAAGAGACAGGAGTTCATTACGTGCGTCGCGGCTTTCGTGTCTGGGTTCTTGGTTTTTTCGCTGCCGGTTTATTGTCCGGTTGTGTGCTGTCCCCCGAGAGTAATCAAAGCGAGCCACATCAGGATGCCTCATCGAAAGATGAGAATGCCAACGCGGTGTCTGCTGATGCGATGTGTGCTTGTGATGCTTCGGCATTAGCTAACCATTTTGATGCCGCGTTACAAAAATTGGCTGTGGGCGATTACGAGGCGGCTCGAGCCTCGCTTGGCCAGCATGCGGTCTCGGGGCTTGACCAAGCGGAGGAAGAGGCTTCGGCGGGCCTGGACCTCATCGAGGCTATCTCTGCCCAAAATCTTGAACCCGATAGTGCCGCGGCTAGTTCGGAAGGCGCGCGTGGATCAGTACTGCGGCTGTTATTGGCGTTGATTGCTGACCTGCAAGATCAGATTGCCGATGCGCAAGCTGAGAATGCGCTACAGGCAGTCGAGCTGGAGAAGCGCGAAGAGGCTTTGAAACGACTCCGAGAGCTCACCTTGGGGCAACCGGAAGTCTGACACGGAACAAAGCACCTTTATTGGGCTTACTCTCTACCTCAATGCTGCCACCCAGCATCGAGCAGAACTCCCTGACAATGGCGAGTCCCAGGCCGGTGCCACCATACTTGAGGCCCGTATTGGCCTCGGCCTGAGCAAACGCCTCGAATACGCGCGCTTGTTGCGCTTGCGTCATACCGATACCGGTATCGGCGACGGTTACTGTTAGGCTATCCTGATTCATGAACGCCGACACAGTGATTCGCCCTTCTTTTGTGAACTTGCAGGCATTAGAGAAGAGATTAGTCACGATCTGTTGTAACTTGCCTCGGTCGCTCTCCATATCACGCATGCTGTCTTTGTCGATATCCAAAATCAGTTTGTTGCTGTTCTGTGTCAGCAAAGGTGAAAGCGCATCGCAAACCTGAACCAGCAGCGCGGCTGGACTGAAAACCTCAACACTGACCTGCATTTTGCCGGTTTCAATTTTGGATAGATCGAGAATGTCGTTGATCAGGGTCAGTAACTGTCTGCCCGAAAAAATAATGGTGGTAAGGTCGTGGTGAAATTGTTCGCGATTAATGTCTGTTTCGTCGCCCAGCTCATCCTGGAGCATTTCTGAGTAGCCGATGATGGCGTTTAACGGTGTTCTCAGCTCGTGGCTGACATTAGCCAAAAACATACTTTTTGCTGCGTTGGCAGAGTCCGCATCGGCTCTCGCGGTATTCATTTCCTCAATGGCGGTTTGCAGTTTGGTAGACATCTCGTTGAACGTTCGTGCGAGATCTCCGATTTCACCAGAATCGCGCTGCTCGTCGATACGGTAGGTCAAGTCGCCGGAACCGAACCGCTCAACACCTCGTTTCATTCGTGTCAGGGAGGCATTGGTGCTGCGAATCATGGCGAAAACCAGCGCCAGAGTGATGGCGATGGAACTGATAAATCCGATGATCGTAATCTGGTCAGTAAGCGTAATAGTGCGGTCAATGGCGTTGGCGCGTTGAACCGCAATAAAAGACTGTCGCTGGTCAAGCTCCCGGAGTCTCTGTTGGGCATCGCTATAAGAGCGCGGGTCTTCTACCGGCAGGGTCGGGCCCGCTTGGTTATAACCCTCGTAAAATTGCCGCCACTGCGCCATCAGCGTCGTCGTGCTGTCGTGCAGCCGCCGGTAGTAAGCCTCGAGGTCCTCTCCACCGTAGCCCCCCAGCTGCCGCAATCGTTCGGTGATAATATCGAGATCGGCGCGAGCCTGATCGAGTTCGCTGTCATCCAGCGGATCATCCGTGCTCTCGCGTAGGGTCGCCAACACCAGAACTTTTTGCCGCTTACTCTGTAAGTTTTGCTCCAGTTCTGCGGTCAATTGGGCTGCGGTAACGGCGGCTTGATAGGCGAGCGAGCTCTCGTTTCGAGCAAAGCTTCCCCACAGCGATGTTGCGACATTAATGGCGAACAAAATGAGAATGGCACCGGAGAACAGATAAAGGCGACCACGGAGGCTCAGCCGCGGTCTAAGTTGTGTGACCACGTCAGATGTTCGCATCGATAGCGGCCGCAATGACGGTGAGTAGAGCTGGAAAATCGACTGGTTTGGTCGCAAAGTCGGCGCACCCTGCTTCCAGCGCTCGGGCTCTGTCTTCCTCCATGGCATGAGCAGTCAGGGCAATGATGGGAATGTCGCGAATCTCTGGGTCGGCTTGTGCCTCGCGGCAGGCGGTCCAGCCATCTTTTACGGGTAAATTCATATCCATGAGTACTAAAGCGGGGCGCTCCTTCAGCATCATGTCGAGTGCGATTGCACCGTCGGCGGCCGTGATGACCGAGTGTCCGGCGCGTTCGAGCCGACGAGTCAGCATATTGCGGTTTACCTCGTTGTCTTCTACCAACAGGATCCGGCGCAACGTTACGGTCATCAGCGTAATCCCAAAACCGGATATGTCAGGATCGAGTCTTCAATACCCTTGGCAAAGATCTCTCTGGGCTCCCCCAGCCTGAAGACACCGTCGGGCAGCAGTTGGCGTGTTGCTTCGGCGATCAGAATCTCATTCACGGCAGCTTGTCCCTCGATGCGAGAAGTCACATTCATCGCGTGCCCCACGCAACCGTACTTTGCCCGTTGCTCAGAGCCAATGTTGCCCGCAATGACCGTGCCCGTATTTAGCGCGATTCGTTGGCTCAGCGCGGGTAAGTCGGCCAACGCGTTGGCGGCATTCACGGCCTCCATCGCCTCCCTCATGGCTAGCGCGCAGCGCACTGCGCGCTCCGGGTCGTCATCAAGTCTTCTCGGGGCGCCAAACACAGCAAGAATGGCATCTCCGAGAAACTCATCAATCGTGCCCTCAGCTTCAAAGATGATTGCTGTCATGGCCTCGAAGTAGCGATTGAGTAGCGATACCACCTGTGTTGGTGGGAGGTGCTCCGCCAAGCTGGTGAAGCCACAAATGTCCGACATCATGATGGTGACTTCGCGTAGATCTCCCCCGAGTTCCAAACCTTCTGGGGCCTCCAGAAGCTGCTCCACTATGTCATCTGAGAGGTACCGACCAAAAGTGCGCCTGATAAAACGCTCATTTCGCTCAAGCTGATGGCGGTAGTCCTCTTCCCGGTCATGCCACCGTTTTCGCTCAATGCCCGCCGAGATGCGCGCTTGAAGCAAGACCGGATTGAACGGTTTTAACAAGTAGTCGTCGGCGCCCGCCTGAATACAGGTGATGATTTGATCCATATCCTGCCGTCCACTGATCATGATGACAGGTGTCGCGCGGAGGCCTTCATGTTCTTTCATTTTTTTGAGTACCTCTGCACCTCCGATTCCGGGCATCATCAGGTCTAGAAGCATTACATCCACACCGCGTGTTTCCAGCAGTTCCAGCGCTTCCTCGCCCGATTCCGCAGAAATGACTGTATGCCCGGCGCGGGATAACAATCGGCTGATCAGTTCCCGGTTTTCAGGCATGTCATCAACAGCCAAAATCACCCCTGCTTCCTTTTGGGTTGGCACAGGCGGGGGTGTACCAACGAGGGCATCGGCAGCCGGCGGGGTACTTCCAACGGAAGAGAGCAGCGCGGGAAGGGTTTGGCCCAGTGCGGGATGTAGGAGCGCGATATCTTCCTGCAGCATCTCGGCGTAGCCCCTGATGGCGCCGATAACATTGAGCAGGTCGTGGTTCACATCAGACGAGGGTGTATCGAGTAGCTCCGAAATACGTGTTAGGCCTTCCTTCAGAGCGAGCACATCCGCGTCGGTAGGGGGTTCAATAGCCACGGTAGGGCGAGTGGTCGCCGCAAGAAATGGCTCGGCAGAGGAGAGAATGCGCCGTGCCCACGCTCCCGGTTGATCTATGTCAGTGCTCACTGTGACCTTCTTTCACACCATGGGGCTTGAGTATACCGATGAACGTTGTCATGCGAAGCTGCAACCTACAGGGGATAGGCGAGCAGTAATTGATGCGGTAATATCGCACTAACTTGGGGAGTCAATGGGGCACAAGATTTATGTTAGATCAAGTGGAAATATTTCACGGTTTGTCTGACGAAGAGTTAAAGGCACTTGAGGCGAGTAGCACCACCAGAGCTTTCCCCAAAAATACGGTTGTGATTCATGAGAACGACCCGGCGGATTCTCTTTTTGTGATCGAATCAGGCAAAGTCAAAGTCTACTGCAGTGATAAAAACGGCAAAGAGTTCATCATGAATACGCTCGGTCCGGGTGATTATTTTGGAGAGCTCGCACTGTTGGACGACTCAACGCGATCAGCCTCTGTGAGAACGGTCGAAAAATCCGAGTTTCGTATTGTCATGAAAGAGGATTTTTCTGGTGTACGGGAAGATCATCCGGGCATCACGAATCAACTGATCAGCAACCTCGCGGGTCGTGTTCGTAAGCTGACCGCGGATGTTAAAAGCCTGGCCCTGCAGGACGTGTATGGCAGAGTAGCCAATGTGCTGATGGATCTTGCTGAAGAGCGGGGCGACGGCACGCTATTTATCCCAGAAAAACTGACTCAGCAGGATATTGCGGATCGGGTTGGCGCCTCCCGGGAGATGGTCGCGAGAATTCTGAAAGACCTTACTATCGGCGAATATATTCGCTTTGAGGGGCGTCATATCATCATCAATACGCGCCTGCCGGCTAAATACTAGTCAGTCATCCGAGCGACCCGTAATCTGTGCGGTTAACGCGCCGCGCTTCAGGCGCATCGTAACTGCGTCTCCTTCGACCGTATCCTGTGGTTGCCGGATCACCTTACCATCACTGCCAGTGACTATCGCATAGCCGCGACCCAAAATGTGCTCGGGCCCGAGTGATCTGAGCAGGGATTGTTTGTGAGCCGCCTCTGTTTGCGCATCTTTGATTCTGTGTTGAATGTGCATAGCTAGTTGCTGGCGTAGGAGTGTCAGTTGAGATCGGTGTCTTGCCAGCGTATGGCGGGGATGTTGGGCGATCAATCTTAAGTGGGCCTGCCGGGCGTCACCCTGCACGCTAGCGACATTCCGCTGAGCGGCGTGGTTCAGAGAAGAAAGTAGTCGCTGCAGGGTTGACCGCTGCTGTTTCAGAGCAAAACCGGGGTCCCTGAGCCTTTTGCGTAAAGCGATGTGGTGAGTGCTTTGATCGGTCAGCACGCGTTGAGTAGATCGCGCCATGCGGGCGGATAACCCGTCAAGAAGTTGCAGCAACTCTAACTGATCCGCAGAGATTAGCTCGGCAGCCGCAGAGGGTGTCGGTGCTCTGGCGTCAGCCGCCAGATCGGCGATACTGAAATCGGTCTCGTGCCCCACGGCAGAGACCGTAGGAATGCTGGCGGCAAAAAGCGCCCTTGCCACGACCTCCTCGTTAAACGCCCACAGATCTTCTAGTGAACCACCACCCCGACCCACTACCAGCACGTCGAGCGGCAGTGTGTGCTCCTTGTTTAAGCGATCTGCGAGATTAATGGCATCGGCAATTTGTGGCGCGGCGTTCTCGCCTTGAACAGCAACCGGGAAAACATACACCTTGCTGTGGGGGCTGCGGCGGCTAAGCACGGTCAGAATGTCTTGCAATGCCGCACCCGTAGCGGATGTCACGACCCCAATATGCTCAGCCGCAGACGGAATGACCTGTTTGGTCTCTGCTGAGAAAAGGCCCTCCTGGGATAATCGGTTTTTGAGTTGTTCAAAAGCCAGCTGTAATGCGCCGGTGCCCGCGGGCTCCATGTGTTCGCAGATGAGCTGAAACTCGCCTCTGCCTTCGTACAATGACACGCGCGCCCTAATACGAACAGATTCTCCCTGTCCCGGGCGATATTTAATCCGCATATTGGCGCGCTTAAACATGGCGCAGCGTACCTGGGCCTCTGCATCTTTCAGTGTGAAGTACCAGTGCCCCGAGCCGGCTGCGGTGAAATTGCCTATTTCTCCCTCTACCCAGACCCAGTCGAAGTGTCTCTCCAGAAGATGCTTTGCCTCCCGGTTGAGTTCGCTCACGGACAGTGCGAGAGGGTGTTGAGGCATACTCTGCATTGGCAATTAATCGCTACGGTGATGGCATGGATAAGGCGTTTTCAAAGGTGTGATTGTCGCACCAATAACCCCTCTGTATACTAGCGCGTTTGGGGAAACCTGATATTGCGTTAAGCAATGAATTGGGTACGACGAGGCCAACATGCTCCGAATCGCACACGAAGGGCTCACTTTCGACGACGTGCTCCTCCTGCCCGGCTACTCCGAGGTCACTGCCAAGGACGTTTCGCTGGTCACCCGCCTGACGCGAAATATTCCGCTCAACATCCCGCTCTTATCTGCCGCAATGGACACCGTGACAGAGTCCCGACTTGCTATCGCGCNGGCGCAGGAGGGCGGTATCGGGATCGTTCACAAGAATATGACCATTCTTGAACAGGCCGAAGAGGTCCGCAGAGTGAAGAAGTTCGAAAGTGGTGTGGTTAAGGATCCGATTACCATTGAAAGCACTGCCAGCATTGCTCAATTGATTGATTTGACCCGCGCCAATGGCATTTCCGGCTTGCCCGTGATGGATCAGGGCAATTTAGTGGGCATTGTTACCCGTCGAGACATTCGCTTCGAAACGGATACCGAACAGCCGGTATCCGCCATCATGACCCCAAAGAAAAAACTGGTGACGGTGAAGGAGGGCGCCCCACTTGAGGAAGTGCAGCGACTGCTGCATGAGCACCGTATTGAAAAAATCTTGGTGATCGACGATGACTTTGGTTTGAAAGGGCTCATTACCGTCAAGGATTTTGACAAAGCGGAGTCTTTTCCTCACGCCTGTAAAGACGGCTTCGGTCAGCTTCGTGTGGGTGCATCGATTGGAACCAGTCCGGATACCGATGAACGGGTAAATGCACTTATTCGCGCAGGGGTCGATGTGCTGGTGGTCGATACCGCGCACGGGCACTCTAAGAATGTGCTGGATCGTGTCCGCATGATCAAGGCGGCTTACCCCGAAGTCGATGTGATCGGTGGCAATATCGCTACTGCGGAAGCTGCGCTCGCTCTGAGCGAAGCCGGCGCCGATGCAGTGAAAGTGGGGATTGGTCCCGGTTCTATCTGCACCACGCGAATAGTGACAGGCGTTGGGGTGCCGCAAATTTCAGCGATTGCCGCGGTGGCCGAGGCACTGACTGATACCGGCGTCCCTGTAATTGCAGACGGCGGTATCCGTTTCTCCGGGGATTTGGCCAAGGCCCTCGCAGCGGGCGCTGACGCGGTGATGATGGGCAGTATGTTTGCCGGTACCGAAGAAGCGCCGGGAGAGGTAGAGCTCTATCAAGGACGGACTTATAAATCTTACCGCGGTATGGGTTCTATTGGTGCCATGGCCCAGAGTCAGGGCTCTTCCGATCGCTACTTTCAGGATTCCAGTGTGGGTGCGGAGAAGCTGGTACCCGAGGGCATCGAAGGCCGCGTTCCCTACAAAGGTCCGGTCTCGGCGATTATTCATCAGCTAATGGGTGGTGTCCGCTCGGCAATGGGTTATGCCGGATGCGCTACGATGGAGAAGATGCGCAACGAACCGCAGTTTGTGCGGGTGACTTCAGCGGGTATGTCTGAATCGCATGTCCACGATGTATCGATTACCAAGGAAGCGCCCAATTATCCTGTCCGGTAATACTGCTTTTTCCTTGGCGTTGACGCCTATGGGCACGTGGTTCCGGGCGTGACACAGGATATTCACCGCGATCGACTGCTCATTCTGGATTTTGGTTCCCAGTACACCCAACTGATTGCGCGACGTATCCGCGAGGTAGGGGTGTACTGCGAGATTGTGCCCTGGGACTCCTCCGATCGCGATATCGAAGCCTTTGCACCCAGAGGCATTATTCTCTCGGGCGGACCTGAATCCGTGCATGCTGCCGAGTCTCCGCGTGCGCCCGAAAGTGTATTTAATCTGAATGTGCCACTTCTAGGCATTTGTTATGGCATGCAGACCATGGCGGCTCAGCTGGGGGGTGCGGTAGAGGGCTCTGACACTTCGGAGTTCGGGTATGCGCAGATTCGACGCACCTCGCACACTGGATTGTTGTCCGGGCTGGCCGATGAAACAGATGCCGCGGGCACGCAGTTGCTGGATGTCTGGATGAGCCATGGAGATAAAGTCTCCGTTTTGCCGCCTGACTTTGAGCTGATTGCCGAGACCGACAGCTGCCCAATCGCCGGGATGGCTCACTTCGAAAAGCCTTGGTTTGGTATTCAGTTTCATCCTGAGGTGACCCATACCTTACAGGGAGAGGCGCTCTTCACTCAGTTTGTGCTCGATATTTGTGGTTGCGAGGCGCTATGGACGCCAGCGAATATTGTCGAGGACGCAATCACTCGTGTTCGCGAGCAGGTAGGCGACGATAAGGTATTGTTGGGTCTGTCGGGGGGCGTGGATTCTTCGGTAGTGGCCGCCTTATTACACCGCGCGATCGGTGATCAGCTCACTTGTGTTTTTGTCGATAACGGCCTGCTTCGCCTGAATGAGGGCGATCAAGTGATGGAGATGTTTGCCCAAAACATGGGGGTTAAAGTGATCCGCGCCGATACCGAAGCGCGCTTTCTGTCCAAGCTCGAAGGCGTGAGCGATCCAGAGGCCAAGCGCAAGGTGATTGGCAATACCTTCATCGACGTATTCGACGAGGAGGCGGGCAAAATTGCGGGAGTGAAGTGGTTGGCGCAGGGTACGATTTATCCCGATGTGATCGAATCGGCGGGCGCCAAGACTGGTAAAGCCCACGTCATTAAGTCCCACCACAATGTGGGCGGGTTGCCAGACGATATGGCACTGGAACTTGTTGAGCCGCTGCGGGAGTTGTTCAAAGATGAAGTGCGGCGGCTTGGCCTCGAGCTGGGCCTGCCCCGGGACATGGTGTTTCGCCATCCCTTCCCGGGCCCGGGGCTGGGCGTAAGGATCCTCGGGGAAGTGAAAAAGGAATACGCGGATCTTCTCAGGCGTGCGGANGCGATCTTTATCGAGGAGCTGCACAAAGCGGGATGGTACGACCAGACGAGTCAGGCATTTGCCGTGTTCTTGCCCGTGAAATCCGTTGGTGTTGTGGGAGATGGTCGCCGTTACGAATGGGTGATCGCCATTCGAGCGGTTCAGACGATTGATTTCATGACCGCCCGCTGGGCTCATTTGCCCTATGAGCTTATGGAAATAGTATCTAACCGCATTATCAACGAAATTTCTGGCGTTTCCCGCGTCACCTACGATATCTCGGGTAAACCGCCTGCTACGATTGAGTGGGAGTGACGTGAAAACGTAACCTATTGAAAAATAATAATAAAATAATTAATATTGGGTTCTTCTCCGGTTTTGTGAGTGAA
>NYTE01000013.1 GCA_002683335.1 Halieaceae bacterium
TTGTGCCAATGTGTTGTGGACCCTTATTTACGATACCCAATATGCAATGGTGGATCGCGAGGATGACCTCGCCATCGGCATCAAATCCACCGCCATCCTGTTTGGCGATATGGATGTCAGGGTCATCGCCGTACTGCAATGCCTATGCCTTGTCGCTTTCTGGCGCTGCGGCGTCTCTTTTGAACTCGGCCGCTTTTATGACCTTGCCATTATCGGCGTCGCATTGATGTTTGTCTGGCATTTATGGCTAATCCGAGGTCGGGACACGGCGCGGTGTTTTATCGCTTTTAACCAAAGCAAATGGATTGGGTTGATCGTACTTGCAGGGCTTTGTACGCACTTCTGGTTTGGCGATAACGCGGTGCTCTCAACAAATTGAAACCGCTCACAGCCACTACTTACCGCTCTCTGGAGGAGATTGGATCCACCACTTGGCAAGCGTATTTTGACCAGCGCGAACCGTTCCTGAGTTGGCCGTTTCTTCGCGGGTTAGAATCGTCAAGTTGCACGACAGCACAAAGTGGCTGGCAGCCTGCGCATATCGGCTTCGAGGAAGATGATGCCTTACTGGGGTTAGTCCCTGCCTATCTCAAGACGCATAGCTACGGTGAATATGTGTTTGACTGGTCGTGGGCAGATGCTTGGCAACGTATGGGGCTCGACTACTACCCGAAGCTGGTCACAGCTATCCCTTTTACGCCTGCGACAGGCCAGCGCTTTGGATATGACCCGCAAGCGAACCAAAATCTGGAGCGGATGGCAGTGGGGATGCAGGTACTGTGTAAACAACTTAACGTATCGAGCTGGCACGTGTTGTTTATTGGGGCAGCCGAGTCGACGCGACTGTCTCAGTGCGGCATGCCTCAGAGGCTCACCACACAATTCCATTGGTTCAACCGAGAATACCGCGACTTTCAGGATTTTCTTGATCGGTTCAGTAGTCGAAAGCGCAAGAACCTAAGAAGAGAGCGCGAGCAGGTCAAGCGTCAGGGGCTGGTGCTCAAAACGTTGAAAGGAAGCGCTATTTCTCAGGAGAACTGGCTGTTTTTTCACCGCTGTTATCAAACGACCTATGCCAAACGATCAGGGCATGGTGGCTATCTTACCGAGCTGTTTTTCACTGAAACCTGCCCTGCTCTCGGGGAAAGCCCCATTATGGTGATTGCCGAGGCCGAGGGGCTGCCGGTCGCTGCCGCACTATTTTTTGAAGGAAATGACACGTTGTACGGCCGCTATTGGGGCTGTCTGGCAGAGTACGATTACCTTCACTTCGAGGCCTGTTACTACTGCGGCATTGAGTACTGCATTGAAAAAGGCCTGTCCCGTTTCGACCCTGGCGCGCAGGGTGAACATAAAATCCAGCGTGGCTTTGAGCCCATCTTGACCTACTCCAATCACTGGATTGTCGATGAACGGCTTCGGGAGGCGGTGGCACAATTCGCGGCTCAGGAGCGCGAGCATGTGCAGGCATATCAACGAGAGGCGTCGACCCTTCTCCCTTTTAAACTCGAAGAAAATTAATCCGCTTTGGGCACCGCATCTCGCAGAAAAACCCAATTGGCGCTGTCTGAATCTTTGGCGCTGAAGTAATAACCATCGCCAGTGAAGTCCTTCAGCCCGCTGGGCTCGTTCAAACCCTCTTGAACAATGTACCGCGCCATGGCCCCGCGCGCTTTCTTGGCAAAAAAGGAAATCATTTTGTACTGGCCATTCTTCAGATCTCGGAATTGAGGCGTGATAACTTCCGCACTTAGCGAGGCGCTTTTTACGGCTTTGAAATACTCGTTGGAAGCCAAATTAACCAAGATGTCGCTTCCACTCGCCCTAAGATGCTTGGCGAGAACTTCAGAAATGCGGGTACCCCAGAATTCATACAGGTTTTTACCACCACTATTCTCAAATGGCAGGCCCATCTCGAGGCGGTAGGGCTGCATCAGATCCAACGGGCGCAACAACCCATAGAGACCAGACAAAATGCGCAGATGCTTTTGGGCAAAGGCCAGTTCAGCTGCACTCAAGGTCTCGGCCGCCAACCCCGTGTAGACGTCGCCTTTGAAGGCCAATACGGCTTGCTTGGCATTTTGCAGGGAGAAATTGGGCTGCCAATTCATAAACCGCTCGTGATTCAGCGCCGCAATATTCGCCGAAACCCCCATCAAAGCCTGAATATCCTCAGGATTCATGGTCTGTGCTTGGCCGATCAGCGAAGCCGCCTCATCAATAAATAGCGGCTGGGTCGACTTGCGTGTGGTCGGCTGGGTTTCGTAATCAAGCGTCTTGGCAGGGGACAGAACGGAAAGCACGTGATGACCTCCTATGCAATCTATGAGGTCAGAATGATAACCTTGCACGCCTCTGATAAAAACCACGGTATTGGGATCATGANCGACATACCCCTAACGGGAGCAATTGATCGAATGATGATCAGCTTAGAGCGCATAACAGTGTGGTGCGTGCCCGTCATGGCCCTGTTNGTATTTTGTATTGTGCTGCTCCGGTATGGCTTCAACACAGGAGCAATTGCGGCACAGGAGTCTGTTCAATATCTTCATGCGACCGTATTCATGCTCGGCGCGGCAATCGCCCTGGCAGCAGACCAGCACGTCCGCGTAGATATCTTTTATCGGCATTTCACCCCGAGGCAGCGCGCTTGGGTTAACACAATGGGCCACATTATTTTTACTCTCCCGCTTTGCGCGCTGATTGGGTGGGGCTCCTTCGATTATGTGCTGGATAGCTGGAGCGCCCAAGAGGTCTCACCCGAACCCGGCGGCCTGCCTTTTGTTTTCATCCTCAAAACGCTCATTCCGGCCATGGCACTCTTGCTTGGAATACAGGCGGTTTCTCACGTGCTGCTTGGCATCAACATTTTACAGAGACGGGAGCCCAGTTGATGGAAGGACAACTCGCGCTAGCGATGTTTCTAGCGGTGTGCTGCGCGTTATTGCTGGGGTTTCCCGTCGCGCTGACACTGGGTGGAACNGCTTTGGGTTTTGCCTCTCTTGGCATTCTGCTGGGTCACTTTGACCCCGACTACCTGACNGCACTGACGGGTAGAATATTCGGCACTATGGGTAATGAAANCCTGGTGGCCGTGCCGCTTTTCATCATGATGGGCGTGATCTTAGAGCGGGCAAAAATTGCCGAGGATTTGCTCTCTCATATGGCCGGCCTGTTTGGCGAGCGCCCCGGTGGTTTGGGNGTGGCAGTGGTGGTGGTCGGAGCGCTGCTCGCCGCCAGTACGGGCATCGTGGGAGCCACGGTCATTACAATGGGGGTGCTGGCGCTGCCGACCATGTTGCGCGCGGGCTATCACCCCCGCATCGCTACCGGCACAATCTGTGCAACAGGCACGCTGGGGCAAATCATCCCCCCCTCCATTGCACTGGTGCTGCTAGGCGACATCATGTCGGCCGCCTATCAGCAAGCTCAATTGAGAATGAACATCATCAATACCCAAACTGTCTCGGTCGGTGACCTGTTCGTAGGGGCAATGGTTCCAGGCTGCTTACTNGTNTTGCTCTACATCATCTATTTGCTGATTAGAGCCGNCCTCGAGCCTGCCAGCGCGCCACCGGCAACCGTGNAGCGNNCCGATNTTGGCGCTACGATCGCCGCAGTATTACCTCCGATCGGACTGATCGCACTGGTACTGGGTTCAATTCTNTTGGGAGCGGCGACACCCACCGAAGCTGCCGGCGTGGGTGCNGTGGGCGCTATGGCCCTCGCATTAGGCCGTGGCGCCCTGACTCTGAGCAGTTTGCACGACATATCTCGCTCGACCCTTTACACCACCAGCATGGTGTTTCTGATTCTGATCGGTGCTGCCGTGTTTTCTCTCGTATTCAGAGGCTTTGGCGGGGACCTTCTGATTGAATCATTTTTTCAGGAACTGGGCGGTGGACCTAATACCGCCTTGCTCGTAGTCATGCTGGTCATGTTCCTGCTTGGTTTTATTCTGGATTTTATCGAAATCACCTTTGTAGTGGTCCCGGTGGTCGGCCCTATTCTGTTGNCGATGGGGTTTGATCCCATCTGGTTGGGCGTCATGATTGCTGTCAACCTGCAGACGTCCTTCTTGACCCCCCCCCTTTGGGTTCGCCTTGTTCTATCTGCGCGGCGTTGCACCCGACTCGGTCAGTACCCGAGACATTTANGCCGGTGTACTGCCTTTCGTTGCCATGCAGCTGCTGCTCCTGCTAGTGATGTGGTGGTGGCCTAATCTGGTGCTTTGGCTCCCCNAGGTATTGGGGCGATAATGCACGCCCATTTACAAAACGACTCACGGCGTCTACGCNCTTNACAGACGTCCGCGCNCAANCNATTAACACAACATTAAGGCTCATCATGTCNGTCGAAGAACTCGATACCAACCCACTCCCGTGCGGCGAATTGGCTTTACAAACCATCGCTATGCCCAAAGATACCAATGCTAACGGAGATATTTTTGGCGGATGGTTGCTTTCACAAATGGACTTGGCCGGCAGTATCACAGCGGCAGAACTGGCGACGGGGAGGGTCGCAACAGTGGCGATAGAGGGCATGTCTTTTCTCACGCCGGTGCACGTCGGCGCTGTCGTCAGCTGCTACTGCGATGTTCTGGAGATGGGTCGGAGCTCGGTACGCATTCTGGTTGAAGTATGGATCAACGCTCGGCAAGACGGCGAGCCAATCAAAGTGACCGAAGGCGAATTTATCTATGTGGCCATTGATGCGAACAAGCTGACACGGCCTATTCCGCAGTAAGCTTNACNGGTGGCAACAAGCGNTCACGCCCATTGAGGTAAGCGCGTTCAGAAATTTCGTGATAGGCACGTACTTTGTCAGCAAAGGAAAAATAAGACGCGGCAATTTTCTTTGCCATTGGATCCGCGTCAACCAACGCTTGAATCGCAACCTGACTCTGCTCATATAGCGCGTCCATAACGTCATCTGGCAATGGCAACACCTCGGTATCAAAATCCCGCAGCAGGATCTGCAGCGACTCGCTATTGTTAGCAGTAAAATCATCCAGCATGTCGGTATTAGTCGCGCGAGCTGCGATCTGGACAATAGCCTGTAAATCCTCCGGCAATGCTGCCAGCGCCTCAGCATTAACGATCGTTTCCAGCATAGCGCCGGGTTCGTGCCAACCGGGATAATAGTAATAGTCGCCCACTTCCATGAGCCCAAGCGTGCGATCATTGTAGGGGCCAACCCACTCTACGGCATCAATCACGCCCGTTTGCATCGAGGTGTAANCCTCGCCACCCGCGATCCGCACAGCAGACCCTCCAGCGGCATCAAATACCTCGCCCGCAAGACCAGGAATGCGCATTTTTAGACCGGCAAGATCCTCTCTACTGTTAAGCCGGGTATTAAACCAGCCCGCCATTTGCACGCCCGTGCTACCGCCCGCGTAGGGAATCACGCCAAACGGGGCGTACAGNTCACGCCACAACGCCAANCCCCCTCCATAGTGGAGCCAGCCNTTGGCTTCCTGAGCTGTCATGCCNAACGGCACAGCCGTAAAAAANACNGCNGCCGGTATNTTACCTTTCCAGTAGTAAGANGCGCCGTGCCCTGCNTCGGCNACACCCCGTGACACNGCNTCGAACACCTCGAAAGCGGGTACGATTTCTCCNGCACCGAAGACTTTGATGCGAAGCCGGCCCCCCGANGCNTCGTTGACNCGGCGCGCGAAATTTTCGGGNGCNGCGCCTAGCCCNGGAAGACCCTTCGGCCAGGTAGTCACGAGTTTCCATTCNATNACTNTGNGNGCNGATTGCNGGCCCGAGGCATCGTTTTGCGTGAGATCGCCGTGCGNTGAGTCGACTCGATCGAGCGTCCAAAGCGCTACCACAGCAACCAAAGCACCGGTCAATGCTACGACTACCAGCGGCAATATCTGTTTCTCGCGCATAGCACTACCTCATAGCACTGTTAGATTGGCGTATTGAAGCACAAGCCATTTGCTGCCTTCATTGAAGCTCACCTCAACTCGAGCGTTACTCCCTTGCCCTTCAAATTGAGTGATCACCCCCTCACCAAAAACTTGATGCAACACACACTTGCCCAACTCAATACCCTCGGGCGGCGGCTCGGCCAGCGAGCCATGCGCCAGTGATCCGAGAGGCCGCGCTACCATACCGTTCAAACGCACCTCCTCCAATAATTCGCTGGGAATTTCCCGGATAAACCGAGAGGGTGTGTTGTACATATCTCCACCATATAGACGGCGATTTTCTGCGTAGGTCACCACCAGCTTTTTCATGGCTCGAGTAATACCAACATAAGCGAGCCGGCGCTCCTCCTCTAACCGACCCGGCTCCTCAAGCGACATTTGATGGGGGAAGAGGTTCTCCTCCATGCCCGCTATAAAGACCAGTGGGAACTCAAGACCTTTGGCGGAGTGCAGAGTCATCATCTGAATGCTGTCTTCGTAGGGATCTGCCTGCCCCTCACCCGCATCCAGCGCGGCACTATCAAGAAAGGCCTGCAGAGGAGAAATGGTTTCGTCTTCAGGCTCAAACAAGCGCGCAGCGGTAACGAGTTCCTGCAGGTTCTCCACACGAGCCTGACCCCGCTCCCCTTTTTCGGCACGGTGATACTCGAGCAACCCAGATATTGCGATTACGTGCTCGGTAAATTCATTGAGAGGAAGCGTCTCGGCAGCACGATCGAAGTCTTCGATAAGGGCCTGAAATTTGGCCAATGCCGCGAGCGCTCTAGCAGGAAGCAGTTCTCGCTCCAGAACAAGACAGCTCGCCCGCCACAAAGAAACCTGTTCTGAACGTGCGATCTCTCTAAGCTTTTCTACGGTCTTGGCACCAATACCCCGCGGTGGCGTATTAAGGACTCTCTCCAAAGCTGGATCATCGTCTCGGATTTGCGCCACCCGCAGATAAGCGAGCGCGTTGCGGATCTCCAGTCGTTCATAAAAGCGCTGCCCGCCGTAAATACGATAAGGAATGCTCTCTCGAAGCAAAGATTCCTCTAACACTCGAGACTGCGCATTGGAGCGATAAAGAATGGCGATAGATCGCCGCGGCTCACCGTCCGCAAACCACTTTTCTGCCTGCTCTACGATGTAACGCGCCTCATCCTGCTCGTTGAACCCGGCATAGAGTGTGATCGGATCACCGCGCTCGCCTTCAGTCCACAGATTTTTACCCAAGCGCCCGGCATTGCGCGCTATCAAGCCATTGGCTGCGTCGAGGATGGTGGCCGTAGAACGATAATTTTGCTCCAGTCGCACCGTCACGGTGCCCTTAAAGTCCTCGGCAAATCGCTGGATATTCTCTACTCTGGCGCCGCGCCAACCGTAAATGGATTGGTCATCGTCGCCCACAGCCACCACCGGGATAGTGTGCCCCGCCAAAACCCGCAACCAGGCATACTGAATCGTATTCGTGTCCTGAAACTCGTCTACCAGAATAGTTTTGAAGCGTTGCTGATAATGCTGGAGTGTCTCGGGGGACTTTAACCATAATTCGTGGGCTCGAAGCAGGAGTTCTGCAAAGTCCACCAAACCGCCTCGCTCACAAGCTTCTTCATATGCGGCATAGATGCGCAACATCGTTTTTGCATATAAATCTCCCTCAGGCGCCTCCACGTGGCGAGCACGGAGTCCCTCGTCCTTTTGCCCATTTATGAACCACTGCGCCTGCTTGGGTGGCCAACGCGCCTCATCGAGGTCGAGCTCACGACAAATCCGTTTCACCACTCTCAACTGGTCGTCGCTGTCCAGAATCTGGAACTGCTGTGGCAGACCCACCTCCTGCCAATGAGACTTGAGTAATCGGTGCGCGAGACCGTGGAAAGTGCCTACCCAAAGCCCGTGGGTTGGCATCTGCAACATGTCCTCAATGCGCCCACGCATTTCGCGAGCCGCTTTGTTGGTGAAGGTCACCGCCAATACAGAGTGGGCAGAAAAACCCTCAGCGCGAATCAGCCAGGCAATGCGATGCACCAATACTCGTGTCTTGCCAGAGCCTGCACCAGCCAAAACGAGCAAATTTCCCCCAGAGGTGGTGACCGCCTCGCGTTGGGCAACATTAAGGGGGCTCAAAATATCGGATACATCCATAAGCTTAGTGTAACGGAATGCGCTCAATCTCTTGAGAAAATACTGGCCCAATGCTTTTCATAAGCGGTTTATTCCTAACGCTTTCATTGGTATAAACACGCTATGACGCGATAGCACCATTGAGATAAAGGCAGTCTACAAACGGAAGGCTTCTGCTCAGCAGAGATCGCGATAACAAATTTTCAAATGAGGAACGATTATGACAATTCGCACTGCCTTTTTAACACTCAGCCTGCTGGCCTTACCCGTGAGTACTGTTATCGCCTGCGATGCACCATCCGCGCCCATAGTGCCTGATGGCGACAGCGCTTCGCTGGAGGAAATGGTTGCTGCTCAGGCCGGGATCAAGGCCTTCCAAGCATCTAATGCCGAGTATTTGAAATGTGTAGATGAGCAAATGGCAACGGAAAAGAATTTGGAAGATGAGGGTGACGAGGGCGCCCAAGAACGTTACGCGCTCGCCGCAGCTGACTACAACGCGGCAGTATCGCGCGAAGAACAGGTGGCGGCAGACTTTAATACTGAGATCCGCGCCTATAAGTCAGCCAATCCTGATTAACGCCGAATCTTGGCAAACAAATACACCGAATAGGGCGCGGTCTACTCCACCGTGGTTGGTTGGTTGTATATGTAACTGTCTCTTTGTTTTTCACTTTTAAAAACTGCTAAACAAGTTGCAATCCACAGAACAAGATAGAGAGGAAGAATATGTTCCGCTCCAATTCCAAAAAACACCGCTCCAGATAAACCCCCGATAACAAGAATTCCTTGAAGTAACACAAGTGTTTTTATTGATATATTAAGTTTCATCTTTGTTCCTCAAAAACTGTTACAAACAAAATCACTCCACCGTAACGAATTCATTTTGAGTGCAGAATTAAGAGTATGATTTTTTCTGAACTCTTTGTGAAACTTTAAATAAAATTCAATTTCTTTTCTGTTCATCTAATTTAACTCTGTTTTTTGGTAAACATAATATAACAGTGACGATAAATGAAATTATTGAGATTGGCATGGTAAATGCCAAGACATGCATGGTTGTCTCAACCAGTTCTGTCGCCGTTCCATCAATGACATCATCAAATCTCCATGCCCAA
>NYTE01000060.1 GCA_002683335.1 Halieaceae bacterium
GCGTCGGCGGCAGTGCGATCGAAATAGGTTTCGATCTCATCTCGACGTGTTTGATAACGCGCTGAGTCCATCAATCGAATCCTAGGAAGTCAAACAGGTCGCGGTCTTTCATGGGCTCGCAGGGCAATGACTCAGTGCCGTCCCACATCTGTTGCGCCAACGACATATACTCATCGCACACTTCTGCTACTCCGTCCTCGCCCGACAACTCGAACAAGGTCGATTTTTTCAATCGACTGCGGCGGATCACGTCAAGATCCGGGAAGTGCGCTAATCTCTTCAGGCCGACCGCCTCATTGAAGCGGTCAATCTCGTCGGTCTTTGCACTGCGATTGGCAATGACACCACCCAAGCGGACAGCATAATTTTTTGACTTTGCTTTGATGGCCGAAGCAATCCGGTTCATAGCAAAAATGGAATCAAAATCGTTTGCGGTAACGACCATTGCTCGCTCAGCGTGCTGCAGAGGTGATGCAAATCCGCCACATACGACATCGCCCAGCACGTCGAATATGACCACGTCGGAATCGTCTAACAAATGATGCTGCTTGAGCAGCTTAACGGTCTGGCCTACGACATAACCACCACAACCGGTGCCGGCTGGTGGTCCTCCCGCCTCGACACACATTACCCCGTTATAGCCCTCAAACACGTAGTCCTCAGTGCGCAGTTCCTCGGCATGGAACTCCACCGATTCCAGCACATCAATGACAGTGGGCATCAGCGCCTTAGTCAGCGTAAAAGTCGAATCGTGCTTGGGGTCGCAGCCGATCTGGATGACCCGTTTGCCCAGCTTAGAAAACGCCACTGACAGGTTAGACGACGTGGTGCTTTTACCAATGCCCCCCTTTCCATAAATGGCGAATACCTTCGCGGTGGTCTGCATCAGATCCTCTTCAAGATGGACCTGTACACTGCCCTCGCCGTCTCCGACGTTTTTCCCTGGGTCAATCTGACTGACCGGAATATGTTGATTGGGTGAATTCATGCTGCCACCTCCCCTGTGACACCCTCGAGGAAATCCTCGAGGTCTTCTCCTGCTCGTCTCAGGGCATCGATACTGTCTTTATCGGCCCCCCAGTAATCTCTTTCTTGTGCTTCAATCAGACGATTGGCCAGCCGTGATGCTGAGACAGGATTGAGTTTCGCCAAGCGATCTCGCATCTGCTCATCCAAGACAAACGTCTCTGATAACTGCTTGTATACCCAAGGTGATACATCGCCCGTTGTCGCCGACCAACCCATGGTATTGGTGACGTGCGCCTCTATTTGTCTCACCCCTTCATAGCCATGATCTAACATCGATTCATACCACTTGGGATTCAACAGCCGCGTTCGGGTCTCTAGTGCCACTTGTTCGTTGAGCGTTCGTACTCGACCCGCTCCACCGGTCGTATGGTCGGCGATATAAACCGGCACTCGTTCGCCGCGAGCCCGGTGAACGGCACTACTGATGCCGCCAAGCGTGCCGAAATAATGGTCGACTGTCGTAATGCCCAGCTCGACTGAATCAAGGTTTTGATAGGTGAGCTCGACATCTTCGAGAACGCGATTGAGTAGGCTTGATTGCTTACTCACCTTGCCGTGACGGTCATAGGCAAACCCTTTGCGTTGGGTATAGCAGTCGGCGAGCTCTTCTTCCTCTTCCCAACGACCGCTATCGAGCAAGTAGTTCACATTTGAACCGTAAGCCCCTTCTGCATTACTAAAAACTCTCAGTGCCGCGGCTTCAATATCGCCACCGTGCTCTGCCTGATAGGCTAGTACATGTTTGCGCACAAAATTCTCTTCGGGATCCTCGTCCGCGGTAGCCGCGAGCCAAGTGGCTTCTGCCAGCAATTGTGTTTGCGTTGGTAGCAAATCGCGGAAGATGCCTGACAACGTCACCAGCACGTCAATGCGCGGTCTGCCTAGGGACGCCAACGGGGTCAGCTTGGCACCGACCACACGTCCGTAACTATCTTGTCTCGCCTCAGCGCCCAGCAAGGCCAGCGCCTGAGCGATGCTCACGCCCTCGGTTTTCAGATTGTCAGTGCCCCATAGCACGAGCGCTACCGACTCCGGTAAGGAGCCCGTCTCTGACTGATGCCGGGCCAGCAATTGATCAGCCTGTCGATGACCCTCGGCCTGCGCTAAGCCGGCGGGCAATCGATAAGGGTCGAAGCCGTGAACGTTGCGACCCGTCGGTAAAATGTCCGGCGCCCGTAGTACATCTCCACCCTTCACCGGCGAGATAAAACGACCATCCAACGCTCTTAATAACGCCTTCAACTCGTGGTCCTCTTCAAGAATATGGGAGGCGTCGCGAAGCGTTGTCGCTAAGGTCTCTGTGTCGTTTTTTTCGGACTCTGGCATATGCTCCGCCAGTAAATCGGGCAACGCCGACAGTTCGCCATCTTCAATCGCCGAGGCCAATTGCGCCGGGGATACCGTTTGCGCGCCACCCGCTTCGGCCATTGCGCTCACCAATTCAGCTCGGTCGGCTGGCTTCATTGGCTCACCGACAACATGTAGGCCAAAAGGAATCAGCGCCTGTTCAATTTCATCAAGGCGATCGCGCAGTGCCATCATGTTGGTTGACCACTGCTCAAGCGGCCATTGAGTGCCCTCTTCACACAACTCACACTGCGCAGCAATCGCCAAGACCGTATCGACCATCGTTTGTTCCGCGTCTTGAGTCATCTCGGCCGGTCGTTGCCGCCAGTGATCAATCGAGGCGCGCAGATCAACATAGTGTCGGTAAAGATCCGAATGTGTGACCGGTGGCGTGAGGTAACTGACGAGGGTCGATGCCGCACGACGCTTGGCAATCAACCCTTCGGAGGGGTTGTTAGCCGCATATAAGTAGACGTTAGGTAGATCAGCAATCAGTCGATCTGGCCAGCAGGCACTCGACAAGCCCACTTGCTTTCCGGGCATGAATTCTAACGAGCCATGAGTACCAAAATGCAATACGGCGTCAGCGCCATAGCCTTCACGAATCCAGCGATAGAATGCTGAGAACGCATGTGTCGGCGCCAATCCACCCTCGAAAAGCAAACGCATGGGATCACCTTCGTAACCAATGGAGGGCTGGATCCCGACCAACACATTGCCAAATGATTCACCCAAAATAAACAGATGCTGCCCATCGGTCAGCTCTTTACCCGGCGCCGGACCCCATTGCGCTTCGATTTCGTTTAGCCATGGCTCAGATCGCACATGATCATCGACCGGTATTCGGTAATGCACATTCGCTTCGGCACCAAACTGGTTTGCGTTGCCAGATAACACGGCGTCGCGCAGTGCTTCATGCGACTCGGGTAATTCGACAGAATAACCCTCGTCACGCATGGCGCGCAGGGTATTAAATAGCGATTCAAAAACACTTAAGTGTGCAGCGGTCCCCGTTGCGCCGCTGTTCGGCGGAAAATTAAACAGCACGATCGCCACTTTACGTTCTGCTTTTGACGACCGCCGCAACGACACCAAGCGCTCAACTCGGTCAGCCAATCGGACGACACGCTCTGTATGCGGCTGCATGTCGGATTGTTCATTAGTCGCCACATCGGATCGGCCACCGAAGACCATGGCACCAGTCGCGCCATCCAATTCTGGAATCGCAACCATCATGGTTGCCTCCACCGGCATCAACCCAGTCGTGGACGCTTCCCAGTCCTGCAGGCTCTGAAATTCCAGTCCCTGAACGGCCAGATAAGGCACGTCTAGTTTCTCAAGCAGTTCTTGCGCGGCATCCGTGTCGTTGTAAGCAGGCCCCCCGACTAACGAGAAGCCGGTCAGCGAGATCACGGCATCGACAATGGGCTTGCCACGATCCATGAAAAAAGCATCCACCGCAGGCCGCGCATCAAGACCTGATGCAAACGCGGGGATCACTTGTAATCCGCGTCCTTCGAACGCCTCGATCACTGCGTCGTAATGACCGCTATTCCCAGACAGGGCGTAAGATCGCATCAACAACAAACCCACGGTCCCAGTTTTTTTCTGCTTTGGCACGCGCGGCAACTGCGCGGGATCATCGGTCATCCGGTTCGGCAAGCTCTTATGATAAAGACCCGTCTCGGGGTACTCGACAGGGGGTTCGTAGGTCAGGCTCTCTTTGAGTGTCACGTCGGCACCCTCTGCATAACGTGAAATCAAAAATGTCATCATGCGGGCCAGATTCACTTCTGATCCCGCCAACCAGTATTGCAAGGTCAGAAAATACGCTCTCACGTCTTGCGCTGTGCCCGGTATAAACCGCAGCAACCGCGGCAAGCGACGCAGCATTGTCATTTGCTGTGCACCTGCCGGGCGCTTGGACTTATCACCACCACCTCGCATCCGCTTGAGCAACGCCATTGCGCCCGTTGCTTCGGTATCCATTCGGAACCGGCCCATGCGCGTTAAGCGCATAATTTCGGGAGCCGACATGCAGCAGATCATCGCATCACAGTGATCGCTACGAGCGGTCAGTGCTTCGCGAACGGCCTCAATGTGTGGCTCCATAAAGAGCATGGTGACAATGATGATGTCACCCTCGGCAATCGCCGCTAGCGTCGCCTCGAGTGACGCCGGATTACGATCCCAATCCGTTGCGGCATGTGACGAAACCGCTAAGTCAGGCACCTGCTTTGACAGTGCACCAGCCGCACGAGACCACGCCCCACTGACATGGTTATCAAGCGTGACCAGCACAACCCGCAGTGGGCTGGCACTGTCAGCGACTGTAGTGTGCTTTCGCTTCATAAAGCGTCTCGACATCGATCACGGACAAACCATTCTCACTAGCAAAGTGCTCGGTATTACGGCGCGCTTTACCGCGCACGAAAAAGGGAATCTTGCGCAGTTCCTTCTCGGCAGAGACAGCCCAAGCAATGGCGCCAGGCTCATTGGTTTCGGTAGTTTCTGCGACCGGAGCCACCGCGTCAGGCTGGTGTGCGCCACCCCCCTCGCCTCCAAGGTGCGAGGGTGCAGCGGTGTCATTGAATTCAAAGTCGTCGCGGAACATCGTCAAAAGATGCTCTTCGAGCCCCATGATGAGCGGGTGAACCCAAGTATCAAATAACACATTGCAGCCCTCAAACCCCATCTGCGGCGAGTATCGGGCGGGATAGTCCTGCACGTGAGCGGGCGTCGAGATCACAGCGCAAGGTAAGCCGAGACGTTTAGCAATATGACGTTCCATTTGGGTGCCCAGTACTAATTCGGGCTGCAGCGCTTCAACCGCTCGCTCAACCGCGAGGTAATCGTCTGTGATCAGTGCTTCTAAACCATATTCCTTAGCCAACGCACGCACGTCTCTAGCCCGCTCGCGACTATAAGTGCCCAAGCCAACGACCTCGAAACCCATTTCGTCACGCGCAACTCGCGCCGCTGCGATAGCATGAGTGCCATCTGCAAAAATGAAAACACGCTTATTAGTCAAGTAAGTGGAATCAACCGACCGGCTATACCACGGCAGGCGACTGTCGCCCACTGACTCGACGTCGATGTCCAAGCCCAGCGTCTCAGACACTTCGGCAATAAAGTCACGCGTGGCGCCCCAGCCGATGGGAACCGCAGAAATAATGGGCTGATGAAATTGACGTTTTAGCCAATCACAGGTGAGGTCACCGATCTCGGGGGCCAGGTTCACATTGGCATCGGCATCGGGAATACGCAGCAAGTCTCTCGGCGTCGCATTCAGCGGCGCCACCACATTGACGCGAACGCCCATCTGCTCTAATAACTTTTGCACTTCCACCACATCATCGCGGCAACGGAAGCCTAGCTTAGTAGGACCGATAAGATTCACTGATGGCGGCTGATCCGCTCCGCGGGGTGCCTTTGTCTCACCGGGCTTTAAGGATCTGGCCGCCAATAAGCCGCGCACCAACTGGTAAAACGTCTCGCTCGCGCCCCAATTTTCTTTGTGAGTGTAGGCCGCCATTTCGATCGGAATCACCGGCGCCGACAGGTTGGCACCCTTCGCCAGCGCGCCCGGTTGATCTTGCAGAAGCTCCCCAGTGCACGACTCTGCCACCAACAACACCTGAGGATTATAGCGTTCGCAGACACCCTCCAGCGTATTGATCACCATCTCAGCAGTTGAGCTGCCAAGGTCCCGTGCCTGGAAGGTAGTCCACGTTACAGGTGGTCTGCGATTTTCGCGTTCAATCATAGTGAACAACAGATCCGCATAGGTATCGCCTTGGGGCGCATGAAGTACCAGATGCACATCGCGCATTGACGCCGCGATCCGAATCGCACCCACATGGGGAGGTCCTTCATAGGTCCACAGCGCTAACTCCATGATCCCACCTCAAGCTGTCGTTCTCGCACGAGCGGGCGCGAGAACAGTCCCGCGAGATCAGCCACCTGATCAAAACCCTGTATCGGCGTAAACACCAGCTCAATCGACCACTTAGTTCGCAGCCCCTCGGCTTCTAGTGGATTCGCAATGCCCATCCCACAGACGGTGAGATCAGGGCGATTCGCCCTAACCCGCGCCAACGCCGAATCGAGATCAGCCCCTTCAACCAAACGCACATCTTCGGCTAACCGCGCTAACTCTTCGGCCATCAGAGATTGATCGATAAAAGGCGTGGCCACCTCAAGAAGCGACATGCCACACTCTTCACTTAAAAACCTTGCCAAGGGAATTTCGAGCTGTGAATCCGGCAGAAACTGTAAACTTTTGCCCTCAAGCGACGTACGGACTCGACTCAGCGCTTTTTGCGCTCGCGCAATCGGAATCGCCAACGCCTCTTGCACTGTCTCAGCTGAATGCCCCCAGTGTGCTGCAGCTGTCTGGAACCAAGCGAGCGTGCCCTGAATACCCAATGGGTAAGGCGCACTGATCAGCGCAGCACCACGTTTTTTCAATGCCGCAACGGTGTCACTGAGATAGGGTTGCGCCAGCAGTATTCGCGTGCCGGGGCCCACCACTGGCAAGTCGTCAGCACGTGCCGCCGGAAAAAAGTCCACCTCGGTAATACCCAGCTGAGTGAAGTGTCGTCGAAACTGGTCCTCGACAATATCGGCTAACGTACCGACCACCATCAACCGCGGTGTCCCATCCTGTGCTGCAGGCAAATCCGGCACCATGCTGGCAAGACATTGATCCTCACCTTGCGTAAACGTTGTTTCTATTCCCGAGCCACTGAATGCCGAGATTCTCAAGCGGTTGTCATGGGCTCCCTGTAATCGCGCCGCTGCATTGGCAAGATCTAGCTTGATGACCTCAGACGGACAAGAACCCACCAAAAATAAGCGTCGGATATCNGGCCGACGCNCCAATAACTGCGCTACGACACGATCCAATTCTTCATGNCAATCCGCCATNCCCGCCAAATCNCGCTCNCCNAGAATTGCGGTAGCNAAACGTGGNTCGGCNAAAATCATCACGCCNGCCGCTGACTGCANCAAGTGNGCACAGGTCCGCGATCCGACNACGAGAAAAAATGCATCCTGAATGCGACGGTGCAACCAAATNATGGACGTCAGACCACAAAACACCGCGCGTTCACCGCGCTCAGTNGTGATCGAAGGCAAGCTGTCCCCATCGGCTCGGGCAATGACCTGACTCATGATCCCAGCGTTCCACTAGCGCTTATTGCCGCGGGACTGGCAGTTTGAGGTGCACCAGGATCTAGTTTAGTGGCTTGAAATTTGAGCAGGAACTGCAGCGCGTTCACGACGTAACTCGCATAAGCAGCAAGTGCCACCCACATTTGTTCAGCGGGGCTGCCCCACCCGGCGATCCACATCACGACATACAGCGTGTGTAAGGCCATCACCAGCATGCTGACTAGGTCTTCCCAAAAGAAAGCCGGTGCGAACAGATAGCGGCCGAAAACGACTTTCTCCCATATAGCGCCGGTCACCATGATCAAGTAAAGCACCGCTGTTTTAATCATCACAGAAACCGTAGCGGCTTCGAGACCCACACCATTAAGGAGAAAATTGATGACAAGACAAAGACTGATAGCAAATGCCAGAAACTGCAGCGGCGCCAGTATGCCCTGTACCAACGTCCATACTGTTGCATCACGGCGAGCGCGCTCTGCCGGGGTGTACAGCGTCTGCTTCTGCCAGCCCAGTGCCGACTGATCCACGCCCATGCAAACCTCCAGCCGTACCCAGAGTGTTACGGCAATTATTATCAGCTTGAGAGTAGAGTTACCCCGTGTGAGTGTCAAACCTTTTTTACAATTCTAAAATGCATCATTTTAGACGCTCGACGGGCAGACCTTTTGCGCCTAAAACNCGATTGGCTGCGATTTTCTCGCCTGCTGTATTTGCGGGGGGTCANTGAGATGATTTATAGTGTCTAAAAACTGAGATGATTAATAGTGTCAAAAAATTACGACACTNTCGTCTCNGGGAGGCAAAAAACGTGTCAAGCAGCTCCTCAGCTACAGCGAGATCACTGCTCTCGGGGATATCAGACCTGCAAATTACGCTAGACCCGAAAGGTATGATCACTCATGTAGAATCTGATTCCGACCTACTGGACCTCCTGCCCATATCCACAATTATCGGAATCAGCTGGCTTGAACTAATACATGAAATCGATATCGCGCTGGCTCGCACCGCNATCGACACATCTCGATCAAACCCCGGTGCATCCAGTCGCATAGANCTGCTGCTGTGNCCAAAAGGCGAAGTAGAGATGATTCCGCTAAGTTGCTGGATGTGCACGGATGCGGAAACTGACACGACATCTCTGATATGTATAGANCTCCGAAGTGAAACGAGCCTCAAACAGCAACTCGTCAACGCNCAGAAAACGCTGGAACAGGATTATTGGAACAATCGTCGNCTAGAGGCACGCTANNGACGGATGATGGAAATGATGTCGGAAGGCTTCCTAGTCATTGATGATCTTTCCGGNCGAGTGCTTGAAGCCAACAGCACCGCCGGGGTTTTGCTCGGGGTTGGNGAGGACGCCTTAGTGGGCCGAATCTTCCCCGTGGGTCTGGATAATATAGCTTCCCGCGCCGTCACAGAGTTACAGCGAGAAGCACGAAGTGTCACCGGGATGGTCTCAGGAGAGGTGACAACGATAACGGGCAATACTATAGCTATAGGTNCGATGTGCCTGCGTCAAGGCAATGAAACTAGACTGCTCATGCGCATCGCACCAACATCCAGCAATGCCGCTGAGATGGGGATATCCAAAGATGCGTTTGATCATTCACCAGATGGCATTCTTGTGACCGACGAGACCGGTGTCGTCATCACTGCTAACGCCGCCTATCTTAACTTAACGGGTATACAAGAAGTGTCCCAGGCGGCCGGGAGAAGGGCTGACAGATGGCTTGGGCGTTCCAATGTCGATTTAAATGTCATGCTGGGCAATGTCGAAACCGACAGCCCTTTACAATTGTTTAACACGGTACTCCGAACGGAGACGGGCATGCACATTGATGTTGAGTTATCAGCCGTGCGAACGAGGGTCAATAATCAAATCGTGATTGTCATGTTTATCAGAAACATTAGTCGACGCATCGATAACCGACAGACTACTGATGTCCACTTACCCCGCTCAATAGAGCAGATAACAGGCAGAGTAGGACGGGTTCCCCTGAAGCAGCTAGTGAGAGAGTCGACCGATGTCATCGAGGCGCTCTGCGTGGAGGCTGCTTTGAAGCTGACTAAGGACAATCGCGCAGCNGCGGCGGAACTGCTGGGTTTAAGCAGGCAGAGCCTTTACACCAAGCTAAAGCGATTTGACATCGGTGATTCGGAAGATGAAGTAGCGTAATTAAACGCCTACGGAGTGCGCCGTAATCTCGACGGTAAACCTCGGCTCACGAAAAAGGGTGCCCTGGGCACCCTGATCACACTAAACACCCGATTCCTATCGACTAGACCAGCTTAAATGAGCCTTTCATCATTCCCCAGTGGCCGGGGAAACTGCAGAAGTAGGTATAAGCCTCATCTGCAGACATCCCACTCGTCGAGAAAGTCACGGATGTTGAATCACCGCCACCAATAATTGCTGAACCCGCAATNACTCTTGCATCACCTGAAGGGATATANTTNTTGCTNAGACCCTCTCGCATCCCTGCGTTTGCCACATCATTAAAGTCCGCTGANGTTGTCAGCACCCAATTATGGCCCATNCCCTCTTTAGGNAGTCGTCCAGTGTGNACCANAGTCACAGTCACTTCCTCACATGAAGCAGGCGCACTCATCTCTAACGTGTTGTATTGCATGGTATCGCTTGCTTCGATCGTNAGCTGACAGTCTGNGTNAGCCCCTGCCACTTCGGCGGCNGCCTCTTCATGNTGAGCCGACNATGCACTGNGGGCGAATATAAAAGGGGCCAACAAGGCACCACCGACTAGNANTTTAAATTGCATAACNTTCTCCGGTTTCTNGTTTCTNGTTTCTNNNCATTTNNTACGCACACCCTTCGAGGGTAGATTTCAAAAAAAAGCTTGACGGTATAAATGTAAAATAAAATTGACTTAATTCCTATCCATCGCCAATATTGATCAATGACTCAGTCTGCCCCGGTCAGCGTAACAGTTGGTAGGGCGTCACCGGGCGCACTGCTTGAACTCCTCAAACCGATCACGTGGTTCCCGCCCATGTGGGCGTTTCTGTGTGGCTGGGTATCTGCCGGTCCTGGCACCGCTCCCACGGCTTGGGCGCTTTTAGCAGGTATCGCGCTCACCGGGCCTCTGGTTTGCGGTGCCAGCCAGGTCGTCAACGATTGGTTTGACAAAGACGTCGATGCGTTGAATGAACCCCACCGCCCTATTCCCTCTGGTAGGGTCCCGNGCAATACTGCACTGCACTTTGCCGTCATCTGGACCGTGATCGCTCAGGCATGGGCTCTGATGCTCGGGACTTGGGTCGCCGCAGCAACCTGCCTGGGCCTCCTGCTGGCATGGGCCTATAGTGCTCCTCCCCTCCGACTCAAATTAAACGGCTGGTGGGGGAACAGTGCCGTGGGTCTGAGTTATGAGGGACTGGCCTGGATCACNGGCGCGGCTATTGTATTGGGCGGTAAGCTACCGCCCTCACCCATCCTGATGATCGCCCTACTTTACAGCATCGGGGCCCACGGCATCATGACTCTCAACGATTTCAAAAGTGTCCACGGCGACCTTCGTATGGGAATTCGATCCCTGCCAGCTCAACTCGGTCGCGAAAAGGCAGCCAAAGTCGCGTGCGTTTTCATGTTGATTCCACAGCTTTGTGTCGTCGCCCTGCTGCTTCATTGGCAGCTGGTGCTCTGCGCCGCAGCTGTCAGTAGCAGCGTATTAGCCCAATTACTGGCAATGAGACGGTTACTATCGGACCCCGAGCGCCTCGCTCCTTGGTACAACGCTACCGGCGTCTCCCTCTATGTAGCAGGGATGATGGCTACTGCGGTGGGACTGGGGGGTTGGTTCACATGACTATTTCCAGTAGCCGCTCCGCTGACTTGCTCAGCTGGTGGCAAATCATTCGGCTCGGTCTGATCCAGACCGCATTGGGCGGCATAGTTGTGCTCACCACATCCACACTGAATCGCATCATGGTCGTGGAAATGGCCCTGGCCGCATCACTCCCGGGATTTTTAGTCACGATTCACCACGCAGTGCAGCTTGCCCGACCGCGCATTGGCCACGGCTCTGATATCGGAGGCAGGCGGACGCCGTGGATTATCGGCGGCATGATCATACTGGGCGCCGGGGGAATCATCGCGGCATGGGGCACCACGCTCATCGCAACACAATACTGGTTNGGGCTTTGTGTNGCGGCATTGGGTTTCTTCGCCATTGGCGTGGGGACCGGTGCCACAGGCACCTCACTGCTTGCTTTGCTTGCCAAACAAGTCAGTTCCGAGCGCAAACCCGCTGCAGCCGCTCTGGTATGGTTTATGATGATTGTGGGCTTTGCTGTCACCGCCGGCGTTGCTGGCCACTATCTGGACCCCTATTCCCCTGAACGTTTGCTCACTGTTACCACTGCCGTATCAGCAATCGCAATTGTGATAACGCTGTTCGCGATCAGGAATGTTGAACCGCTAAACCCTACCGTCTCGCAAAATCACTCTGGTCAAGTGAGCCGACGTTCTGGCGATTTCAGAGAAGCTTTACATGACATTTGGCAAGAACCCGAGGCACGCATCTTCACGATTTTTGTCTTCGTATCGATGCTCGCCTACTCCGCCCAGGATCTGATTCTCGAGCCCTTTGCGGGATTAGTGTTCGGGAGAACGCCGGGTGAATCTACCCAGTTGGCAGGCATCCAGCACGCCGGTGTGTTACTTGGCATGGCGGCCATGGCGATCTCGACATTGCTCTTTAAATCACGCGGCGCAGCCCTGTTGCAGCTGTGGATCAGAGGCGGCTGCTGTCTGTCGGCCGTCGCCCTGTTTTTACTCTGCTGGGGGGGGCTGAACCACAATGACTGGCCACTCGAAGCCAATGTCTTTTTGCTCGGAACAGCCAACGGTGGCTTTGCCGTTGCCGCGATCGGCGGCATGATGGTTTTAGCCAGCCAAGGCGCCGAAAAACGCGAGGGAATTCGCATGGGGCTTTGGGGCGCTGCACAAGCTATCGCCTTTGCACTGGGCGGATTTCTGGGGACGGTTGCAGTGGATGTAAGCCGCTACTGGCTCGACACCCCCGCTATCTCCTACGGTTTGGTTTTCGCCTGCGAAGGCGCTCTTTTTCTGGTCGCGGCCTCGCTGGCACGACATATCCACATTGCAAGCTGGGGGGTTGGCCACAATCAAGACCTTCCCTCATTTGGCGACATTGCCCTTGCTGAAGCAGGGGATGGAGGAATGAAATGAATGAGCAAAGCGCTGCCTACGACACAATCGTTGTTGGGGGCGGGCCCTCGGGCGCCACTGCCGCCAATGATCTGGCGCGGAGCGGCCACAAGGTCCTGCTTTTGGAACGCGGTTTTCGTATCAAACCCTGTGGCGGCGCAATCCCGCCTTGCCTGATGGCCGAATTCGACATTCCCGAGCATCTTTTGGTTGCACGAATCCGTTCAGCGCGCATGGTATCGCCCCGCGGTGAAGCCGTTGATATGCCGATTGATGGGACCTACGTTGGCATGGTGGATCGGGATGAATTCGATCCCTGGCTCCGCGAGCGAGCGCGCCAATCGGGTGCCGATGTTGTCGCCGGCGCCTTTAAATCGCTTCGTTATGTGGATGACCTGATTGAGCTGACTTATCAGACCAAAGACGACAACCCCCGTGTCATGACCGTTACAGCACGCAGCGTAATCGGCTCCGATGGTGCGCGCTCCGCGGTTGCGCGCGCCACCATTCCCGACGCTGAAAAAACGCCTTGGGTATTGGCTTATCACGAAATTATTGAAGTGCCGGAAGATCAAAACTGGGCCGCCTATGATCCGGATCGCTGCGATGTGTGGTACCAGGGGCGCCTGTCGCCCGATTTTTATGCCTGGGTTTTTCCTCATGGTCGCAATGCCAGCATCGGGGTAGGTAGCGCCCACAAGGATTTTTCTGCCAAGGCATCGGTCGCCGCGCTGAGGCAAGACGTGGGACTGGCAGACGCCGTAACCAAGCGCAAGGAAGGCGCACCAATTCCCATGAAACCCATGAAGCGCTGGGATGATGGTCGCGCGGTGCTGGTATCGGGCGATGCCGCCGGTGTTGTCGCGCCAGCATCAGGAGAGGGTATTTATTACGCCATGCTGTGTGGACGGCTTGCTGCGGACGCCATGCATACGTTTTTGGAGACTGGCGATGCCCGCGCGCTCGCACAGGCGCGCAAACGATTCATGAAACTGCACGGCAGGGTATTCTGGGCGCTCGGACTGTTGCAACGCTTTTGGTACGGCACGGACAAACGAAGAGAAAAGTTCGTCGCAATGTGCCGGGATCCCGATGTACAAACTCTCACGTGGCAGTCCTATACGACCAAAAAGTTGGTGCGCCGGCGTCCATTCGCACACATCAGAGTCTTCTTTAAAGACGTCGCCCAATTACTTGGATTAGCGCGAGCGTAGCGCATGCCGGGCTGGCTAACGCTGCCGCTGCTGATTGATCTGATACTGATTGGCATGGCACTAGAGGCAGGATGGCTCATTTGGCGACACCGCCGAGCCGGCGCCAGCGGGCTACCGCCCTTTCTTCTGCATATTATGTCGGGGCTACTGCTGCTAGTGGCAGCGAAGTTGGCTTTACGAAGCATCGATTTCCAGATCGTAGCCAGTGTACTGGGCCTCGCGGGTATCATCCATTTTATGGATCTCAAATTGAGCGGGGCCTTTGAGCCTTTCCAGTCGAAAAACGCCTTGCCCCACCCACACCGCGCAGAAAAGTAGTCTGTAAAGCCGAGCAAGCCGGCTGTTTTCGGGACTCCGTCGGAACATTCCCTCATTGCGCTTTTTCTGGTCTATCCAGCGCAGGTGGTGGGCAGTAATATGTGAAAATGACATCGAGAAATTCACCCTGT
>NYTE01000061.1 GCA_002683335.1 Halieaceae bacterium
ATGTTATGCATATACAAGGGCACTGTTGTTATTAAGCCGCTTTGGTTGGGGCTTTCCCGCGGCTGAAGATCAACGTAGTGCAAATGGCTTAGTCAATCAGGCACGGCGTTACGCCCCGTAGGTATCGCTGTAGCTTGAGAGATATTGCAGTACCATGGGAGACCATCTAGTCATTTGTCGTAAAAAACAGACCGGATTTAAGTGTTTATGCGGTCTTTACGGGTATGGCGGAGAGCGAGGGATTCGAACCCTCGATACCTTACGGTATACACACTTTCCAGGCGTGCGCCTTCGACCACTCGGCCAGCTCTCCGTGGGCGACGATATTAGCACAGTGATAAGCTCACTGAACCGATGGCCTAGCCTAAAACGAGGTGCCCACCTCGAGGCTGAAGTGATACTTCTCCGATGACTGAGGACCATTCAGATCAAGGAATAGAGGCCGAGCATAAGAAATCTCTGCGTACCACTTATCCGCAAACGGCACGCGCAAAAAAACCTCTACATCAAGCTGTTTACCACCAAATGCGTTCGGATTTGTTACGGGGGCGGGGTACGGAAACGCCAGATTGGCAACCCTCAACGAGGCGTCCTCGCCATAGATGTCATCACGCCAACGATAGTCCAGCCGGACCCCAGGCTTTAGCACTGATGAGCTACTCCACATAACCCAACCACCAACGCTGGCTTTGTTACCCAGGCGATAGTCACGGTCATTCTTACCCGTACGAACAACAAAGCTGGCGTCCAGACCCCAATCCCAGCGAGCTTCATACTTGCGAAAGCTTAAAAAGAGCGGGAAATCCCATGTGCCTGAGCCTAGCTGCATTGTATAGGGCAACTGCTGATTTCCCGGCGCCCTGGGAGTGTCACCCTCTTCCTCTATAGAACCAGTCGGTGCACTCACCCCCAGCCCTGCCTTCCAGACACTGTTTAGGGTCTGCTTAATCGTACTATCCAATACCAAAGCCAGATCGCCCACGCCGTCGGAGCCAATATTAAAAGCGTCATAACCCGGGACAATTGAGATGTGGTCAGTGCTTTGCTTCACCATCGGCAGCTGGGCCCTTACCGTCACAGTATCGGTTAAGTCAAAAGCCACCCTCAGGGCATGAACTTCCTGCTTAATCTCAGTAGGCACAACCGGATAGTTTGTATCGGTGCGTGGCTCTCCCCCAGTGGTAAACATCACGTCGTCGTAAGACACGCTGTTAGTCCCTATGTAGTATTCATCGTAATTCGATATCGCATAGGTATAGGACACATGCCAGCGGCTATCCAGCATTGCTCTTTCGGCATCGCTAATAACGTTTGCGGCGACAAGCTCTTCTATAGAAAGATCCAACAAATCGGACGGCACTTTTTGTGCAAATGTTGCCCGGCTAAAACAGACAATCAGCACCGCGGCAGTGCAAAGCCCAATGATGCGGTATTTTCCGAAAGCCCTAAATTCCATTTTAGGAAACCTCCCTATTATCTTAATCGATATCCCGTTTCATCCTACCGGGCTATGTTTTTGCAACAAACATCCAAAATTTCTTGTAATGCTGCCGGATGGATAGGCTTAGTAAGGTAATCTGCCATTCCCTCGGCTAAATACTTTGCTCGATCTCCGCTCATCGCGTGAGCCGACAATCCCACCACCAAGCACTCTGCGTTAATCAAATCACGCCGCTGGAGCGTGCGAATTTGGCGTGTCGCCTCCAATCCATCCATTCTCGGCATTTGAATATCCATCAGCACCAGATCAAAAACTTCAGATTTAAAGACCTCGACCGCCGCTAGGCCGTCGGCCACCACCCTGATCTCCATCACCAGGTCCGCCAGCAGTTCGCTAATGATGAACTGATTGACCTCCGAATCCTCGGCAACCAAAACCCTGAGCTCGTACCGAGCCGAACCTGCCTGCTCTCTTTGCTTGATTTCTGGCGCGACATCAGCCGAGTCAGGATTAGTCAACCTCCCCAGCCGCGCCGACTCTGATCTGGCCTGACTAGCGGTCAATGCAGAAATAGAGGGACCGAGCGCCTCATTGGAAGACGCCTCTAAAAGCGGGATCTCGAATACAAAAATGCTGCCTCGAGCTGGGTTAGGCTGGTAACTGATGGAACCCTCCATCAAGGTCGCCAACTGTCTGGCAATCGCCAACCCCAAACCGGTTCCCCCGTGTGCCCGAGTCAGACTCACATCTACCTGAAAAAACTCTCCAAAGATGCGCTCTGCATCTTCTGCAAGAATACCCGACCCAGTATCTTCGACACTGAACTTTAACTTGGGCGAGACGGCGTCATCGATCACACGAACAAGCAAAGTGACGGACCCACTATCGGTGAATTTAATCGCATTACCAATTAAATTAAGGAGCACCTGTCGAATACGCCCTGGGTCGCCAACTATGCGTCGCGGCACGCCCTCACCCATGTCAAAGTGCAGTTGAAGTCCTTTCTGCTTGGCCGTTTCTGCAAATAGCGCTTCGATCGAAGAAATGCTATCGGCGAAGTCAAAAGTTTCTCGTATGAGAACCAGGCGGCCCGCCTCAATCTTGGTGAAATCAAGAATATCGTCAATGATCGTCAGCAAGGCCTCAGATGATCGCTCGATCGTCTCAAAGTATGCTCTCTGCTGATCACTCAGTTGACCTCGCTTTAGCAAGGTGATCATGCCCATAACACCGTTCATGGGGGTGCGTATCTCGTGAGACATATTCGCTAGAAAGCTTGTTTTAGAGCGCGCGGCCGTCTCCGCTTCATCCCTCGCCTTCACCAGCGCGGCAATCATATTTTTGAGTCGTTGCTCCCGATCTTCAGTTCGGACCATTAGCTCGTTGAAGGCGTCGACCACCAGTCCCAGCTCGTTGTTCTGCTGGTAGGAGAACCGTCGGCCGTAGTCCTCACGTTCTGTGACTTCAGACATCATTGCCGCGAGGTCAGCCAGAGGTTGAGTTACCCGGGCATTCAAAGCTCTCGACAGCGCATACGCGGCTAGAATACCCACTAACCAAAGCAGCCCAGCCAAAATAGAAACCCATATCAAACGCTCATAAACCGGCCACAGGTTTACCGCCACGGTCAACGAGGCAATTTGTTCTCCTTCTAGCTGAACAGGAATCCTCAGTGTCTCTGAGTACGCGCTCTCCAAGAGATCGTCAGGCGACGATTCTGCGAGTCGGTAGCGCGCAAAATCGGTTCCGTCTAACAATACAAGCCGCGCGTCGATTACATGCGGGGCCGAATCCAACCCTTTCAAAAGCTCCGCGGCCGTACCCGGGTCCCGAAAAACGACAGAAGCGGTCAAATTGGAGGCCAGCACGCTCGCCAAAGCAGAGGTGCTCTCCAAAAGCTCTTCCTTAGCGCCCATCAGAGAGACAGCTAGTAAGACAAACAGGAACACTCCACCCACCATACTGGTGATAAAAGCACCCACTTTTGCGAGGTGCCGATGGATAGAGTGTTGTCCGATTCGACTAGGCATCACCCGAAAGGTCCCCCACCACCTCAGATAGCTGCAGTAACTTGCTACTAGCCCTCAGACCTGCCGACTCCAGCACTTCGAGATTAATGACCAGCTTCATCCTCGCGCCATTGCGCTTCAACTCAATCATGCCGCCTTCTCTGGCAAACCCTGGCTGATCGCTTACCCACAGCACACCCCTGGCAGCCACCAGTTTCTCTGCGTTGTCATTGAAAGATTCAAAGACCACATCACAGCCATTGACTTGATGTGAAATGAGGGGCCTCACCTCACGATCACCAGACTCAGTGGCAACGATCTCCTGTAATAGCGTCGCGAGTTCTGACGCCGGAGCAATGCAAAAAATCCTTGCCGATTGGTCATCTGGCCAACTGACAAACTGCGATAACCGCAATAAAAAAACGGCCTTCAACTCGTTTTCAGTCAAGCCGGGCGCAGCGCTTGAGGGCAGCGAGAGGGCAATCACGGCAACAGTTAGCAGGGCGCTCGAGAGAACGCTACGACGCATTAGCCTTAAGGTCATGAAGACTACTGTCGCCCAATACGCTGGGGATCGATCGGAATCACACCAGAACTCCGCCACGGCGTGATATCGATACCCCCTCTACGCTGATAGAAGGCAACAACGTCAAGAGATTCCAGACCCAGACCCATCAGATCTGAGTAAATCTGCTCAACACATTGCTCATGAAAGCCCTGATGCGAGCGGTAAGCATCGAGATAGGTAGCTAGGCTGGCAGGATCGATGGGCGGACCCGAATAGCGGACCCACAGACTGCCCCAATCTGGTTGCGCGGTGACCGGGCAGAGCGACCGAAGACTGTGACTTACAAGGTGTTCAGACACGACATTCCCCTTCCNTGGTGAAATCGTCAAAACAGTGGCGTCAATTATGGCAAGCCCTTCGCNTGTGTTGCAAGCNGGCAGATTCANNCCAACCAACTCACGAGTNATACTNGCCAACCGGTCCACCGGCGTGCAAGACAGCGACACCGTAGCGTTCACACACGCTGAAACATCGCGCACTATCGCCTGTATCGCCGCCTCGTGAGTCTCGAAATGGTGATGATTCAGGGAGTTTAGGTAGAGCTTTAGAGACTTGGATTCTACGGTCGCGGGCGAATCCGCCGGAATAGCCAGCACCCCCACCCAATGCTCCACCGTTTGCTGGACACACCACGACATCTCATAACAGTGCCAAANGTCCCATCCGTGACCGATGCAAGAAAACGGACGNNTACGTTCAATGCGTTCAAGTACCTGTGGCGCATAAGACAGCGGCGCAGGGACGGCTTGACCGAGAACGCCTGCCATAAACTTTAAGTGCGCAACCGTCGACCGGTTTTGAGTAAATGCGCCGCGTACCAATACGCCACAAGCGTGAAAGCCCCGATCATGGCAAACGCAAATCCAACGCTGACATCGCTCACACCCAAGACACCATAACGGAAGGCGTTTACCACGTAGACCAACGGATTGGCTTGCGAAACCGTTGCCCAAAATTCCGGNAGCAAGTCCAGAGAGTAAAACACGCCCCCTAGGTAGGTTAACGGCGTGAGGACAAATGCAGGAACAATATTAATGTCATCGAAGGTATTGGCAAATACGGCATTGATCAGACCGCATAACGAAAAAAGGATAGAGGTCATCGCCACCACGGCAACCACCACAGTGTAACTGTGTATGCTGAGATCCACGAACAAAGACGCTACCAGCGTCACAATGACTGCCACCAACATGCCGCGACTGACACCACCACTGACGAAACCCAAAAGAATAATGTGATTGGGCGTAGGAGAGACCAGTAACTCCTCGATACTGTTATTAAATTTTGAGCCAAAAAATGAGGACACCACATTGGCGTAGGAGTTGGTGACAATGGCCATCATAATCAGCCCCGGCACCACAAACTCCATGTAGCTAACACCGCCCATCTCACCAATACGCGAACCAATCAGGTTGCCGAATATCAGAAAATAAAGTGACATTGTGATCGCCGAGGGCAACAGTGTNTGGGTCCAGATACGCGTGTATCGGCGAATCTCTTTGCGCATGAGCGTCAGCAATGCCACCCANTGCTCGTAGGNGGTCATGACGCCTGCTCCAGTAGCGATACAAACATTTGCTCAAGCCGATTCTCACGATTGCGCATACTGATAATGCTCACACCTNTCTGATGCAAACCCGCCATAAGCTCNGCCAGATCTTGCCCCCGATCAATCTGCGCTTCGATGCTGTAGTCGTCTTTTCGGGTGATTGTGAAGCCCTGCACCGAGAGATCCTGGGGCAGAGNCTCACGCGAATCCAGAATGAAAATTTCCCGGTGNAGNTCTCTCAGGAGNNTCTTCATCGAAGTATTCGTCACGATCTTTCCGTGATTAATNATGGCGATATTGCGGCAGAGAGACTCCGCTTCCTCGAGATAATGCGTGGTCAGAATGATCGTTGTCCCCGCTGCATTGATCTCGCGCAAAAAATTGTACATCGAACGCCGCATCTCGATATCAACACCGGCAGTGGGCTCATCAAGAATGAGCACGCTGGGCTCGTGGATCAACGCCCTCGCGATCATCAATCGCCGCTTCATTCCGCCTGAGAGCATTCGAGCTCGAACATGTCGCTTATCCGCCAGCCCCAGCCTCTCCAGGTACAGATCTATTCTCCCGAGAGCGGTTTTGAGCGGTATACCGTAATAACCGGCTTGATGAATCAAAATGTCTTCAACGCTCTCAAACACATTGAAATTAAATTCCTGTGGCACGACGCCAAGGTGACGTTTCGCTCCCGCAAAGTTCTCATCAATATCGATCCCTTTTACACGGACGGTACCGGCTGACTTTTGAACTAATGAACAGATCACACCAATCGTGGTCGACTTACCTGCGCCGTTGGGACCCAATAATGCGAAGAAATCGCCCTTTTCCACCCGCAAATCAATCCCTTTTAACGCCTGCAATCCATTAGCGTAGGTTTTTTCTAGTCCGGTGATTTCAAGGGCGGGGGGCATGGATTGTTACCTTCTCCGAGGAGATTCAGAAAGCGGCGTAGTGTAACCAATCCCGCCACCCATCAGAAGGAAGGCAAATTCGCCCTTGACGGGCCTGTAGGGGGTAACTAACATGCGCGCCTGCTGTTGTTAGGATCACTGTCCCCTTCGTCTAGTGGCCTAGGACACCGCCCTTTCACGGCGGGAACAGGGGTTCGAACCCCCTAGGGGACGCCATTTAAGCGGGTGTAGCTCAGTTGGTAGAGCGCGACCTTGCCAAGGTCGAGGTCACG
>NYTE01000062.1 GCA_002683335.1 Halieaceae bacterium
CTTACGGAGCGTGTGGATTTTATTCACGTAGAAACAATTGATGGAGACAAAGTATGCACAGATTATGGATGATGTTTGACCCACGTCAGGTCATGACAGGAATCGCAGTATTCCTATTCACCTTGGCACTGATGATCCATTTCATTCTGTTGAGTACTGAGCGCTATGACTGGCTTGGTGACCCCAACGCTGGTGGAATGGCTGCGGTCAGCACACAGGAAGAAGCTGCTCCAGTATCTAGGAGCTAAGAAATGGGAGGGCCCCGCTCGCGGGGCCCCACACTTTTACGACCCGTGGCATGGCTTAACAAGCAATGCCGGTGGTAAAGCAAGTGGGAAAGTTGCGATCACCCTGCCCCCAGAGCTGTCGATCGCCCAAAAACTTAACTACTTTAGCTCAACCACATTCCCCCCGGAAGCGGGTCTTTTACCTCAACAGACGGTTAAGATGCCCACCTCAACCTTATCAAACACCAAAGTTTCATTTGACGATGAGCTACTAATTGCCGTCGATCCCGAAGATAACGTGTGCGGATACCCAAGTAAAGCCTCAGCACATATGGGGTCAGGAACGCTGCATCGCGCATTCTCAATCTTTCTTTTTAACGATAACAGCGAAGTCCTGCTTCAAAAAAGAAGCAAAACTAAGCTTCTCTGGCCCGAATACTGGTCCAATTCCTGTTGTAGTCACCCCAGAAAAGGTGAAAAACTTCAAACAGCAGCGCACCGCCGCCTAGCAGAAGAACTCGGTTGTGAAGCAGCGCTAGATTTTATCTATCGGTTTACTTACCAGGCTTGCTATCTAGACATCGGTTCAGAGCACGAGCTGTGTTCAGTGTTCGTGGGAACCACCTCCGAATCCATCAATCCGAATGATTCGGAGATCGATGAGCACAAGTGGATCGACTATGATTCGCTGGATAAGTGGATTCATGACGAACCCGGCAGCTTCACACCATGGTTCAAATCAGAATGGGAACTGATGAGAAGCGGAACTCTAAGTGCTGAGCTATCGGGACTCGGGAGAAACAGTCCTTCTCTGTAATAGGGCCTCTATATACTTCGAAACGTTGGCGAAGAGTCCAGCAAGAGCTGCGGAAGTAATTCGCGACCATACTGAGTTATACCAATCGTATCCTGCCGATACTCCACTAAACCAGATTGCACCAAGACGGCAACGCGTTGGTCTGCCCGCGGCTTCTCACCGGAACTCAAAATCACGGATTGATTGCACATCAGTTGACGAAGCAGCTGCCGAAACTCCATTTGCTCGTCATCGTTAAGCAGACCCATTTTCTCAGTTAGTAAACCATGTGTCACAGACTGCTGCCATAGCTCGGATGACCCAGAATTCTGCAATACGAGACCCGGAAGCTCGCTAATCGCTGCCAAACCAACGCCCAGCACTGCATTAGCTGGTTGGCAGTGATAGCCGTAGGCATTTAGTGACACGTCGCCTTCAATAAATGACCGAGCAAGCCGGTTTTCCGACTGCACAAACAAGTTGAGCCCAAGCGGAGTGTAACCAGCGCGATCCATAGATTCTGTCAACGCGTTATACATCAAGAGTTTATCTGCCAAAGAGGGGAGCTTTTCATTTAACAGCGCTGCTTGATGAGGGAAGTGCTTCGCCCGCTTAACAAACTGATAGCACTCCACCCAATCGGGGTCCAATGAGATTAATGACTCAAGGCTCGACGCAAACGTTTCAGCCGTCTGGCAGGGCAACCCAAAAATCTGGTCTACGCCGATAGATTCGAAGCCAAGATTGCGNCTTACCTGAATGACATCCTCGAGCAACTCAGCTGATTGATACCGGCCGATGGCACTCTGCACTCTCGGATCCATGTCTCTGACTTGCAGCTTTAATTCTGTAACGCCCAAACCACGAAGAAAGCCTAATTGAGATCGTGAAGTCCTTCGAGGGTCAAGCTCGAAGGTAATTTCGGCGTCTGATCTCAAATCAAAACGATCCNCGATAATTGAGAAGATTTGTCCTATTACGATATCNGAGATGTAATTGGCCGAATCGCCAAACACATGAATGCTCTGAAGCGATTTTTTTGGCCCCAGATGGGCAGCCAATGAGATTATTTCTGCAATGAGTCCCGAAGAATATTCTTCNACGCGTTGACCAACGATCGATGCTCGATCGCAGGTTAGGTCTAGTGCGGGGCAGAAAGGCAAGGACACTGCCAANGATAACGGTGCATCGGGTTGCGCCTTTATCACATCGTAAGCTCTAATTTGAGCCTCGACCGCAACCGGCTTAGCCTGAGTTGCCAATGATAGAGACCCCATTAACCCGATCGCCTGGTCCAAGCCGAGGGACGCAGTTGCCCCTTTTGTCTGATTACCCAGCTGCACGTTACACCCCCGTGTTCCGAAGAGCTGGCTGGATCTAACAGCAATAAAAAGGGGTTTTTGAGCTGTTATCAGCTTCTTACCCAGATCCAGTCCTCTCTTTTTATTTTCCTTTTTTCTGTGTTGTTCTATTCCTGAGTGTATTTTGCTTGTTCTGTCCGGTCAAGCAATAACATCCGTGACACTTTTCAGCGCGTCATTCCGTTCTCACCGCCCACCGCCAAAGCGCGTGCTCCCCCACGGGATACATCAAAAAGAAGTGCTCTAGTACCGCCAAAGTTGACAACCAAGCCAGTAAGTACAGTGTCAGTTCAACGGTTGGACTTGATGCATTTAGTCCGGCGAAAAACAACGCTGCAGCCAGTAAAGCCGCCATAAAAGTNGTGGGCACGATCAGCGCACTGTTTTTGCCAACGACAATAAAACTGGNAACGTAACTTAGCGATGTAGGCAACCAGTTTTCGTTGAAATGGCGAACTCCGAAAAACAAATTAAGCTTAGTGCTGCACCGCATGATCCAAAGTACCGAGAGTACGAGGGGTGTGACGAGGTTGTTTCCCTCCAGTCCCACCTGCAGAAAAGCCAGCACAATAACCGTCAACGCCAACACTTCATGGTAGATGATAGTGGCCAAGGCTAGCATGAATCTTTTGCCGGTCGCCGCACCACCCGGAGCATTATGTTTATTAGGACCAGTGACGTATCCCATCAGATAGACAAGCTCGAGCCACCCCCAGATTAGCAGCGCAAGCAGGAANCCCATCAATACGCTGCTCACCGAGTGCGTTGCCGCCGTNTCGGGCAAGATCCAAAAGGACNTGCCGGNNACNACGGTGGCGACGCCNAGNACCNANTTNCGGACNGNGGGCGCCTGATGCACGCANATTAACGCGATGCCAGTNAGTAGCCACCACANGGCCACTGCCGCNGTCAACGCCAACCAAATCAACGCGTGACAACCTCTGCAGCNGACCNCAACTTTGATGACGCCNCGCCCGCCTGCAGCATGTCCCTAAATTGGTCAGCATTGATATGACCAAATGCATCTAACTCTATCTGGCTACCCGTACTGGGATCCTCCACAAGGACGCGGCCGTCGGACAGGCCTCGTATTATGAATTGAGGGGGTGCCGACACTTTACGAACCCGCCTATCCCTGACTAAACTTCTGAAGATAGTTCTCACGAAAGAGCCTTCTCCCGACTCAAATCGCGCAAGGGGCGCGTTCGATTGGGTCTGAAATACCCCTACTGCTCCATCGGGCAAGTCCAGAACGGTGATGTCGACGCTGCTGGATACTTCNCCACGAATCGGTTTCTGANCGGATGTCTGAGTATCTCCNGCAAGTGANGCGCCNANCCACCAGAANCCCANCATGGCGAGCAAAACCCACNCCAANGGGTGNAAAANATCAGTGNNCCATGTNNNTNGTNTGCNCATCNTCGTNAGCAAGTNGCCTGTNNNCNAGACATNNTTGNATNGTCNANCNCGGGGTATTTCCGATTGAAATCACCCCGCTCGATATNTGCGTGTTTNCCCACCTCNNCCNCCAGCAAATGTGCCACCGNNNGAGCNTCTTTTAATCCCCTCAGCACCGGTCGTAGNGGACGTANCCACCAAGACCTCACATTGGGCCANATTAGAAGCCANTAAAGCTTNTCAGCTNGGGAAACTTGCAANGTAATNTCNCCCGTGNCGTCAGAGTATTCGCGTAAATCAGCTNCAATAATCTGCTGNAGNGGCAGGTTNATATGAATAGTAATGGCGGCGCCGGTCTTGATGATAAGCCNCTCATTGGTAAGGGAATAACGCGTCGTCCTGCTGTAGACNGCGGCCANGCCAACGATAAGCAACATGACAAACGCGCTGGCGAGCANTTGCCANANCAGCATACCGGACCAGGTCGCAACCGNCTCNCCANCCANGANCAANTACCCGGTTCTNGCGGCGATTAATGCCACCAGATANAAAGCGATNTACTTNAGGTACATCGCTCGGGTAGCNAGCGCGNGCCTNTCNGGCTGACCCTGCCAAANCAATTGCTCTCCATTCGGCAAGTTCTCTGAGAGANTCAGCGNGCCGTCTGNNGCCNCNNNCTGCACTGNCTNTCCNNTCGAGGTNGGACCTGAATTCATATTNTAGGTTCCTGGCGACTCGGTATGGCGTACANCGTACCGCCGCCGTANAANGCGACAATTTTGTCCTCTTCCTGAAGTGTAATNTGATCTGGATTCGCCAATGTAGGNACCTGCTGAAATTGATCACTTCGAATCGATCGGACATTCACCTCGCCACTNTTCGANACTCGCGCCANTGTCATCGGNAAAAGNACACGCTTGCCAGCAACATCAAGCTCTGCATAACGGAACATCGGTTCAGCTCTATCTACCCAAAGATCCACCACCGTACCCGCATGAGCTCCATCGCAACCGAAAACTGCCTTGCCAATGGGATTCGGATCGTTGGATACAACGCTATGCTCAGGATCGACTCGCAGTGGAACAATCCTTGGCCGTCCATCAACGGTCAAATCGGGCTGTTCAGCGCGATTCGCCCATGCCGCTGGTCCTAACCCATCTACCATGGGATCACCAAGCGGTTTCAGCGGGGCACCATTCGCGTTGTAAAGAGGCTCTGCATTGATCGGGTACTCTGGCGCATCAGGCCCAGGCCGCACTCGGTCACCCTGACCATGAGCTTTTCGATAGGTCTTGGGTTTGGGAATGCCGCCCACCCCTCTCGCGGTTTCACCATTATTGAGCTGCAGTGGCCAGCCCTCTCGCTTACCTTCGCGGTGAAGGTGAAGCACTAAGCCAATGAAAAACAGCCAGAATAGTGTGAATAAAATTGACGTGAGATCTACAAAAGATGCTGCGTCGCTCATTTAACAATCCTCCATATGTGAAAACTAGTTCGGAAAATCCACCAATTTAAGGCCATCTCTAGATTCTGCAGACGTTGTGACGCGTCTAGCCAACGGACCCAGTGACGCAAGCGCCAAAAATAGAAGTGCAATTTCAAAGACATAGACTGATAGATACCCTGCGGCGGGAGACCGCATTGCAATACCTAAAAGTCCCATTTCCCCCCAGCTGCTTACCAAATCACGGATAGCACCGCCTGAAAAAACCGCGACGCCGGTAGCGGTAGCCTGCACCGCTCCCCAGGCGCCAAGGGTCAGACCCGCCATCTCTTTACCGCCAAATACCATCGCGGCGGTGAGCATCCCCACCGCAAACAGTCCGTGCCCAAATCCGATGAGCACGGCACCCATCTGAAATAGCCGCGTCGAATCAATGAGAGCGGAGAAGCTGACCGCAAAAAAAGCGGCAACGCCCACTAAAACACCCACCGAGGCAATGAGAATCGGGTCGGTGCCACGACCCAAACTTCTTGAGGTCATCAGCAACGCCAACACCATACCTCCCGCAAACATTGCGGTGAGTAGCGTCGTACCGCTCACTGAGAGCCCAAGAATTTGAGCCCCATAGGGC
>NYTE01000063.1 GCA_002683335.1 Halieaceae bacterium
AATGTCAAAAATAACGTTAACAAGCCTTGGGACACAGACATCGTTAGGCTGGACATAGAGACGCGCCAACTGACGGCACTGACGACACAGCTGGGCCCAGATGCGATACCGAGAGCCTCTCATGATGGCAAACGGATCGCTTGGATAGGGCACAAAGACAGGCCAAGTCCTTTCCATGAGTATCAGCTTTACAGCGCCGAATTGGACGGATCAGACTTCCGCCATTTAACAGCCAACAACGACCTGAGTGTTATCGACTTCGCTTGGCATCCAGATGACCAGCAACATTATGTGCAGTATGAGGCGCGAGGAAAAAATGTGTTGGCGGTATTGTCCACTGATGGCGCCCTCTCTCCACTTACCGATGAGATGAGCGGATGGGAACTGGATCAACCGTATACTCAAGGTCAATTTTCGACTGGCGCCGGTGTGGTGGCCTTTACTCAGGGTAATTCGACCACACCCACCGAATTAGCGACTATTGATCATCGGGGCAAGGTAACGATACTCACTGACCTAAACCGCAGCCTTCAGGAGTCCGTCAGCTTTTCATCCGCAAAGACATTTAGTGTGAAATCCAGCTTTGACCAGCGCGAGATTCAGTTTTGGATGATACTGCCCCCGGACTTTGATCCAACCCTTTCCTACCCGATGATGCTACAAATTCATGGCGGCCCTTGGGCGGCGTATGGGCCTCAATTCGCAGCGAACAATCAGCTCTACGCGGCGGCAGGCTATGTCGTGATCTACGGTAATCCTAGGGGCTCTACCGGCTACGGCGCTGACTTTGCCCATGCCATCGACCACGACTTTCCAACTCGCGATTACGACGATCTGATGGATATCGTCGACGCATCGGTTGCCATGGGGTTTATTGACGAAGAGCACCTCTATGTTTTTGGCGGTAGCGGTGGCGGAACGCTTACCGCGTGGATAGTCGGAAAAACGAATCGTTTTCGAGCGGCGGTGGTCATTAATCCGGTCATCAATTGGTCCAGTGCAGTTTTAACTTCTGATCTCAACAAACTGATGAGCAGCGACTGGATGGCCGATCTGCCTTGGGATAATCCCATGGATTACTGGCAGCACTCGCCACTCTCTCTGGTCGGAAACGTGACTACACCAACCATGCTAATCAGTGGCGAAGAAGACTGGCGCACACCGATGTCAGAGGCAGAGCAGTACTTTAATGCCCTCCAGATAGAAAGAGTCGATACAGCACTGGTCAGAGTACCCGGTGCAAGCCATCAGATCGAATATCGCCCGAGTCAGTTAATCGCAAAAGTGAATGCGATTTTGGCGTGGTTTGAACGATACGGCAAAGCCGAGAACACCCCGGCCAATGAGACGCCCTGAAATCGGCGAAGCCCAATGTTACGAAGCTTTTTCATATTTAAAATTGTCACTCCATAAAATAATAAATCTATAGGAAACATGATGCGATTTTTTATCCCTATCTTGCCGCTGTTGCTTCTCGGCGCGCTGCCTGCATCAGCCACACCACAAACGGTTTTACAGTGCGGCAGGTTGATCGATGTAGAGACTCAAACGGTATTAGAGGAGCAACTGATCAGCATTGATCAGCAGCGAATCACCTCTATTCGTTCGGGCGAACACTATGAAGGAGAGGCGCGGGCAATCGATCTGTCTGAATATACTTGCCTACCTGGCTTGATCGATATGCACGTCCACTTAATGGTCGCTTATTCCGCCGCTTATGAGCTTGAAAAAATCACACAGGGAGCCCCTGATCTCGCGCTTCTGGCCGCATGGAATGCCGAGAAGACGTTAATGGCCGGTTTTACAACGGTAAGAGACCTAGGTGATCGGGCAGGCGTTACGGTGGCGCTACGCAACGCGATTGATAAAGGAATCACTACCGGGCCACGGGTGTTCACCTCAGGGATGCCGCTATCGAGTACCGGCGGCCATGATGATCCTACCAACGGTTATCGGGAGGGCCTGCGGCGCGATCCGGGGCCTGTCGAGGGCATTATCAATGGTCCGTCGGATGCTCGTAAAGCGGTCCGCCAACGATATAAAAACGGCGCGGACTTAATCAAAGTGTCGGCGACCGGTGGTGTACTCAGCCAAGCCAAAAGCGGACAAAATTCGCAGCTGTTTAAGGACGAGTTAGACGCCATTGTCGCCACGGCTCAAGCGTATGGCTTTAAGGTCGCGGCTCACGCCCATGGCGTCGAGGGAATGCAGTTAGCGATTCGCGCAGGCGTCGCCAGTATTGAGCATGGCTCACTCATGGATGCCGAAACAATGAGCTTAATGAAGCAACACGGCACCTATTTAGTCCCAACAATTCTGGCAGGCAATTTTGTCACCGAAAAAGCCAAAATCGAGGGCTATTTCCCTGAAATGGTAAGACCAAAAGCGGCGGAAATAGGGCCTAAAATTCAAGCGACTTTTGGGCGCGCCTACAAGGCTGGGGTCAAGATCGCTTTCGGCACTGACACGGGCGTATCAGCGCACGGCGACAACGCACAAGAATTCGCGCTGATGGTCGAGGCCGGCATGCCCCCGATGGAGGCCATTGTCTCCGCGACCAAAAGTGCCGCCCAGCTTTTGGGACAAGCTGATCATTTAGGGTCGATCAGCGTCGGCAAATATGCCGACGTGATCGCGGTCAAGGGCAACCCGATAGAGAATATTACGGTGCTAGAGAATATTGGCTTTGTCATGAAAAGCGGCAAAATCTATAGGGCCGAGTGAGTGTGAATAGACTCTTTAATGTCTATGTTGTGCCCGCTGCGGTCTTTATCTCTGTGGTCATGGGTGGCGGATATGGTACCGGGCGAGAAGTTATCGAATTTTTTACCCGCTATGGGCTTTTGGGGGGGCTCCTCGGCACGGCCACAGCTGCTTGTGTATTCGCGGTCGTGCTCGCCGCCACCTACGAATTCGCTCGCGTCTTTCAAGTGTACGACTACCGCAGCTTCTTTCGTCACCTCATTGGTAGATTCTGGGTGTGCTTTGAAGTCCTTTACCTATTGTTGTTTTTGCTGGTTCTGGGCGTGGTGGGCTCTGCTGCAGGCGGCATATTAGAGGAAGAGTTCGGGATTTCTCGTTATATCGGTATTGCAGGAATACTGATGCTGGTCGTTGCGCTGGTATACCTCGGCCGCGAGGCTGTGGAGAAAGTGCTCACCTGGTGGTCAATCGGCATGTACGCCGTATTTGGCTACTACTTCTTCGAGATACTGAACCATAGAGAGCTTGATGTTCTGCTGGCAATTAGCAACGGCGCCAAGGAGCCTGGCTGGTTCAAAGGGGGCGTGCTCTATGCCATGTATAACCTTGCTATCGCGCCGGTCTTACTCTTTTCAACACGAGCCATTCAAACGCGAAGTGAAGCAATTCTTGCGGGCCTCCTTACGGGTGTTGCCGTCATGGTTCCCGCTATGCTTTTTCATGTCAGCTACGCTGTGGGTTACCCAGAGATCCTTGATCAGCCGGTTCCCAATTACTGGATGATGGCACGGTACACCACGCCACTGCTGTTAGGCATTTTCCTCGTGGCACTGCTGGGCACCCTGGTAGAAACCGGTGCCGGATTGGTTCAAGGCCTGATCGAACGCATTGAAGCAGTCTTAACGCCAGACGAAGATGATGCACTCGGGCAGCCAGCGAGGGCGGCGATCGCCGTTACCACTCTGGTCTTAGGCGGACTTCTCGGGTCGCTGGGAATTGTTACGCTGATCGCTCAGGGATATTCAGCGCTATCCGTGGGTTTCGCCCTCGTTTACGTCATTCCTATCTGCACCGTGGGCGTATTCAAAGTTATCAAATCTTCGTAATGGGACTGCGCGCTAACAGTAGGTTATCAGTCTCGCTACGCGCTGAAATAATTACTCCAAGAGGGTCAGGTCATGATTGTTTATCTAAACGGCGAGTATATGCCTGCTGAACAAGCAAGAATTTCTCCTTTCGACAGAGGGTTTCTTTTTGGCGATGGCATCTACGATGCCACGCCATCCTACGGCGGAAGAACGGTTGCCTTGCAGTTACACCTAGATCGGATGAACAGGGGTCTTCAGAGCATCGGTATAGAAAATCCATTGACTGATGAACAATGGCGCGACGTTGCGACAAACCTGAGTGAGAAAAATGGCGGTGAGAATCTTGGAATATATTTCCATGTTAGCCGCGGGAATGAAGGAAGGCGCTTTCAAGGCTTTCCTATGGATATCAAGCCAACCGTTTTCGCGATGGTGATCAATATTGACCCTCATCCGGAAGTACCTGATCGCAAACTAAAAACAGGTCTCAGAGCCATCTCTGAGGAGGATCTACGCTGGCGTCGATGTAACATTAAGTCGACCGCCCTGTTAGGAAATGTGCTCCATTTTCAGGAGAGTTACGCTGCCCAAAAGGACGAAACCATCATGTATAACGCTCGTCGTGAGTTGACGGAGGCCAGTATCAGTAACGTCTTTATTGTGAAGGAGGGCGTTGTGGCCACCCCCCTGCTGGATAACCAGATACTTCCTGGTATTTCACGGCATATCGCGGTTGAATCTATGCGCCAAGATGGGTCTATTCAGGTGGAAGAGCGGATTGTCACTATGGATGAGGTACACAAGGCAGATGAAGTTTGGATTACCAACTCCAGCAAACATATCGGGCCAGTGGTCGAACTAGATGGTGAACCGGTCGGTGATGGGTTGGTAGGACCGGTCTGGGAGCAAGCGATGACCATTTACGAAGCAGCCAAATTCGACTACTGAGGGAAGCGGCTTCCAGATGACCCAGTGGGAGCCTTTGTGAGAATTTAGGAGTCCCTTAACCTAGCCAGATGGGACCCAAATTCGCGCTAGATATTAAGCACACCGCTGGCCCTAGCGTGCTACATGGTCCCAAAAAATGACTCTATCGCTTGATCTCAGTGATGTCGTATATTCCAGAAGCCTCTACCAGAGGCCTCATGATTCTGTCGATATCTAGCAGATTTATGGGGCCTTCACCTAACTTTATATCGGCTTAAGTGTCGCCACACAGGGCATATTTGAGCAACAAATATACCACAGGGTCTATCACATGAATGGGCAGGGGACGGGCACTGGCACGGATAGCTATCGACGATATCGCCAGGGCATAATGCGGCGGATCAAACGATGTAAACGGTCGAGCTGCGCTATACGCCGCAGCGCGTCGGTAGCCCGATCGAGTGCTGTTCTCTCTCGCTTGTACATATGTTGCAGGTAATGATCGCGGCGGTACATGACCTTTTCCAAGTCTCGATAGGCTTTCTCAGATAGCACCTCGCCCGGCTTAACCGACTCGGGAATCCAATCTGGAACATAGATAGTGCTGTGCTCTTCGGCAACGTCATCCTCCTCGCGATGTTTTGAATAGTAATAGACGGTCAGTGAGCGGCGAGAAAGGTGTCGCTTATCGTCAGGTAGCGTTATGGCATCAAAGCCGTGCCATGACCGCGCATTGGTCTCAAACAAAACAGCCTGATTGAGCAAAGGGGGATAGAGCCGCTGCTCAATGTGCGTCCGATCCCACGCGTCCCTTTGAAGCTTTAAACACCCCCCCCAGGCGATATCCCATTCGCGGCAAAGGTACACAATCAGATTCAGTCGCCGATGCAAACCGGTTTTGGGATGTCGATTGAAATCGATGTGCATGTCGAGGGATTGACCATGAAAATTGTTGTGCGTGCCCGCACCTATATAATTTGGATCAAAAATCAGGCGGGGGATACCCGTTACGGTCTCCAGCCAGGCAATAAATTTTCTAGAACGTAACAGCGCATCCCAAGCCTCAAAGGGGCCGCCGAGTCCGCGCATGTTTTCCACTGTATGTTTTAGGGAGCGATCTCCGAACTCGCTCAGCATTTCCGCCTCAACGGGTTCTGGAAACTGCATTACGACCGACTTCAGGAAATCAGCTGCCAAGAAATCAGACATCACAACATGGCGGAAAGGGTTTGCGGCGCGGAACTCTTGATGCAATTCCGGTGCGCGATTCAACAGCGCTGGATTAAGCACTTCCTGCATAACGGTTTCCCCTCACAAACATCGGAAAATGTCAGGCGAGCAATGGTCTAAACGCACAGTGCGCGACCGACCTTAGTTTTTCTTCACGGCAAGCCATGAAAAGAAATAACGCATCAACCTGAAGCAAAAGCGACTTGCTTGAGTTCTGTGATCTCATCCCGCATCGCTGCCGCCTCCTCGAATTCCAGATTCTTGGCATGTTCGAGCATTTTCTGCTCCATTTCTGTGATCTTGCGTCCCAATGCAGCTGGGGTCAGATGGCCGACCTCCGCACTGAGTGAAGCGCGATCACTCGCAGCGGCTCGCGATTTGCCCCCTTTGGCCTTCGTGGGCATGCGGCGGGCACCCTCAAGAATATCCTGCACCGACTTATGGATACCCTTCGGCGTGATGTTGTGCTCCTCATTAAAGGCCATCTGTTTGTTTCGGCGGCGCTCTGTTTCAGCGATCGCTCGCGTCATGGACCCTGTCTCTTTATCCGCGTAAAGAATCGCGCGGCCGCAAATGTGTCGCGCTGCGCGACCAATCGTTTGAATCAACGATTTGTCGCTGCGCAGAAAGCCCTCTTTATCGGCGTCCAAAATAGCGACCAATGAGACCTCTGGCATGTCCAGCCCCTCGCGAAGCAGGTTAATGCCCACCAATACATCGAACAGCCCTAGGCGCAGATCGCGAATAATTTCCACGCGCTCGACCGTATCAATATCCGAGTGCAGGTAACGTACCCGGACTTTATGGTCGGCAAGAAACTCCGTGAGATCTTCTGCCATTCTTTTAGTCAGCGTGGTCACCAGAACCCGATCACCGGCTTCAACAGTGGTATGAATCTCTGCCAAAAGGTCATCTACCTGGGTAGTGGCCGGTCGCACCTCGATCACTGGATCCACCAATCCAGTGGGACGGACGACTTGCTCGACCGTTTGGCCCGCATGATCTTTTTCATACGGCCCGGGTGTAGCCGAGACATAGATCGCCTGCGGGCACAACTTCTCCCACTCTTCAAACTTGAGGGGCCGGTTATCCAGCGCAGAGGGTAGCCGGAAACCATATTCCACCAGCGTTTCCTTTCGGCTACGGTCACCCCGATACATGCCGCCAATTTGCGGAATGGTCACATGGGATTCGTCAATCAACACCAAAGCATTGTCGGGAATGTACTCAAAGAGTGTCGGGGGGGCTTCACCGGGCGCTCTGCCTGAGAGGTACCGCGAGTAGTTCTCTATACCCTGGCAGTAACCCAACTCACGGATCATTTCGACGTCATATCGCGTGCGCTGCTGAAGCCGCTGGGCCTCGAGTAGCTTCTCATGCTCTTTGAGTTGCTTGACTCGATCGTCCAACTCCGCCTCGATCAGATCAACAGCACCCAATAGGGTATCGCGCGAAGCCACATAATGAGTTTTGGGAAATATCGTGACCCTGGGCAACCGCTCGTCGATCGCCCCTGTCAGGGGGTCAAAGGTGCAGATGTTCTCGATTTCTTCATCAAAAAGTTCAATGCGAATCGCCAAGGCTTCTGACTCGGCAGGGAAAATATCGATGACATCGCCCCGAACACGGTAAGTGCCGCGCTTAAAATCAATATCATTGCGCGTGTACTGCAACTCTGCGAGCTGTCTCAGGACACCCCGCTGGTCGATGATTTCACCCCGTGAAAGATGCATCACCATTTTAAAATAGGACTCGGGATCCCCCAAACCGTAAATCGACGAAACAGTGGACACGACTAGACAGTCCTGACGCTCGAGCAAAGCCTTGGTGGCAGATAATCGCATCTGCTCGATGTGATCATTGACCTGTGCATCCTTCTCGATAAAAGTATCAGAAGACGGCACGTACGCTTCCGGTTGGTAGTAGTCGTAGTAAGAAACGAAATATTCGATGGCGTTATTCGGAAAGAATTCCTTAAATTCGCCATAAAGCTGTGCGGCCAGCGTTTTGTTGTGCGCCATCACGATGGTGGGACGCTGCACAGCCTGCACCACATTGGCCATAGTGAAGGTTTTACCGGACCCCGTAACACCCAGCAAAGTCTGTGAGGCAAGACCTGACTGCACCCCCGTAATCAACTGCTCGATGGCAGTGGGCTGATCTCCGGCGGGCGAATAAGGAGAGTGAAGTTCGAAGGGTCGGCTCACAACAGATGCGGTCTGGAAAAATATAAGGATAGCCGATCTTGATCCTCAGTGAGGATCAAATCAAAGGGTGATACCCCTCAAAATCAGAATGCTCGTTGCCGCGATCTGCGTCGAACCTAGCACGTAATTCCTCGCTGACGGTGTTAATGAGCTGCACGGCAGCAAGATCTCTAACCATCACTGCGCTTGCACGCCGAAGTACTTCATTCACCGTTTCTGTGGCGACTGACGATGCCAAGCTACTGAGTGGCATAGAGATCTTCTCCTATCCTATTCTCGGGCGGGCGGACAGCCTACACAGTCCTCACAGCCGGACAGCTATGGGAGGTGTAAGCACGCGATCGGAAACGCTCAGCGATCTTATCAGCAACAACCAGGAAAACACTGCCACTCAAATAGTCGGGCTAGCCAAAGGCCACCTGTATTTCTATCGCCTCTCACAAGCTAGGAGTATCAAACGACATATGCGAGTCGCGACTTGGCCTGGGAAAATACAAACCGCTGCCAATACGCTCGCAGATTACAGGTCAAGGCGAGATTTACCCTATCCACTGTTGACTGGCAGAAAAGTGGCTGTGTACACTTCGCTCCTCTTTGAGAGACCCTTCCGTCTTAGCTCAGTTGGTAGAGCAGCTGACTGTTAATCAGCGGGTCGCTGGTTCGAGCCCAGCAGACGGAGCCAAATTCTGAAAAGCTGCACGCTGTGCGGCTTTTTTTATGGCCGGTTTAGAATGCCCACGAGACGGTTGCGGCAGCTTAATGAATAAACAAGTAAGAACGGGACAGCTTCTGACCCTTTTGCTGTTCTGCGTCAGCCGGGTCAGTCACGCAGATTCCCTCTGGAGTGACTTCAGCGGCGCTTACTTGGCCGGGCGTGGGTTCACGCTTGATCCTGATAAACAGCAAACCATTACGCTGGAGCACGCTGCGGGCTATGGCTGGGGAGACACTTTTACCTACCTTGACACCACCTTCTTTCGAGGCGACGAACGCACTTACTCACTTTTCGGGGAGACGGCCGCCCGCTGGTCTCTCACTGATCCTGACAAAGACAGGTCCGATCGTGCCGTAACGGATGTGCTTATCTCAGCGAGCTTAGAGTTTGGCTCCGGTACGGTCGAAACCTTTACGCTCGGACCCTCAGTCGATCTCAACGCACCGGGCTTTGATTATTTACACCTTGGCCTGATGCGAAGAGAAAGCCTCAACAGAAGCGGCTTCAACAATAGCGACGGCTGGCAATTCGTGCCCACGTGGTCGCTGACCATTCCTGCGGGTCGCTCAGAATGGGTGATCGACGGATTCGCCAAGTGGGTCTTTGCCACAGATCACAGCGACTACCACCCCAATTTTCAATTCAACCCGCAAATCAAATACAACATCGGCAAGCACCTGTCCGACGCGGATAAACGCGTGTATGTAGGGATTGAGTACTACTACTGGTCGAACAAATACGGGGTTAAAAGTTCATCCGTTACAGACAGTGACCAGCACGCCGTCAGCTTCCTGGCCAAGTACCATTTTTAGGCCTCTGGTTTGCCTGATGGAGCATCTTAATTAGCTTCCGAGTCTTCATCTGTTTCGCAAGCGCCAGCATTACAACCCCTCTGACAACCTTTTCCATAACGTGGGTGCCTAGCTCCTACTAGGCCTCGTTGTCTGCCGCTTCGACTGATTCGTCGACCTGCTCAACCTCGTCGGTCTCACAACTGGCCGCTGGCTGCACATCGATCTCACCTGTGGCCTCCCAGGTGGGCACCTTGTCATCAAAACCGGTGTATCGAAGCGTGGCCTCGCCAGTCAGCACCACCTGCAGGGAGCGTCGACGAATTTCTTTTTCACCTCCAGCAGCTGAAATGCTGAAGGTCTCCTTTGGCCGGAAGAGAAATACCTGCACAGGCTGACCCACCGTAAGGTCTTTCTCAGCACCTTTGTCAGACGCAAAAACACTGCCAAGGTAATGCTTGGCGCCGGGGATATCGTTGTAACCCGGACAGCCCTCACTGGCATCGAAAAATTTAAACTTGCTGTTAAACGCACCACCCTCGATCGAAAGCCGCAGCGTGGCGGTCTCTGCCGACACCGTCAGACTAGTCATCGCCGCAATACTGATCACGCCTGCACTCATTCGTCTCGCCAGCGATTTCAACTTCATATTCACTCCTCTGCAACCTCACGTTCCAAATATTATTTTATTGTAGCGCGCCCATCGAGAAAATCTGTTTTGAACCCTCTCCTTCCGTTCAATTAGGTGCTTTTCATGCCTAGCTTCAACCATGTTTTAGGGAGACTATTCCGCGTGGTCACTGCTATCGGTAGACTCCTTATCTAGCAGAGCGCAATCATGNGGAGGTGTTCGTGGGAACCATTTCGTGGCAGGATTTCGAGCAAGTGGATCTGAGGGTCGGCACCATTGTCACCGCAGAAGTGTTTGAAGAGGCTCGCCGACCCGCCTACATACTGCACATCGATTTTGGTCCAGATATCGGCGTATTAAAATCGAGCGCGCAGATTACCGACCTTTACCAACCTGACGAGCTAGTGGGTCAGCAGGTCATAGGTGTGGTCAACTTTCCACCTAAACAAATTGGCCCCATCCAATCTCAGTGTTTGATTACCGGGTTTCCGCAAACCGATGGCTCAGTCGTGCTGATTCAGCCGGANCGAGCAGTGGAAAACGGTTCGAAGCTGGCTTGAGCCAGCAAGTTTGACAATTTTCCTGTCGAGGCGTTCAAGCGCCGTGGTAGGTCAGAAATTGCTCCACCCGCTGCAACGCCTCATCACTATCATTTAATGATGAGCAGAGATTCACCAGCGCCAATGGAGGTCGGTGAGCCTGCTCGTAACACCGTGTCGCTTNNCNGGNNTCACNCACCCACTCTGCAAGCAGTTCNGGNCTNACCGCNCCNGCCTCNNGNACNAGNGAGAACTGCGNCAAATTGTTNAGNGCNTTNAGNAGNTTGGGNCCGACCATCTGNGGNGCAATATGNGCCGCATCGGCNCGNTNAATNATNGACTCNGANAGNTANNCCAGAAANNCCAGCACCGGAGACGNCNNNGTNAANCCCATNAANGCATTGTGNGGNGANNGATAGGCGCGCCANGNGCCCTCTGNNNTNNNNTGAACCCAGCACTCCTCNCCNAAAAAAGTNTGNNCCGAATCNGGTANNCGCCAGGTNGGGTCCANTACNAGTGTGTCGGCNTCNATCCANACCACCAGNCCNNNNCGNGNNGNGNGNTCCGATTCNATCCAGCGCAGNCGCGCGAGATCNGCGAGTATCGGCGTNCGNTCNNNNAGNTTTNNGCGNNACNCGGGNGTCACCCANTCAAAAANNTCNTCACCGATGCANNGATANGCGTANCCCTGCNGCTGNGACCAGTNGGCNACAGACNTCATGCACCGACTCACCCANTCNGGCCTCGNGATCGGCNGCGGANTGCAAAATNGTGANNGNGGTCATGNGNNNCTCAGCGACTCACANNATGCCNTGATTGNNCTGNAGNCCCNTGACCTCAGGTTGATTGNGNNGCACNCCCNGCACNCNNCCNTGNNCCCGCAACCAGCGCGCCACNACATCCCAAATAGGCTCACCTTCGACTTGCTGCACTGACGCCCATCCTGCGACNTTGTAGGTTTTCTTCGCGTCGATTGACTCACCGTTGAGGGTGAGCNGATCAATTCGCGACCCCGCTTTAGCCAAAGGAGCAATCGAATATTGCAAGCCGCCAACGCGGACCATATCGCCCCCCTGTTGATAATAGGGGTCTGGGTGGAAAAGATTATCT
>NYTE01000014.1 GCA_002683335.1 Halieaceae bacterium
TTGGTATGGAGTTGTTTGTGCCAGGTTTCGAAGGTGAGCGAAAAAGATCTACAAGACCAGCAATGCGAGTACTAACCGCAGGCGCTCTCTGAGCCTACATCCATGATCTCCTGCCTCCACGACCAATTTCTGGACGACCAGTTACTCCCGACACCTCATTTATACTTCTTATACTTCCGATAGTTGGCCTGGAGGGGGAGTCAATGCGCAATATCAACCTAGAATTTACCGGGTTCAATTTCCTGTTTGTCAGCCTGTCCGGCGCATCAATAGCGCTGTCGGCGATGCTCTTGGTGCTGCCAGCCCAAGCTGGTGCACAGGGAGTGGCGGAAATCGTCGTGACGGCGCGCAAGCGCGAAGAGAGTTTGCAGGACGTACCGATTTCCGTGCAGGCGATTTCAGGTGATGTTATCGAGAGTCAGGGCCTGGTCGATTTTCAGTCCATTGCGCCTTACACGCCTAACTTCAACTATGGCCAATCCACCGGTGCCTCGGACTTTCTGATCATTCGCGGTCTTGGTACGGTCGGCAGCGGCGTGCATTTCGAGCAGGCTGTCGGCCAGATAACGAACGGATTTTTTACGTCGCGTAGCCGTCTCGGCCGCACGGTTCTGATAGACACTGCCCAGGTCGAAGTACTGAGAGGGCCGCAGGGACCGGTGATCGGCAAGAACACGTCTCTTGGTGCAATCAACATCACCACCAGGAAGCCGACAGATGAATTCGAATTCATTGCGTCCGGCGGTTACGACTTCGAGGCCAGCGAGGGCTTCGAATTGCAGGGAATCCTGAGCGGCCCGTTAACCGATAACGTTCGTGGCCGCCTAGTCGTCAATTACCAGGACAGGGATGGTTTCGTCGAGAATCGCGTCATCGGAGACGATGTCCAGTTCCGTGAAGATTTGACCACGAGACTCATACTGCAGGCAGATTTGAGCGATAATTTCTCGGCCGAGGTTCTCTGGCAACATGTCGATCTGGAACGTAACGGCAAGCACCGTGAGGTATTCGCCTGCCTGGAGCCCGCGCTTGCGCTGGCGCAAGGATTCGACTGCGCAATCAATGCCTCCAATCAGTCGCAGAATATCGTGCAGGGCGTCGATGTTGGAGAACCATTCACGATCGATGCCGACCTAGTAGGGCTGACACTTGACTGGGAATTCGAGAACTCCGTGCTGACCTCATTGACCGGCTACACTCAGTCGGAAATATTCGATCACTTCGATTCAGATCTGAGGCCGGTCGAACAAAGGAACATCTTCAACAATGAAGACTTCGACCAGTTTTCGCAGGAGATTCGCTTGACCTCTACCGGCGACAACACGGTGGACTACATCGTTGGAGCGTTGTACCTGACTAATGAAATGAACGGGACCCAGGACTCCAACTTCAATCCGTCGGTCGGAGGGCCGCCCCCGCAACCGCCGGTACGACGTCACGAGATACAGTTCGCTGATACGGATACGCTGGCCGGATTTGCGCAAATAGACTGGCACTTAAGCGATGTGACGACGCTGAATATCGGCGGCCGCCTGACCAGTGAGGAGCGCAACGGACAGAAAATCCAGAGGATGCATGAAATCCATACCGACAACTTCGATCCGAATCTCTGCAGCAACGAGCCGACGACGACACACAGACCCAGCTCTTTCCGGGTATGTACAACTGGCAACGACGGCATGCAACCGGTTGGCTCGCCGATCCTGGGCAACATCGACAAGGACAATTTCTCGTACAACGTGTCATTGCAATGGTCGCAGACTGACGATTCGATGTACTACGTCAGTACCTCGACGGGATTTAAGAGCGGCGGCTTCGATCTTCGAGGCGCCGGCAATCCTGCAAACTTCGTTTTCGACGAGGAAGAGTCAACCAACTACGAAATCGGCGGCAGGCACACGCTGGCCGATAACACCGTGAGGCTGAACTGGACTCTCTACAGCACCAACATCGAGGGCTTACAATTGTCCTCGAATGACCCGGCGACGATTACACAGACTGTCGTTAACGGCGAAGCGACTGCTGAAGGCCTCGAATGGGACCTGGTCTGGGCTGCAAGCGATAATCTCAATCTGACTTTTGCCGGCGCCTACCTGGACGCAACCTACGATAACTTCCTGGCGGCATGTTATACGCGGCCGACACAGACAGCCGCACTCGGCTGTAATGTCGACCTTGACGGCACGACACCCGAGGACCCCGAAGAGGCACAGAACCTGGCCGGCCAAACGCTGGCTTTCGCGCCCGAGTGGCAGTATGTAGCCGGCGCGGATTACACGTGGAACTTATCCGGTGACCTCGATTTGCGTGGTTCGGTGAAGCTGATGTACGCCGGCGAACATTCGACCATGATCGACAACAATCCCGAGGGCTTCCAGGATTCATACACCAAAATCGATGCGTCTTTGACCTTGCTGGGCGGTGATGACAAATGGTGGGTAGCCATCGTCGGCAAGAATCTGTCCGACGAACTGGTCTATCATTTTACGTCGGGTACGACGACCTGTGCTCGGGGCGCCGCTCGGGGTGGAACCACCAGTTGCCTGTTCACGACGGTGGAGGAAACACGCGCGATTGGTATCCGGGCGCAATATAACTTCAGGTAGCGATCAAGGTTCGGGCGCGGACTGATATGACATGGGGCGCAAGCGACAGGCCAACACTGAAGCAAGTACAATTTCAGCTCCTGTAGTAAAGCGAGTTGGCGCGTTCCTCGGCGCCGAGGTTACGGGCGTCCATCTGACGCGGCCGTTGGACGCGGCTGCAGTCGAGACAGTTCGCCAGGCACACGCCGAACATGGTGTCCTGGTATTTCCGGATTAGTGCATCTCGGCGGATGACCTGATGCGCTTCGGCCGCTGTTTCGGTGAGCTGTCCGTGCATCCGTTCTCGACCAGCACCGCGGAGACGCCCGAGCTGATCGTCTACGACAACAAGGTCAGCCCACAGCCCTAATTCATTCTCCTCTCACTACCAATGGGTAGGTTGGAGCAGCAGGGTGACTAGCATTGGGCTGTTAGCAGATGGAGAATCCGTCAAAAATTGGGTCGGTTTTGGGTAAAGAAAAACGGTAAATAAAAAATCAACTGCATACCTATACCATTATTTAGAATATTCGGAGGCGACCCGAGCCTCCATTACGCGACAAGGATCCTTGCCCTATTTTTTTCGAGGGAGAATGCTGGCGCGCCCCGTAACCATGTAGAGCAGAAACCAAATGAGAGTGGAGGCGCAGACAAGCAGCCATTCGGCTCTATTAGCAGGAATCTGTACCTCCCAGCCGCGCGTCAGACCGCTCAAAACGAGAGCGCCGATAACAAAGTTAGCCCAAGCAAATGTGCTCCATGATAGTGTGAATATGAGTCGCCCTTTCAGCATCTTCGTTCCAATTAGATCTAGCCTCTGAGTACTCTTTGCTCGGTGCAGGATTGGTTACCGTTTACCGGCTAGATCGGTATACACACGGTTCACGAATCCTAATGAGGCGGTTTCCGGTCCGTGAACGGCATCGAAATCGGCCGTCGGTTTAGCTGCAGTAATTTCTCCCAANGTCATGCCGGCATCNATCATNAGCTGAANGCGGTCCCGGACGGTCCGCACCATCGTGACATAGCTCGCCAGCGTCTCGTAATTTGTGATCGGGCCGTGTCCTGGNATGACGATCGTATCTTCATGAATCGCTTCCAGGGTCTGCTCGCAAAAGCGGATCATGCCATCGACGTCACCGCCGCTGCCGACGTCAACAAATGGATAGCCGGAGTTATTAAAAACATCCCCCATGTGAACCGCATTCTGCTTACGAAAGAACACGGCGGTGTCACCGTTGGTGTGTGCGGGTGAGAAGTGCACCAGCTCTATCTCGCCGCCGTTAAAGTGGAGTGACATGTCCTGTCGAAAAGTTAATTTTGGCAGTGCGTCAGCGGGATACGGTGGCTGCAGATATTGGGCAATCACCATGTCGATCATGCCGCCTTCGGCCATATCGCGCCGCGCATTTCTGTGAGCGATGATGGTGGCGCCCTCAGGGCCCAGTGCGAGGTTCCCGTCGGCATGATCAAAATGCCAATGGGTGTTGACAATGTAGTCGATGCCGCCGCCGCCTATGTCTTCGATGGCAGATGTAATGCGATCTGCAAGTTCTGGCAGTTGGTCATCAACAATCAGTACACCGTCAGGCCCGATCGATACAGCAATGTTGCCGCCTAGCCCGAACAACACATAAAGGCCGTCGGCGATTTGCTCTATCGTAATCTCCGCCGCGTCGACATCCCATCCGAAGCCTTGCAGTAATGCCTCTCGATCGAGGGGAGGTGCATGTTGGTGGGCGGATAGTATGGGCACCTGAAAGCACAATGTTACCGCTAAGAGAAGCGCCGTGAGGTTAAGCCTTAAAATTTTCATAGGTTGAAACCGGAATCAGGGTTGTTTCATTACGCTGCCTAAGATGTGGGCGACGCTAGGTTTGTGTTCGATAATGTCTTCTATCGATAAGCCCTGCAACTCATAGGGCAATACCAGCCAGTCCTCAGTGGTATGCAAAAAGTAATCAGGCTTTCTGCCACTCAGGTTCTGCCCTTGTTTATAGTAGGGTACGGCCACCCGAACCTCCTCGGGCATGTTGCGTCGGCATTTTTTCTGTAATCGCTGGATCACGCCCTCTACGTTATAGCCCGAGCTAAACACGTCATCAACGATGAGCAGTTTGTCATCGCGGCTCAGGTTTTCGAACAGGTACTGCAAGCCGTGCACCCGAATACTATCGGGGTTGTCGACAAGCTCGCCATAACTGGGCTGGCCGCGATAAGAGGTCCTGATAGAATTATGATCTGTTTTGATGCCCAGACACTGTAGGCACTCCTGCACATATATACCCACCGTGGATCCGCCTCGCCAGATGCCGACAATAAAGTCCGGCCTAAAGCCGCTGTCGAAGATCGTGATGGCCAGCTTAAAGGCCTCTTAGAGCAACTGTTCCTCTTCAATAAATTGCTTTTTCACGTTAACGTCTTGTTGTCGCCATCTGGTTGTCTGCAGTGGTGACTATACCCACTCTGCGGTGAGAATCTCGATACGATGAGCGACAAACAGTACCTTTCAGCCGACCAGCTGCTGGTTGATTCTTTCCGCCTTGCCGAGCGGGTATTTTCGAGTGGGTTCGAGCCCACTATGATCATTGCAATCTGGCGCGGCGGCGTGCCAATTGGTATCGCCGTACAGGAGTTTTTGGCTTAGTGCGCGGTCAAGACCGATCATATAGCCATTCGCACTTCGTCGCACGATGCCGGTATCTGAACGGCACATCGCGATATCCTGGGCGCAACGCCTAAAGCGGGTTTTCAATATTGACATAGAGACCTGTGACCGATGTGGCAGGTCGTTGAAAGTCATCGCTTGCATTGAGGATCAGGACATCATCGACAGGATCCTGACTCATCTTCGCGAGAAGGAACAGGGCGTCCCTGCCCACCCCTTCTTGGTACCGCCAACCAAGGCACCCCCTGCGACATTGCCTCTTTTCGCTGGTAAGGATTCCAGTTCAACAGCACTCAATCAGCAAGGAAGCCACTGAGNANTNCGTTGGNATGGAGNTGNTCGNGCCNGGTTTNGAAGGTGAGCGAAAAAGATCTACAAGACCAGCAATGCGAGTACTAACCGCAGGCACTCTCTGANCCTNCATCCATGATCTCNTGCCTCCACGACCANTTTCTGGNCGACCAGTTACTCNCGACACCCCATTTATACTTCTNNTACNTCAAAAATCATGTTGTCGCTTCTTGATATTGACTTCCCGCAGTCCTCGCTCCACGCTTTTTTGTTTTCGATTAGCTGCAGCGTAGGAGAAGCGCATGAAAAGTATTGGCCTCGTGTTATTAACGATGTTGCTTGCAAGTACGGCATATGCCGGCGANACGATTGAAGACTACATACGTGAGTACCCCAATCAAGAGCAAGCCAAAATGATGAATGCTTGGTTGGCGGAGAATAGCAAGGGGGAGTTTCATTTCACGGGTCTAGTCGATCCAACAGATGCCACAGTTGTTACCCCTCAAGCGACCGTAGACTACGGCTATAACTGGTTTAGCGTCTCAGANGCGCCAGCGATTATTTCCGTCCCCACTTATGATAAGTTTTTCTCGGTGTCTATTTTTGACATGGAGCACAACGTTCCTGCCGTTATTGTTAACCCCAGCAAACCCATTCTGATCAGGAGGCCAAACCAAGATATACCTGACGGCGATTTTACTGTGGTAACACTAGAGACCGATCAGGGCCTTGCACTCACCCGTATGGTCGTTATCGACAATATGAAAGAAGTTCGTGCATTGAGTAAGTCTATTACGATGAAGGGTGGCCGGGGTGACATGACGCGAAATGTTCAGCGTTTTTCGCCTCAAATTGAAGCTTCAGGGTTGGCCATTATTAAAGCTTCCTTGGCCCACCTTAACCCCGATATCGCATTTGGCGATAAATCTGGCGATGTTGGTGATATTACGTCGGCAGGCGCGGTTATGATTGGGCAGCTAGGGACGCCCGCTGACACGGTAAGATATGGGACTGTTTTAGCTGATGAATTTGGTCAGCCATTTACCGCTGATGGGACTTACACATTAACGGTGCCGCCAGGCATCGCCGAAGAGAGTGGCTACTATTCGGTTACCGTCTATGGGGCCGATAACAAACTGCTTATTCCTAATCAGCAAAACATCTACGACAGAACCACCTACTCATCAGAGCCTAACGAAGATGGCAGCTACACGGTGACCCTAAGCCCTGATGGCAGTGGCATAAATGGCATTCCCACCGGAAAGCCTTTCTATGCCATTTTGAGGGCATATGTCCCCGTCTTAGGAGCTGATATGACGGTCAAGGTAACCAATGATTAGAGCTCTTTAACCGGCTGCGACAGGCCACTGCTGATAAATGGGCATGCTTCAATCCTTCCTTTCAACATCCACCTCTGATGTATCTTGGCAGGAGCAATAACAATAACTACAGGGCTTACACGGCCGCTGGGGGGCTGTTCGCGCATAGTTAGCTATGGGGTGCTCATCCCCTTGCAAGGAGAGGTTTTAGGCGTCTTTAGCACACCGTAAAGCTAGGCGCGAAAGGCACAGCCTTTGCAACATCTGTCCACCGGTTTGTCTGCTCAAAGTCACCTTTTGCTAAGGATTTAGCCCCCACTCTCAAGATAGGATTGGTCATCTCTCTGGCCAAGGGCTACGCCATCGCCTAGCGGCTGAAGGCTTCTGTCACCAAGAAATTGGTGGCAGGTGGTTGCCCAATGACAGGTTTTAGTCCCAAAACTAATGAGCTGTCGACGACATAGCAATGCGGCAAAAAATCAAATCTAAAGGTATTCATCCATGAAAACTGTGCGGAATTACACCCTTCTGACATCTGCAATCACTTTACTTGCCTCGATTAACATTGCAGCCAGCGAAACGACCATTCCGGTAACGGAAGAAAACTTCTCTCACGCTGAAACTGCGCGAAACTACCGGAACTGGGCCGCGCAGGGTGCGAACAAGATGTTTGTCATAATGCCCGGTCTGCCTCCTCGCGGTAAGGCAGCTGCAACTGTGCAAATGAACGACGACACCCTTTATGGTGCGGCCATTGTAGAAGCCGTCGATGGCAAAGTAACGTTTTCAATACCTGACACTGATAACTACCTCGCCGTGCAAGTGGTAACCGAGCGCGGACACGGGCAGCAATATGTTGTAGAAGATGGTGACTATAACCTGCCGGTTGAATCGCAATACGCGTTCCTGATTTATCGCTCTGGGACCGAGAATGGGATCGACGCCGCTAAAGCAAATTTAGGCAAAGTCGATGTAACAGACTTTAACTTCGCCACGAGTTATCAGGTGCAGCCTTACGATTACGACGAAGTCGAAAAGTGGGTAAAGCAATACACACAAGAAGTGAACAACATGGATAACTTTACCTACACGTTTCCTCGCACGTCTAAAGACGTCACCGACCTACACCAGTGGAATTTAGAAAATGCTGCAGGCTGGGGAGGAGCAAGCCCTGAAGCGTTTGTCGGGAATAAATATGCCAACAGCTCTAAAATGAAGGCCGGCACCTGNTATACCTCGACGTTTAATGACCCAGAGAATAAGTTTTTCACCTCGATCACTGCTTACGATAGTGATAAATACTTGATGGAAGATGTCCGCAGCATCAGTTCGCATACGTGGGACAAGAACAGCAATGGCACAGTCACCATATCGTTTAACTGCGGCGAAAACGCGAAAAATAATATTGATACACAAGGCAATGACTTCACCTTCACTTCACGTCATTACGGCGTAAACCCCAAGGTGATTAACAGTTCAGAAGATCCCATAATTTCTGCAGTTAAAGCTCAGTAGTTGCCACCGATTTTGACAAGGTACGCTTCGAGTCTACACCGGCTCACGTCGNCAGCTCCGCGACGACTCTGACTGCTGCTCATCTCGATAGGCCTACTTTGAATAGCCTCCTAAAAAGAACAGGAAGGTTTACTGTGGCTCATGATTGGCGTCATCCAGCTTGATAGATAAGCTATTGATACAATAGCGTTGCCCGGTTTCGGTAGGCCCATCAGGAAACACATGCCCGAGATGCCCACCACAACGCTGGCAGAGGACCTCGGTCCGAACCATGCCATGGCTGCTGTCGCGGCTTTCCACAACCACCCCCTCAATCGCGGGTCGATCAAAGCTCGGCCAGCCACACCCTGCATCGAATTTTGTATTCGACGTAAAAAGTGTCTCTCCGCATCCACGACAACGATAAGTGCCTTCCTCCCAAACGTTCCAATACTCTCCGGTGAACGCCCGCTCGGTACCTTTCTCTCGCAGCACATAATACTCCTCAGGCGTCAGTTGCTCCCGCCACGCTGCGTCGTCCTTCTCTTGATCCGTCATTATTGCTCGCCTATTCCACGACTCTCATACCCAAGCGACTCGCCATTACTCCGAGCTCGGGTGAGCGGCCCTTTATTCTAATCGTTCGCCTCGACCATTCAGAGGGTTGTCGATACGTTTTTCGCAGTTTATCGAAGTCACCTGCAGTGAGAGCACCCAACCCGGCCTCACGAATACGCGCATCTTCACGCGCCAGTGTGCCCTGTTCTTTTAGGAATGCCGCGGCCCAGTCGACTGCGCCAGACTCACTGAGCTGATCTTCTATCACTTGCCCTGGTGGCGGCATCTCAGAAAAATCTGCCGACAACGGACCATTGAAATTCTCGCCAGCCCAGCAAGCCAGCGCCCGAGCCAACACATTGCTTCCGCGAGCTTTCGCATCTAGCGAATGTCCGGCAATATGCGGCGACACCCAATCCGTGCCCGACAAAACTGCGTCTGATAACAGGGGCTCATCAGGCCAGGTATCCAAAATCACTGTCAATGGGCTCTCTAACAGCCGTGTTAGCGCCTCCGATGTCATTAGTTCCCCGCGCGCAGCATTGATAAATAGACCCATACCGCGCCGCTCTGCGGCCTGCACCGCACGCTCTGCATTTTTGAGGTTCAAGAGGCCACCGGAGGCGTGAGGACCTTGGTCGTGCAGACTGGCATGTATCGAGACTATTGGTTGACACAACGCCTCACTAAGACTCACCCGAGTAACGTTACTTGGCCAATTCCTGACAAAAGGATCATAGGCCACCACCGAACACCCCAACTGCAGCAACCGGTTTGCCAGTCGACCGCCTACCTCACCAAGGCCCACAATACCGACAGGCAGACCATTCAGTAGCGGCGCAAAGAACCCACTTAGCGCTATCGCCGACAGCACATATTCCACAACGGCAACAGCATTGGAACCGGGGGCGGCAGACCAAGCAATATCCGATTGCGCCAGCGCTTCTACATCAATATGGTCCGTACCGGCAGTAGCCGAGCCCACAAAGCGAACCTGACTGTTCTGCAGTAGTTTGGCGTCCACCCGAGTGATGGATCTCACTAACAAGACCTCGGCGTCGCTTATCGCTACGGAATTGATGTCCCGCCCGCTTAGGACCTTCACCTCTCCCAGAAGGTGCCCAAGCGCTGGGGTTATCGGAATCCCNTCGTCCAACACCCAACGCATCTTTCTGAGCTCGGACTTCATNCGCTACCCGTTACCTTCTCGGCATGTATACCGGCAAACTCACGATTCAACGCCTGGCGAAATTGCTCTGCACGCGAGGGCAAACCTTCCTTCAAAAAATGTGATCGCCAATACTTAATGCGTGTCACAAAAACCTCAAGTTCGGTATCTGTCACGCCACCCTCGACATTGTCGACACTGGGAGCGAAACCCACACCGCAGGCATCACAAAATATCGACTCGATCGCCTGGGGCCGAGCCTCGACAGAGAAAAAGGCAGATTGCTGCGCTTGAGACCGCCCGTCCGGTGCGTACCAGTAGCCATAGTCGGGCAACTGGTGCCTGCGCTTGCCCGCAACACACCAATGCGCTACCTCGTGCAAAGCGCTGCGCACAAAATCTTCACGAAAATGAATGTGCGCGAGGTTTCCGGGCTCATAAAAAGGCTCCCTCGCACCACCCACTAAAAAGGTCGCCTCTTTGATCCCAAAGCACTCATTGAAAAGCTCGGCAATGACGCCTGCGCTGGTTGCAGCCCCGGATACGCCCATTGAGAAAACTAGCTGACCGCCTTACGAATGTGATACCGAAATTGCTCCCCGTCCTGATGCGAAAGCAATAAGGCGTGCCCCAAAAACTCGCAGAAGTTTGCAACATCTCGCTCGGTCGAGGGGTCAGTCGCATGTAACACCACCTCCTGCCCCGGCTCGAGTCGCCGCATCGCTGCGTGCAACAACATCAAGGGTTCCGGACACTTGAGGCCGACCGCATCAATTGTTTCCTGCGGCGCGGAATCGTCCACAACATTACTCCGCAGGCTTTACGAATCTCAGCGTCATGCGATCACTCTCGCCGATGGATACAAAGCGCGCGCGATCAACATCACCTTCAGTCAGGGTGGGCGGCAGCGTCCACACACCTTGCGGATAGTCCTTGGTGTCTTTTGGATTGGCGTTGATCTCACTGCGCCCGTCCAACTCCAGACCCGCCAGCTCCGCCAACTCGATGACCTTCGATTCGGTAACGTATGCACTGCTCTTCATTTCATCGACGCTAAGCCCTTCATCACCTCGATGCTGAACAATTCCCAACACTCCGCCGGGCTTAAGCGTCTCTGCAATTGCTGAGAACATCATTTCGGCCTGATCGGCGCGCAACCATGAATGGACATTACGAAACGCCAACGCCATATCGACGCTGCCCGCNGGCGCAGGCGCGGTCGCACTGGGGGGCTGNAGCACACTGACTTCAACCTCACCCAGCACGTCACCGTTTTCCCCTAACTTCTCTAAAAACCCTCCCAGAGACCGCCGAGTATAGTTACCGCCATTTGGACTTCCGTGCGCGGCGATGAGCTTGCCATTGCCCTTCATTAAGGGGCCAAGCACCTCTGTATACCAACCCCCACCAGGTGANACCTCCATCACCGTCATCTCCGCTTCGAGACCGAAAAAAGATAGCGTCTCTCGCGGATGACGATAGATGTCTCTGGCCTTGTTTCGCTCAGAGCGATGCTCACCCGCCAGTGCGGCATCCCACCCGAGTTCTGCCCNCGCCATCCCGCTGAGCAGAAGCAGCGTAGCTGCCACTATTACTGTCAATCTGGTCATTNTTCTACTCCTGATAAAATCGTCTAGTCATGACTATAACCGCTTTTGNTGCGCTTCCAGCCCCTAAAGGATGCGGCTCAGCGGCGCCCTTTTAAGCGGCTGAGACACCAACCGGCCAATGCCGCAACCGCGACGACAACGGCGACCCCAAGGCTTACCCAAAACAGCTGCGTCCACAAGCGCTCCGGTGACACACCCACAATATCGACAGCACCCCAAAATAGTGCGGCGCACGCCGCCGTGGCCAGTATGACCGTGCGAGCCCGGCTTCTTCGAATCATCAAATGGGTGCGTTGCGCGCTGCCGACACAGCCACGGGTGCAACATCCCCATTTTGTCCTCGATGTCTCAGCGCGTGATCGATCAAGACCAAAGCCAGCATCGCTTCAGCAATNGGGGTGGCGCGAATACCGACACAAGGGTCATGGCGGCCGGTGGTGACAACCTCTGTCGAATCGCCTGACGCAGTAATCGTCTGGCCTGGAATACGTATGCTTGAAGTGGGTTTTAACGCAATACTGACTCGAAGCNCCTGACCCGANGAAATACCGCCCAGCGTGCCGCCCGAATGATTACTCAAAAATCCTTCTGGAGAAATCTCATCTCGATGCTCGCTACCCAATTGCGATACCGCGTCGAAACCATCCCCTACCTCAACACCCTTTACGGCATTGATACCCATCATGGCGTGCGCTATGTCGGCATCAAGGCGATCAAAAACAGGCTCGCCCCACCCAGCGGGCACATGCTCCGCCACAATATTGATGCGTGCACCCACGGAATCCCCCTGCTTGATAAGGTCTTGCATGTAAGTTTCTAACTGTGGGATCANGTTAGCGTCGCCGCAGAAAAATGGGTTCTGCTCTACCAGCTCCCAATCGTGCTGCTGAGCGAGCAATGGTCCCAAAGCACTCAGGTACCCCCGAATTTGNACACCATAACGCTCGNATAACCACTTCTTGGCAATAGCCCCAGCCGCCACCCGCATGGTGGTCTCTCGAGCNGAGGATCGACCGCCACCGCGATAATCACGCAGCCCATACTTGGCATCATAGGTATAGTCAGCATGAGCAGGTCTGTATAAATCCTTGATTTTNCTATAATCTTTTGACTTTTGATCTTGGTTATGAACCAACAACCCAATCGGCGTGCCCGTCGTGAAGCCCTCAAATACGCCGGACAAAATCTGTACCGCATCGTCTTCTTTACGCTGCGTTGTATAGCGCGATTGGCCTGGCTTACGGCGATTCAAATCATGTTGCAAGTCTGAGGCCTGCAGTGCCATCCCTGGTGGACAGCCATCAATAACGCAGCCCAGCGCTGGACCATGGCTTTCACCAAAGGTTGTCACCGTAAACAGCTTACCAAACGAGTTACCAGACATTCGCGCCTCCTAGCCCCGATTATAGGTCGCCAGCCGCACTCCAGTCCCGTAATTCCTGCGCACTTACGGCCGCCACACCCGCGCCGCCGCCAGGCAGGTCTATCCAGGTAAAGGGTACTTTTGGCAAGCGACGCTCCAGAGCTTCAACACTTTCTCCCACCTCCAGCATGAGTAGTCCGCTGTCTGACAGCACTCGCGTGGCATCACGCAATAGGTCTACNGCCAATGCGACCCCCTCCTCGTCCGCCTGCAAGGCGCCATATGGTTCATACCGATATTCCGGGGGTAGCTGATGCATTTCGCTCGTCGAGACGTAGGGTGGATTTGCCAAAATCAAATCAATGCTCTTCGGCGCAAGCGGAGTCAGAAGGTGGGCCATTACGCAATGGACTCGTCCATTGGGAGCACACCGNTGTATGTTTTCATGTGCCAGCGATAGCGCAAGCTGGTCAATATCGCTGAGCAACACGACGGACGAAGTGAATACATGCGCCGCAATAATTCCCAAGCTGCCACCGCCACAACACAGGTCCACCACGGTACGCGGAGCCATCGGTTGGCTCCACCAGGGCCGACACCCCTCGACCAATACCTGTGCAATGGGCGATCTCGGCACTAGCGCTCGGTCATCGCAGTTAAAACAAAGACCCGCCAGCCAAGCCTCTCCTAGCAGGTAAGCCAGTGGCACCCGGTCTTCGCAGCGCCCTCTCAGCAATTCAGTCAAGCGCGCCAACGCCTCCTCAGGAAACGGATCCGCCAAAAGATCACGCGTCTGCTCAGGAGGGAGCCGGGCCGCTCCCAAGACCAGGGCAACCGCCTCATCGTGGATAGACTCATATCCATGCCCACAAAATACATTGGCCGTCGTCAAGCGTTCCACGACCTCACTTAGCGCAGCACCAAAAGTTTCCATATGGATGTCTAGAATAATTGACGCGTCATGATACCCTTATTTATATACACTTTATCCCAGCGGGATTATATTCATCGGCAACAGAAACTCGGTTTTACCCGCAATCAGGCCCTCAGAAGGGCATCGAGCAGATATGGATATGGGTAATGTTCAATTGTGAGGCCGCAGGATTAGTGCCGATTCGATTCCCGAAAAACCGAGGTGATGTAGGTTATTCGTGCCTCGATGCAATCTAACTGGTCACTGTCACAGTAGAAAGTAAGTACAGCGTAACGAACCCCGAAGAGGTATCTATGTCGACTAACCCATTACAGACAAGAGCTCCCACGACACTACCTGGCTCGCTGACGCCCGAGGCCATTGCTGTTCGTGGCGCGCTATTAAGGCGAGGCCTAGAAACCCCTATGGTCAGCAACGAGCTGTCGAGGGACCAACGCTATTCGAAGATCAGAGACGCCTTTACCGAAATTATGGAATCTCTTGGACTCGATCTGCGGGACGACAGTCTCGAAGAAACGCCCCATCGTATCGCCAAAATGTACGTTGACGAGATCTTTGGCGGGTTGGATTACGCGCAATTTCCCAAGATCACGCTCATTGAAAACAAAATGAACGTTGAGGAGATGGTCTGTGTCGAGAACATCGACCTAACAAGCACCTGCGAGCACCACTTCGTAACAATCGATGGCTCTGCAAAAGTCGCTTACATCCCGAAGGATACCGTTATTGGTCTGAGCAAAATTAATCGGTTAGTCAGATTCTTCTCTCAGCGACCACAAGTGCAGGAACGGCTGACGCAACAGGTGCTTGTAGCGATGCAAACGCTACTCGGCACGGAAGATGTCGCCGTGACCATTAATGCGATCCACTACTGCGTCAAGGCACGAGGGGTTAAAGACGGTAATAGCAGTACGAGAACAACGTCCCTCGGAGGGGTATTCAAATCTAACCCTGCGTCACGGGCCGAATTTCTGAGTTAGCCACCCGTTAATCTCAAGCTCGTCAGGGCACGTTAACGCTGCGACCGGGACACAGCTGCACCGATACAGCTCGGGGCTTTAGCGCAGCGTCATGAAAAAAATCGGCTGATGTGCGTCGCCATGGCCTCGCTGCCCCCTTCCATGTGAGTATGATGGCCCCCTGGAACGTACGCCACTTGGCAATCGGTCATGGCAGCTACTGCCTGCCCCACTGCTTCGAACCCGACGCGGAGAAATAGCCCCTCCTCTGCGACCAGCGCCAGAGCTTTGGCACTCACACTGGCGTAAAGCGCGCGGCACATTCCCTCCGTTAGCTTGATTGCAGAGGCATGGTTCAAACGAGGGTCGTGGGTCAGCTCAAACAGCGTGGCATCGGCGCTGGCTCGCAGCGCTCTGGGTGCCAGTATTTGCGCGCTCTCTTCTGAGAACCCCCACTTTCGCCTTGCGGCAATAAATTCATTGGTATTCGAAAAAATACGCGACCGATATTTCTCGCCATCTCGCTTATCTTGCTGGGCGCGCACAAATTGCTCAGGCGCCAGGTCCTCGCTGAGGGGAGAAGGCAATAAGCCATCGAGCAGAACAAGATGAGAACACTGCCTCCCCAACGCCACTGCCAACAGAACCGCTATCGCCGCTCCCCTACTATGCCCAAGAACCCCAACCGGCCCAGTTTTCAACTGCTCAACGATGCCCACCAGCTGCGGAATATCGTCCCAAATATGATAGGTCGCATCCTGAGATCGGTGATCACTGTGTCCTTGGCCAGACAAATCCAACGCCAGCACACGCAGATCCGCAAGCTGCGGCGCCAAAACAGAAAAAGACAGAGCGTTGTCCAGCCATCCATGGAGCGCGATCACCACTGGTGCATCGGCGCTTCCCCACTCGAGCCCAGAGTAGGTTAAACCATCGACCTGGAACGAGACTTCTCTGGCGNCGATACTCATGCCGCACTCCATACTGCCTCGGGGCGATACTGCATTAACTCTGCGCCGCCGCGCTCGGAGCATAAAAGCGCTACGGTGGCGAAACCACCGGGCGACAAGGGTGCGAGGGTAGGGTCATCGCACCAAAAGGAGACGAGCGCTGACACTAGNGGATGGTGGGATACCAGCAGTAAGTGACGTTCTTCAGTGACGACAAGCTGAGCAATATCGTCGAAATCCGAGCCAGGAGCCAGCCGATTCTCTACCAAAGCCTGGGCAGGATGACACAACGCTCTCAGTATTTCGGCCGACTCCCTCGTGCGCAAATAGGGGCTATAAAGTAGTGATGTGACCGAGCCTATACTCGCTTTCTCGAGCCACCGAACGAAATGGCTGCCTGATACCTGCAGTGCCTCTCTNCCTTTTGGCGTAATCGGTCGAAAAGCATCACTGGCGGCGATACCTGCCTCAGCATGGCGCCAAACAGTCACAATCACGCTAGTGTGCGCTCATCTCCACCAATAGCTTATTTAAGCGGGAAACATACGTCGCAGGATCCTCGAGGGCAGAACCCTCGGCGAGAACTGCCTGGTCCAGCAATATTTGCGCGAGATCAGCGAACCGATCCTCATCAGCCTCTTGATCAAGCCGCTTGAGCAATGGATGCTCGATGTTGATTTCCATGGTTGGCTTGCTGCTGGGCATCTCCTGACCCGCCGCCTCCATGATTTTTCGCATTTGAGCACCCATTTCATGTTCCGCAACCGTCAAGCAGGCGGGGGAAGAGGTCAATCTTACCGTCGGGCGAACTGCATCGACCCGGTGGCCCAGAACGCCTTGCATTCGCTCAATCAGCGCCTCGCTCGCCTGCTCGGCGGCCTCGAGGGCCTCTTTAGCGCTCTCGTCGCTATCCTCGCCGTCCCACTCACCTTTGGCACAATCCCGCAGCGGCTTGCCATCGAATTCACCAAGATGACTCATCAGCCACTCGTCCACTTTGTCGGACAGTAGCAGTACCTCAATACCTTTATGTCGCAACGCCTCAATATGAGGACTGTTCTTCGCCGTCGCATGATTTTCAGCCACAACGTAGTAAATCGACTTTTGACCCTCCGTCATGGCTTCGACATACTGCGCAAGAGAAATGCGCTGCGTCGCGACGTCATCTCTCGTCGTTGCAAACCTCAATAGCGATGAGATTTTCTCTCGATTGGTGAAATCCTCGGCCGGCCCCTCTTTCAAGACCACCCCAAAAGTATCCCAAAACTGCTCATAGTCCTCAGGCTGCTTGGACGCCATTTTCGATAGCATATCCAGCACTCTTTTAGTCAGTGCACCCCGAATAGAATCTACCTGCTGATTCTGCTGCAGTATCTCCCGCGATACATTTAGCGGCAGATCATTGGAATCCAATACGCCTTTGACAAAACGGAGATACATCGGCAGAAATTGCTCTGCTTCATCCATGATAAACGTGCGCTGCACGTACAGCTTGAGCCCACGCGCACCCTCTCGATGCCAAAGGTCAAAGGGTGCTCTGCGCGGGATAAACAATAGGGACGTGTACTCCAGTTTTCCTTCTACCGCGTTATGGCTCCAGCTCAGGGGATCTTCAAAGTCGTGAGAGACGTGCTTGTAAAATGCCAGATACTCGTCGTCCGAGATGTCCGAACGACTGCGGGTCCAAAGCGCTTTCGCCTCATTAACAGGCGTCCACTCGGGCGCCGCCTGCTCTGCGCCCTCGTCGTCTTCAGAGTCACCAGACTGCTCCTCGGGCATCATCACCGGCACTGAGATGTGATCAGAGTATTTTTTTATCACTGAACGCACTCGCCAACTGTCAGCGAACTCCTCGGCGTCGCTCTTGAGATGGAGAATGACTGTGGTACCGGAAGACTCACGCGTTTCTTCGGACACCGTAAATTCATCCTCTCCAGCCGATGCCCAGCGCGTTGCCACAGCTTCACCGGCTTTGCGAGTGATCACTTCGACCTGATCAGCGACAATAAAAGAGGAGTAGAAGCCCACTCCAAACTGCCCAATGAGCTGACTGTCCTGCTTTTGATCTCCACTGAGCTGCTCCATGAAGGCCGCGGTGCCCGATTTTGCGATTGTGCCAAGATTATCGATGACCTCATCACGAGACATCCCGATACCGTTATCATCGATAGTAATGATCTTTTTTTCAGCGTCAGTATTTACGCGAATCCGGTAGTCGGTCGCGAATTCCGCCAAAGCGGTGTCGGCAATAACGGCGAAACGATGCTTGTCGATGGCATCCGATGCGTTCGATATCAGCTCTCTCAAAAAGATTTCTTTGTTGGAGTAGAGGGAATGGATCATGAGGTGAAGCAATCGCTTTGCTTCTGTTTGAAATCCCATTGTCTGGGTGGCTTCAGCAGTCATAGCACAGTCCGTTTATTTATGGTTTGGCTAGAAATGGGGGCCCGGAAGACAATTTCAAGTCTCTCAGCAATACATTGGCGCATAAAAAAGCCCGCTCAAGGCGGGCTTAGCCAGGCTCGAAACGCTACCAACCAGTCACCTCAGTGAGCGCCCCTCCGATATCTGCGAGTGACCTTACAGTGCGCACGCCAGCGGCCTCGAGTGCGGCAAATTTCTCATCAGCAGTGCCCTTACCACCAGATATGATAGCGCCCGCATGGCCCATACGTTTTCCCTTCGGCGCAGTCACACCAGCGATATATGATACGACGGGTTTGGTAACGCGGGCCTTGATAAACTCGGCGGCTTCTTCCTCGGCTGTGCCCCCAATTTCGCCGATCATTACGATCGCCTCGGTTTGATCATCTTTTTCAAATAGTCCGAGAATGTCAATAAAGTGGGAACCAGGGATCGGATCCCCGCCGATGCCCACACAGGTCGATTGGCCATATCCAACATCGGTGGTTTGCTTGACGGCCTCATAGGTCAAGGTACCCGAGCGAGACACGATCCCCACGCGGCCTGGCAGGTGAATATCAGCCGGCATAATGCCGATTTTGCTCTCCCCGGGAGTGATGACACCCGGGCAGTTTGGTCCCACCAGCCGCACACCGAGCTGATCGCATTTAACCTTGGCTTCCAGCATATCCAGCGTAGGCACACCCTCTGTAATGCATACGATTAATCCAATCCCGGCGTTAGCCGCCTCAAGGATCGAATCTTTGCAAAAAGCAGCAGGCACATAGATAACAGAGGCGTCCGCGCCGGTCTGCGCCACCGCCTCTGATACCGTATTAAAAACGGGCAAATCAAGATGGAGCTGCCCTCCTTTGCCGGGAGTAACCCCCCCCACCATCTTCGTACCGTAAGCGATGGCTTGCTCGGAATGATAGGTCCCTTGCGAACCAGTGAACCCCTGACAAATCACTCGGGTATCGGCATTGATCAGAATACTCATGAGCGTTCTCCCGCAGCAGCGACCACTTTCTGAGCCGCATCCGCCAAACCCTCTGCCGCCTCAATATTCAAACCACTCGCGGCCAATATCTCTCGCCCCCGCAGTGCGTTGTTCCCTTCCAAGCGAACCACTACGGGGACTTCGACACCCACTTCCGCAACTGCACCAATAACCCCTTCGGCAATTAAGTCACAACGCACAATACCGCCAAATATGTTGATCAACACTGCTCGCACGTTGTTGTCAGAAAGGATGATTTTAAACGCCTCGGTGACGCGCTCCTTGGTGGCGCCACCTCCGACATCGAGAAAGTTGGCAGGCGCACCGCCATGCAACTTGACGATATCCATAGTACCCATGGCGAGACCTGCTCCGTTAACCATACAGCCAATATTGCCATTCAACGCGACATAGTTAAGGTCCCATTGGGCCGCATGAGCTTCCCGCTCATCGTCTTGGGTGGGGTCGTGCATAGCTGCCAAGTCCGGATGCCGGTATAACGCGTTGGAGTCGGCCACGACCTTGGCATCCAGACAATGCAGATTGCCCTCCCCGGTGATGACAAGCGGGTTAACCTCAATCAACGCCAAATCTTTTTCTGCAAATAACTTGGCCAGGCCCATGAAAATATCGACGAACTGCCGGATCTGCGGGCCAGCGAGGCCCAATTGAAAGGCCAGATCGCGGCCTTGATAAGGCTGCGCACCTACCATCGGATCAATTTCTGCCCTCAGTATTTTCTCCGGCGTCTCGTGAGCGACTTTTTCAATCTCAACACCTCCCTCGGTAGAGGCCATAAAGACGATTCTCCGGCTGGCGCGGTCCACTACCGCCCCCAAATACAACTCCTCGGCAATATCGGTGCAGTACTCCACTAAAATTCGCGACACTGGTTGCCCAGAAGCGTCCGTCTGATAAGTCACCAGGCGCTCACCCAACCATTGAGCAGCAAATTCACCCGCTGCCTCTGGGGACTCTACCAACTTGACGCCCCCCGCTTTGCCGCGACCACCTGCATGAACCTGCGCCTTAACAACCCACCTCTGACCGCCTATTTCGTGAGCCGCTTTCACTGCGGCCTCAGCCGACTCGACCGCATGCCCGGTCGACACTGGCAAACCATACTCGGCGAACAACGCTTTCCCCTGATACTCGTGCAGATTCATGCTTTCCTCTCAGCTGAGTCCGGCACACTTCTCGCCCCCTCGATGCCGGACGCTCGAGAAGGCCTGTCATAAAATGACTAGCGCTTGGGCCGATTCACCATGTGAATGGCCCGGCCGTCCACCGCTAGCGCTGCTTCGTGCACGGCCTCTGACATCGTGGGATGTCCAAAAACCATCAATTGCAAATCTTCAGTGCTGGCTGCCATTTCCATGGCGATCACAATTTGCTGGACCAGATCAGCCGCCGAGGGCCCCACAACATGAGCGCCCAAAATTTGATCCGAATCTGCGTCTGCAATGATTTTTACCAATCCGTCGGTTTCTCCCGACGCTTGGGCGCGGCCAATCGCAGCAAAGGGGAAAGTACCGACCTTGATTTGAGCCCCCTCGAGGCGGAGCTCCTGCTCTGTCTTTCCTACCGCCGCAACCTCCGGATGAGTGTAAATAATGGAGGGAACCACCTCGTAATTCAGTTGCGCTGCCTTGCCATGGATACGCTCTGCCACCATTACGCCCTCCTCAGAACCCTTGTGCGCGAGCATGGGTCCTCTGACGATATCGCCAATCGCCCAGACACCCGGCGCCTCGGTAGCGCAATACTCGTTCACAAAAACAAAGCCCCGCTCATCAACAGACACCCCTGAATCCGCTGAAAACAGTTTGTTGGTGCGAGGTCGTCTGCCCACCGCCACTATTAGCTTATCGAAAGTCTCGGAATGATCTGCACCATCGTGAGAATAGGCGACGGTGACTCCAGAACCTGATACCTCACTCCCGGTCATCCTCGCTCCCAAACGAATGTCGAGTCCCTGCTTGGTAAATATTTTTCCGGCGTCCTTGGCAATCTGCTCGTCCATGTTGGGCAAGAACGTGTCCATGGCCTCAAGAACCACCACTTCGGAACCTAGGCGCGCCCAGACGCTCCCCAACTCCAAGCCGATGACGCCCGCCCCAATAACACCCAAGCGCTCGGGCACTGCATCGAAACAGAGCGCGCCCGTAGAATCCACAATCCGGTCACCATCCACTGGGGCAGGAGGAATATCAATAGGCTCTGAACCTGCCGCCAGCACCACGTTATCTGCGGTGTAGATCAGTTTCTGTGCATCGTCGCCCGTAACTTCAACCTGTCGACTCGCACCGAGCGTCGCGTCGCCTGTAATAACTTCCACGCCATTGTGCTTCAGCAAACCTGAAACACCGCCGGTTAATTGCGAAACAATTTTCTGTTTGCGGGCCATCATATCCGCAATATTCAGCGACACTTCGGATACGGAGATGCCGTGTTCGGCCATGTGCAACGTGGCCTCGGCGTAGCGATGTGAACTATCAAGCAACGCCTTAGAGGGGATACACCCTACGTTTAAACAGGTGCCGCCCAACTCAGGCTGCCCTTTTGCGTCTACCGCTTGCTCTATGACAGCTGTCGCCATTCCAAGCTGCGCACACTTAATGGCGCAGACGTAGCCCGCAGGCCCCGAACCAATAACAATCACATCAAAATGAGTAGACACGTTTACCTCCGCAATCACAGTTGAAGCAGAATTCTGGCCGGATCCTCTATCAAACCTTTTATAGTGACTAAGAACTGGACAGCCGTTTTTCCATCCACCAGGCGATGGTCATACGACAAAGCCAGATACATCATCGGCTGAATCACCACTTCACCATTCATGGCGATGGGGCGTTCCTGTATCGTATGCATCCCCATAATCCCTGTTTGAGGCGGGTTTAATATCGGCGTGGACAGGAGCGAACCGAAAACCCCACCATTTGACACGGTAAATGTGCCACCCGTCATCTCTTCAATCGTTAACTTTTTATCTCGCGCCTTAATTCCCAAGTCGTAAATCGCCGCCTCGATATCGGCGATACTCATGAAATCTGCATCACGCAGAATAGGCACCACCAAGCCTTCGTCTACCGACACCGCAACACCAATATCCTGATACCCGTGATAAACCACGTCATTACCGTCAATAGACGCATTGACTGCCGGGAAGCGCTTCAGTGCCTCACAAGCGGCGCGCACAAAAAATCCCATGAAACCAAGTCGAGTACCGTTGTGAACAGCCTCAAATTGATCTCGATACTGTTTTCGCAGCTTCATAAGGGGCGCCATGTTAACTTCGTTGAACGTAGTTAACATGGCCGTTTGCTGAGTGGCACCAAGCAAGCGCTCGGCAATGCGTGCCCGCATGCGGCTCATCGGTACTCGCTTTTCAATGCGCTCGCTGGTGGGGCCACCCACCTCCAGAGAGGTTTCAGCAAAGCCAGCCGCCTGCGGGGGCTTACTCGCTTCTGGAGCGGCATCCTCAACGGAAAGCTGTGAAATATGTGCGAGCACATCTTCTTTCAGCAAGCGCCCACTCTTGCCGGAGGCCGTGACATCTTGCGCGTCCAGTCCATGTTCCTCCAGCAATGCGCGAACCGCAGGCCCCATCGGCACTGCGCCAGCACTGCTCAAAGTTTCTTCCACCACCTCAGCAGCAGCGTGTTCCCGCCCCGTCGAGCCGCCATCTTCAGGCTGACTATCGACACTGGTCACGACGCCTGCGACGAGCGTTGCCAACAGCGCTTCGCTAGCGATAGTTTCTCCTTCAGGGACAAGAATGGCCTCAATGACGCCAGGCTCCGGCGCCACCACCTCCATCACCACTTTGTCAGTTTCTATCTCGACGAGCAGTTCATCTCTTGCAACACTGTCGCCGGGCTTNTTATGCCAAGCNGACACCACACCATCTGCTACTGATTCCGGAAACGCCGGCGCTTTGATTTCAATCGTCATGAAAATGTCCTCAACTCAAGACGCGACTAGTGGCCCCAGGGCATCGGCCCCAGCGCCTCATCAATAAACTTTTCTTGCTCNCGCAAATGAAGCGCAGAATATCCCGCCGCAGCGGAAGCAGACGGCTCGCGTCCGGCGTAGCGCAGAAACACATCCACCTTATGTCGCTGCACAACAGACGCCATTCGGCTCTGCATGGCATNCCAGGCCCCCTGATTTTTGGGCTCTTCCTGCAACCAAACAGCGTCTTCAAGATTAGGATAACGCTCCAACACTTCTAATAGATCGAGCCGCGGAAAGGGATACATCTGCTCAATCCGAACGATTGCGATATCGACAATTTCTCGCTCTCTTCTCGCTGCGCGGAGGTCATAAAACACCTTCCCGCCACAGAGAACCACTCGCTTGACTACCACTGGATCCAGACCATCCGTCTCGTCTATCACCGTTTGGAAGGCGCCCTCTGCCAACTCGTCCAATTGCGAAATGGCTTCTTTGTGGCGCAATAAGCTCTTGGGTGTCATCACGATGAGGGGCGAACGCAGTGGTCTGATGGCCTGACGACGCAACATATGAAAAACCTGCGCGGGCGTGGTCGGAATGCAGACCTGAATATTNTCCTCGGCACACAGCTGTAAAAATCGCTCTAATCTTGCAGAAGAATGCTCTGGGCCCTGACCCTCATATCCATGCGGGAGCAGCATCGTAAGCCCACACAAACGACTCCACTTGTTCTCACCACTTGAGATGAATTGATCGATAACAACCTGGGCACCATTAGCAAAGTCACCAAATTGCGCCTCCCAAATAACTAACCCGCTGGGTGAGGTCGTGGCGTAACCGTATTCAAATGCTAGAACCGCTTCTTCCGACAAGAGTGAATCAAATATCTGAAAAGACGCTCGCTCATCCGTTACAGACTCGAGTGGCACCCAAGTGTCTCCCTCTTTCTGATTATGCAGCACTGCGTGGCGATGGCTAAAAGTGCCCCTTCCCACATCCTGCCCCGCTAACCTGACAGGGAAACCCTCCTGTAGCAAAGATCCGTAGGCCATGGTTTCGGCAAATCCCCNGTTCACTTCCTGCGCGCCCGCACCCATCTTGAGGCGATCATCCAGCAACTTCCTGACGACCCGATGGACGACAAAGCCCGAGGGAACCTCACCCATTCGTTCTGACAAGGTCTTTAGCTCTGCCAAAGAAACCCGTGTGTCGGCGGCGACATCCCAACGATGATTAAGGTAGGGCGACCAATCTACGAAGAGCTCTTTGTTGGGCTCAGAAACGAGAGAAGATACCAACGGCTGATTTTGTTCCAACGCCTGCCGATAATCCTCAACCCACTCGGCGTCCTCCTGCTGGGACAACAGATTCTCACGAATGAGACGTTGGGCATATAACTCTCGGGTCGAGGGATGGCTCTTGATTGTCTCGTACATTTTCGGCTGAGTGACCGACGGCTCGTCTGCCTCGTTGTGCCCCCGTCTGCGATAGCACACGAGATCTATCACCACGTCCTTTTGAAATTGATTGCGAAAATCGACCGCCAATTGCGTTACGAATACAACAGCCTCTGGATCATCCCCGTTTACATGGAAAATCGGCGCCTGCACCATTTTGGCAATATCCGTACAGTACTCTGTGGATCGCGCATCTGTGGGCTCGCTGGTAGTGAAACCAATCTGGTTATTGAGAACAATATGCAGCGTGCCGCCCGTTCTGTAAGCACGGGTTTGCGACATCTGAAACGTCTCCATGACAACGCCCTGTCCCGCAAACGAGGCGTCCCCATGAATAACTATTGGCACGACCGAATTACCGACCGAATCCTTCCTCCGGTCCTGCCTAGCTCGCACTGAGCCCTCGACCACTGGCGCGACAATTTCCAAATGCGAGGGGTTAAATGCCAGCGCCAGATGCACTTCGCCGCCAGGCGTCATCATGTTCGAAGAAAAGCCCTGATGGTATTTAACATCGCCAGACCCACTGTAGGCGACCTTGCCCTCGAACTCATCAAACAGCTCGACAGGATTTTTACCAAGAATGTTAACCAACACGTTCAAACGCCCGCGATGCGCCATGCCGATACAGATTTCTTTTGCGCCGTATCCACCGACCCGCTGAATGGCCTCGGCAAGCATTGGGATCAGGCTCTCACTCCCCTCGAGACCGAAGCGCTTGGTCCCCGGATACTTGGATCCAAGGGAGCGCTCTAGGCCCTCTGCGCCGTTNATCTGCCGAAGAATGTTGAGCCGCTGCTCCGGAGTGAAATCTGGNGCACTCCGCACTGCTTCCATTCGACTCATGATCCAGTGCCGCTCTTCGGTATCAACGATATGCATGAATTCTGCACCGACCGTGCCGCAGTAAGTACGCTGTAAGTCATCGCGAATTTGCGCGAGTGTGGCCTCGGGACGACCAAAATAAACGCTGCCCACTTGAAAAGTGGTGTCAATGTCAGCTTCGCTAAGCTCGTGGAACGACAGATCCAAATCGGGCACCGTAGGCCGTGGCGTTAACGCCAATGGGTCCAGTGCCGCTTGCTGATGCCCTCGTTGACGATAGGCAGAGATAAGCTGCACGACTCTAACNTGCTTACGCTCGTATGCCGTCGAATGAGAATCGTTAGCCACTGTCGCATCCGTGCGCACCCGCATTTTTGAAATGCGCGCAAAGCGCTCTCGCAACACGGAATGGGGCAAATCATGGAGTGTGCCGGCATCCGACTGCACCAGCGGGAGTTTATCGAAATAATCCCGCCACTCAGGTGAAACACCTTTGGGATCCTGCAGATAGCCCTCGTACAACGCCTCTACATATTCGGCATTGCCGCCGGCAATGTGCGAGCTCGCCCACTGCGCCCACATATCTGGCGGTGGCGTCATCTTTGACACGCTTCTTCCCCTTTNTGATGTGCCTTTGGCGCACTGAATGCGTCGCCCGCAATCAAGCGATTAGCGAAGGTGCTNATGTTACGAGAAAGCAGATCTAGGTGCCCCTGGCTNGCCCCAACGTTGNGCCCTAAAGCCCGCCTAAGNCCGCGAAGAAAGTAGCATAATAANCTGAAGCTATGCTACCCATAACTTCGGTGCTCGTTATTATGAGCAAGGGGAATGAAACGTACTNAAGTTGCCCGATTGAGTAGCATACCGCGAATNTGCCCGATAGCCTTTGTGGGNTTCAGGCCCTTCGGACACACGTTTACGCAGTTTTGAATACCATGACACCGAAACACACTGAAGGGATCATCCAGTTTTGCTAGCCGATCGTCCGTCGCGGTATCCCGGCTATCGGCCAAAAAGCGATAGGCTTGCAAAAGTCCGGCAGGCCCAATGAACCGATCTGGATTCCACCAAAAGGAGGGACAGCTGGTAGAGCAACAGGCACACAAAATGCACTCATAGAGCCCGTCTAGCTGCGCCCTCTCCTCAGGTGATTGCATGCGCTCGATAGCAGGGGCAGGCGTGGCATTCTGCAGATAGGGCTGCACCTTCTCGTACTGGGCATAGAAAAGACTCATATCCACAACAAGATCGCGGATCACAGGCAAGCCCGGCAAAGGCCGGATCACCACTTTATTATTTTTGACCGATTCCGATAGGGGTGAAATGCACGCGAGCCCGTTTTTTCCGTTGATATTGAGGCCGTCTGAACCACACACTCCCTCTCGACAGCTCCTCCGATAGGTCACGCTGCCGTCATGCTCTGCTTTTATCAGCTCCAGGACATCAAGCACCATTAAGTCACGCCCGCCTGTATCGACCGAAAAATCCTGCATGTATGGTGCGTCATCAGTCTCGGGGTTATAGCGGTAAAGGCTCACCTGTAGCATTTCTCTGAACTCCTGACTTGCTCAGTAACTTCGTGCTTTTGGTTGGAACGTTTCGACAGTGCGGGGCGTAAAGTTCACGCTTCGTTTCGAAACACGCTTGTCCTCGCTGTGATAGAGCGAGTGGCAGAGCCAGTTCGCGTCGTCGCGCTCTGTAAAGTCATCCCGCGCGTGCGCGCCCCGGCTTTCATCTCGCGCCTCGGCCACAACAGCGGTCGCCTCAGCGGTCTCAAAAAGGTTTTGTAGCTCAAGACACTCAATGCGTGACGTATTAAAAGCGGATGACCGGTCCGCGAGCGCAACAGCCTCTACCCGCTCTCTGAGAGAAGCAAGCTTCGCTATCCCCTCTCTCATAAACTCTCCAGTTCGGAATACCCCAAAGTGATTCTGCATGATCTCCTGCAGCTCCACACGCAAAGGCGCTACCGACTCGCCGCTGGCGCGGTCATTCAAGGCCTGCAACCGCCCGCTGGCCTCCTCCACGTCAGACTGGCTGGCATCGCGCAAGTCAATACCCTCGCGCAGCGCCTTTTCAATAAACAATCCAGAGGCACGACCAAACACCACCAGGTCTAGCAGCGAATTGCCGCCAAGGCGATTGGCACCGTGTACGGAAACACACGCCACTTCGCCACAGGCGTAAAGGCCGGGAATGACTTGATCATGCCCATCACTANCGACGGTGAGCGCCTGACCATGAACGTTGGTGGGAATGCCTCCCATCATGTAATGGCAGGTCGGTACTACTGGGATCGGCTCTTTTACAGGGTCGACGTGCGCAAACGTTCTACTCAGTTCGCAAATCCCCGGCAGTCTCGACTCAAGCACTTCTTCTCCAAGATGGTCCAGCTTAAGTTTTACATGGTCACCATTAGGTCCGCAGCCGCGCCCCTCGAGAATCTCCATAATCATCGATCTAGCGACCACGTCGCGACCTGCAAGATCCTTGGCGTTCGGTGCGTACCGCTCCATGAACCGCTCGCCATCCTTATTAATGAGGTAACCACCCTCGCCTCGACACCCTTCGGTCACCAACGTGCCGGCACCGTAAATACCGGTGGGGTGGAATTGCCACATCTCCATATCCTGAGCAGGCACACCGGCTCTCAGTGCCATGCCCATGCCGTCCCCGGAATTGATGTGGGCGTTAGTAGTCGATGCATAAATTCTACCGGCACCGCCCGTCGCAAAGACCGTTGCACTGGATTTCACATAAACAGTTTCACCCGTCTCGATACAGATCGCGATCACACCGACCACGGCACCGTCTTGATTTTTCACCAGATCGACAGCGAACCATTCGTTAAAGAAGACCGTCTCGTTTTTGACGTTNTTTTGATATAGCGTATGCAACAGCGCGTGGCCGGTCCGGTCAGCTGCGGCGCAAGTCCTTGCGGCCTGCCCGCCCTCACCGAAATTTTTAGACTGCCCCCCAAACGGTCGCTGGTAGATCCGCCCCTCTTCTGTCCTGGAGAACGGCAAGCCCATATGCTCAAGCTCAAAAATTGCTTCCGGGCCCACTGAACACATGTATTCAATNGCGTCCTGATCCCCGATGTAATCAGAACCTTTGACCGTATCGTACATATGCCATCGCCAATCATCATCGGGATCAGCGCTCGCTATAGCACAGGTAATGCCGCCTTGGGCTGAGACCGTATGGGATCGTGTTGGAAAAACTTTAGAAATCACCGCTGTCTTGTAGCCAGATTGCGCCAGCTGCAGCGCAGCGCGCATACCGGCTCCGCCTCCACCAACGATGACTCCATCGAATGAAATCGTTCTCATAGTTTTCTCGTTCTGTTAACTANGCGGGTTGTCGCCGCCTATCACAGTGACCACTTATCAGTGATCAGCTCCAGACAATGACCACTACCCAGATCACATACACCACCAATGCCAAAGAAGCGCCCAACTGGCACATCAAGCGAAGCACGTTCCCCGCANCACCCAGCATACGCTCGGTCAGGTAATCAGTAAAAACTGACCACAAACCTATCCAGCTGTGCGCTGCCAAGGACAGTGCAGCCAGNAGCGTGAACACTTTGACCCANGTTTGGTCGAACAGCTCNCGCCATGAAGTGTAATCAACTGAACTACCTAACTGGAACGCCACGAAAATAAAATAAGCAAGAAGAATTACCGAGGTGACTCGCTGTATCAGCCAATCAGAGAGTCCTGTTCGACTGAAACTGGTAACCGATGTCACCATATCGCCNCCCCCCAGAGGGCCGCCGCACCCGCGGCTAGCACAAAAACTACCCGCGCCCCTATCACACCACCGCGCATGGTTTCGCCAATTCCAGCGTCCATCACCAANTGCTTTACACCCGCCAAGGCGTGATAACTCAGAAATGAGGCGATCAACCACATCACAGCCTTGGCCACGGGCGAACCCAGTACNTCTCCCAAAGCCACAAAAGAAGCTTCCGAAGCTAGACTTTGATCCAAGGCCCACAGCAGAAGAAAACTGGCGAAAAACATCGCCACACCCGTGACTCGGTGAGTGATTGAGGCATATGCCGTAACAGGCAGATCGATGGTGCCCAAATCCANATTAACCGGGCGCTTGTCCCTAGATGTCGGTCTCACATTAGCTCTCGAAATAATGTTTTAGATATCGGTACGNTCATCCCTAGTGCCTGGGCGGCCGCGGGCGGAAGTATAAGTGGGCGAGCCATTGAATACAATTTCTGACCCGGCAAAAGCGCGTATCATCGCCTTGCAAATTGACATCACTCGCGGGCGCGATTAGTTTGTCGCCCTCTTACACCATAACTGGCGCAAAGGGACATGTCCGAAAAAAAAGCGACACTCAACATTACAGGCGACGACGGCTCTCAGCATGGAATNGACTTGNCGGTCCACACTGGCACCTTGGGGCCAGACGTAGTCGACGTTGGCAGCCTGACCGCTAATGGCTACTTCACTTTCGACCCCGGATTCACTTCGACTGCAGCCTGCGAGTCACAAATCACCTTTATCGATGGTGACAANGGCATCTTGCTCCATCGTGGGTATCCAATAGAACAACTCGCGGAGCGCTCAGACTATCTCGAAACGTGCTATNTATTNCTGAANGGCGAACTCCCGACTGCTGAGCAAAAGCAAGAATTTGTNGGCATCATGACCCACCACACCATGGTGCATGAGCAAATCAGAACTTTTTTCAACGGCTTTCGTAGAGACGCCCACCCAATGGCCATCATGTGCGGCGTNGTCGGAGCGCTCTCCGCTTTCTACCATGACTCCACTGACATCTCGGATCCATGGCACAGGGAAGTCGCAGCGTTTCGCCTGATCGCAAAAATGCCCACCATTGCGGCTATGAGCTATAAGTTCTCGATNGGCCAGCCGTTTATGTACCCTGACAACAGTCTTGACTACGCCGCAAACTTCCTTCACATGATGTTTGGTAATCCCTGCGAACCAACTAAAGTTTCCCCGACCATCGCGCGCGCGATGGATCGCATATTTCTNCTGCATGCGGACCACGAGCAAAATGCGTCCACATCCACCGTGAGGCTTGCTGGCTCATCTCAAGCCAATCCCTTTGCCTGCATCGCAGCCGGTATCGCCGCGCTGTGGGGACCCTCACACGGAGGTGCTAACGAAGCGGTTGTAAAGATGCTTGAAGAAATCGGCTCGGTAGACCGTATTGACGAGTTCATCACCCGCGCCAAAGACAAGGAGGACCCCTTTAGGCTGATGGGCTTTGGGCACCGGGTTTATAAGAACTTTGATCCGCGCGCAAAAGTGATGAAACAGGCTGCAGATGAAGTACTTGCGGAACTTGGCATTGATGACGAAATGCTCGAGATCGCAAAGCGCCTCGAAGAAATCGCCCTTAAAGATGAATATTTTATTCAGAAGAAGCTGTACCCCAATGTCGACTTCTACTCGGGNATCATTCTCAAGGCACTGGGTATCCCCACTTCGATGTTCACTGTGATCTTTGCAATTGGACGCACTGTGGGGTGGATAGCACATTGGAATGAAATGATTGGCGGCGCTTACCGAATCGGACGACCTAGGCAACTGTATACCGGACAGCCTCAGCGTGACTTTGTACCGCTGGATAAAAGGTAAACCTCGATGATGCCCGGCGCAGTCATTACCGGCTCGGGCTTGTATACGCCAAGGAGCGCCATNAGCAACGANGAACTCGTCGCCTCATTCAACGCCTGGGTTGACCTTTATAACGCCGAGCATGCTGAGGCCATCGCTCTTGGTGAGTGCGAGCAAAAAATGCATTCATCCGTCGAATTCATTGAAAAAGCTTCGGGGATCAAGAGCCGCTTCGTCATTGACAAAGACGGCATTCTTGACCCCACCAGAATGGTTCCAAACATTCCAGAACGCAGTAACGAATCACCATCTGTCATGTGCGAAATTTCCTGTGCAGCGGCGCATCAGGCTCTGGAACAGGCGCGCATCAACGTTGATGAAATCGATATGGTNATTGTGGCCGCGTCCAATATGCAGCGCGCCTATCCAGCAATGGCAATCGAAGTACAAGCCGCTCTGGGCGCGACCGGATTTGCCTTTGACATGAATGTAGCGTGCTCCTCTGCCACCTTTGGGATCCAGCAGGCCAGCGACGCTGTCCGGTCGGGCAGTGCGCGAAAAGTGTTGATGGTGAACCCCGAGATTTGTACTGGACACCTTAACTTTAGAGACCGAGATTCACATTTTATATTTGGCGACGTTGCGACAGCANTGGTAGTCGAATCGTCNACAGATGTGGNGCAGGGTATAGGTTGGGATATCGTCGACTCACGACTGCAAACACTATTTTCCAATAATATTCGCAACAACTTTGGATTTCTGAATCGAGCAGATGCCGCCGGGGTGAACAGCATCGATAAGCTCTTCGTTCAGGAGGGGAGAAAAGTCTTCAAGGAAGTCTGCCCAGCGGTTGCTGCGCAAATCACCGAGCAACTGGCCAAAGTGCGCATCGCACCCGATGATATAAAACGCATTTGGCTACACCAAGCTAATCAAAATATGAATGATTTGATCGCCCGTAAAGTTTTCGGCAGGGCGCCCTCGGAGGCCGAAGCTCCCAAGATTCTAGATCAGTACGCCAACACCTCCTCAGCCGGCTCTATCATCGCTTTTCACCAGCATAGTCACGACCTAAAGGGCGGCGACCTCGCTGTGCTGTGCTCATTTGGCGCAGGCTATAGTATCGGCTCTATTGTGCTGCGCCGTCGCTAACCTTTAGGCATCAACCAGTGCGGTCGAGCACCTCCGATACAGCTGTTAGCAACAGCTGTGTTTGCTCCGGGGTGCCGATCGATATTCGTAACCAATCTGCGATCCGAGGACTATCCCATCTACGCACCAGGATATTCTCTTGCCGTAATGCGTCGAATAGCGCTAGCCCAGATCCAGTGCCCGGGCGAGTNAAAATAAAATTAGCCTGNGAGGGGAGCACCTCAAAGCCCATCCCAAGAAGGCCATCGCTGATGCTCTGCCGACCCTTGATAATGACCTCCGAGGCGTGAGAAGACCATTCCTTATCTTGGATAGCAGCTGTCGCCGCCGCTTGAGCCACGCTGTCCAGAGGGTAAGAATTAAACGAGTCCTTAATGCGATTGAGCCCGTCTATCAGCTCAGGATGNGCAAGAGCGTAACCAACACGCAAGCCTGCAAGACTATGACTTTTGGATAGACTGCGCGTCACAATNAGGTTGTCGTAATGGTGTGTCAGCGGTGCAGCTGTCTCAGCCCCAAATCCGTAATACGCCTCGTCGATGACGATCAAGCGATTACGATCCGCTGTCAAAAGGGACTCAATTTGCGCGCGCGTGATCGAGAGCCCGGTTGGCGCATTGGGATTAGCGAGCACCAGCGCTCCTGGGGTATTCATCAGCAAACCAATATCGANACTGAAATCGTCCCGCAAAGGAGACCGAGTCAACATTGACCCATAGAGCTGGCTCCAGACGGGATAAAAACCGTAAGTGATATCTAAGCTGGTGACGGGTCGGCAAGCAAGGAAAGCCGCCCACAAGTGAGCCAAAACCTCATCAGATCCATTGCCGACAAAAACCTGCTCTATCGGCAAACCCTCCTGCTCCGCTATCGCAGCGCTTAGCAACCTCGCAGTCGGATCAGGATAGCGTCGAAGNTGCTCTCCCGAAATCGCAGAGATGGCAGCCATGACCGTCTCTGAGGGCGGCAACGCATGCTCATTGGTATTGAGCTTTAANAAAGACTGCGCGACCGCTTGCTCACCCGGAACATATGGATTCAAAGTAGAGACACTGTCTATCCAAAAACGACTCATAGAAGAATTCCGACGTTGCCGTGCACATGCTACCCGCCACCGCCGCCAATGTCAGCGGGGTTATCCAANGTCAGCGGGGTTANCCAAAGTCAGAGCCTGAGAAAATCTAATCTCCGAAGTCAGGATCAGCGCACCTGGAAGCGGGAAAAACCAATCTAAAACAACTTCCCTCGCCCGGCTGGCTTTCAACGAACAGCTTCGCCTCGTGAGATACCGCTACGTGCTTGACAATCGCTAGNCCTAGCCCNGTACCGCCAACCTGCTGGCTCCGACTCTTGTCCACTCGGTAGAACCGCTCTGTAAGTCGCGGAATATGTTTCGCTGCAATTCCGAGCCCCTCATCCTCCACCGTCAGGACCGGCCCAACAGCAGAGTCCAACCACTTAACACTTACCGGACCTGTGGCACTATATTTCAGCGCGTTAACAACTAAGTTACTAATTGCGCTGCGTAACTCGCGCTCATCACCAAGGANCCGTTTCACTGAAATTAATTGCAATGCAATGTCACGATCTGGCCATGCAAAGCGCAGCTCCTCCGCCACCGTCGANAGTAGAGCACACACATCTACCAGATTCTCCTTGCGCTCCCCCTCCACCGTCTCGATTTGAGCCAACCACAATAAGTCGGCAATTAAATTCTCCATTCGAGCTACCTGCGTCGCCATAGAGGCGAGCGGTTTTTGTAGGGTGGCATTGAGCTCCGAAACCAATNAAGGCAAGGTCTCGATATACCCCTTTATGACAGTAAGGGGCGTGCGCAACTCATGTGACACGTTCCCTACAAAGTCACGACGCATACGCTCTAGCTTGTCCTGCTCAGAAACGTCTCTAATAAAAACGAGCCGGTCGCTGGCCCCGAAGCGCGAAAACTCAAATTGGAGACAGTACTCAGGGTCGCGACCCGGCCTGAGCCTTAGCGGCTTTTGGAAATTTTCTTCCCGCATGTATTTGGTGAGGGCCTTTTTAGGGAACAAACTTGAGAGAAGCTTACCCTCCTCTTTCGCTAATTCTACATCCAACAAATGTTCCGCCGCGCCATTACACCAGAGCAATTCACTGCGAGAATTGATAATCATNGCGGCCTCTCGCAGCGAGCCGATAGAGTCATCGCGATCAGCATGAGAAGCCGGCGCGGCGCTTTCACGAGCTAATCCCCGGCTTCTCAGGAGGTAGACATCCCTGAGTATCCCGCGGACAGCCGCATCACCCAACGGCGGCATTTCATCTGGATTGGCAAACCAGCGATAGAGGCGAGACAACTGCCACCCCCACAAGCTCAGCAACATTAGCAGGGCGACGGCCGCCCCTATATAAGGATTTCCAATGGCCATCCAGCACGCCACGCCCACCGCCACTGACAGTAAGACACGACGGAATTCCANCGCGAGGAGGCCCGTGTTGGTCACGACACCACTAGATCTCTGGGAGAAAATCGATAGCCTGTTCCACGCACAGTCTGGATTAAGTCACTGTACGCAGGATCCACCTGCTGAATTACCTTTCGTAAACGCCTNATGTGNACATCTACGGTGCGTTCCTCCACGTAAACAGTGGCACCCCAAACACGGTCTAACACTTGAGCCCGGGTGTAAGCCCGCTCAGGATGGGCCATAAAAAAATGTAGCAACTTAAATTCAGTGGGACCCATATCTAATGGTCTGGACCGCAAGATGACTCGATGGCTATCTATCTCAAGGACCAGCTCTCCCACCGTCAGCGTGTCCGAGGACTCATTGTCAGATAAACGCCGCAATATCGCGCGCATTCGTGCTACCAGCTCTTTCGGAGCAAAAGGCTTGGTAATGTAATCATCTGCCCCGACGTCTAACCCTTGAATAACATTATCCTCATGGGTTTTGGCAGTCAGCATGATCACAGGTATGTCTTGGGTGGACTCTTCCTTCTTGAGACGCTTTAGAAAATCGATACCGCTACCACCNGGCAGCATCCAGTCAAGCAATATGATGTCAGGATGCGTCTCAGTCAAAAGATGATGGGCTTGGTGAATATCATCAGCCTCTAAGCATTCAAAATCTGACATCTCTAGCGCAAGTCTGAGCATCTCTCGAATGCTTGATTCGTCATCGACCATCAATACTGTCTTTCTGGACATGGGTTAAACGTCCTCAGTCCGGTGTGGTGCCCCTTTTACATGGGCNATATGACATTAAGATGACATCCGAGCGCGACTTGACCTTATATCACCACCAATCAAACCAACCCCGTGGCTCGAGTTCTTTCGAACAGCCCTGCAGCTGGGTATTATACCTCTGCGCTTGCTTTTCAACTTTTCTTGCGACATCCACCAGCCAGCCCTTACTTTGGTATGTTTTCCTTTTATAGCCCCCATGCCCCTCGTGATACGCAAGATAGAGCCGAAAAGCATCTTGTTTATCTAGCCCTAGCTGCTGGTGCGACATATCGTTGTACCAGCCAATAAAATCGATTGCGTCGCCAAAATTGTCCCGATCCGCACCGTAATTGCCCGAGCTCCGCTGATACCACTCCCAGGTGCTGTTCTTTGCCTGAGAATAACCGTACGCGTCGGAAGGCCGAGGGCCGGGAATGACGCCAAACAGTTTTTTGCGCGGCGGCTTTGCCGTCGCAACAAACCGCGATTCTTGATACATGAAAGCCATTGACACCGAGACCGGTACATTCCAACGAGCTCGAGATTCTTTCGCATCCTCATACCAGCCAGACTTTTCCGCGAAAATATCGCAGACATTGTCGACTTGTTCAGGAGGCGACGTCGTACATGCACTGAGGAGCATCAGCGCGAGAAAGGCACCTAGTAGGCGCTCATAATGAGCAGTCACTTTCATAATGGACCTCCCAGTGTCCTAATCAGCTCTTCTTCATCAACCACGGGAATATTAAGCGCCTCAGCTTTCTTTTTCTTGGAACCCGCGCCCGGACCGGCGACCACCGTCGTTGTCTTGGAAGAGACACTCGCTGCGGTCTTTGCGCCCAGTGCACGCAACTTAGCTTCCGCCTCATCACGACTCATGGTAAGGAGTTTTCCCGTGACCACCCATAACATACCGGTCAGCGGGCCATCATCAGAGTCCACCTGTACCGCTGGCCATGTGATGCCCGATTCGATCAAACAGGACAACAACTCTTGGTTTAGCGGGTTACTGGTGTACGCTTTAATGTGGTCTGCCACGACCGGACCGACGTCATCCACCCCCTCNAATTCCTCTGTAGTCGCGATGAGCAATGAATCGAGGTCAAGAAAATGAACCGCCAAAGCTCTTGCCGTCGCCTCCCCCACTTCTCTTATACCCAGTGAATAGATGAATCGCGCAAACGAGGTCGACCTAGCCCTTAGCAATGCCTCAACAACATTTTCACTCGACTTGACGCCCATTCGCTCAAGTCCTTGCAGCTGACCGACATTAAGATGAAACAGATCATTCAACGACTGAACTAGCCCCTCATCGACAAGCTGCTCAATGAGCTTGTCACCCAAACCNTCGATGTCCAGCGCTTTCCTGGAGGCAAAGTGCCGGATAGCCGCTTTTAACTGCGCGTTGCACTCGAGCCCGGCGCCACAGCGCATGACCGCCTCATCCGCTGCTCTTTCGACACTCGAACCACAAGCGGGACAACTCGCTGGAAAAACGATGCTCTCCCTATTGTGCGGCGGAGCATCAGCATCAAGCTCAGNCACCACAGATACAACCTGAGGTATAACATCACCGGCGCGTCGGATGATTACCCGGTCACCTATTTTCAGTCCCAGCCTATGAATCTCATCGGCGTTGTGGAGTGTTGCGTTGCTCACCGTAACACCCGCTACCAATACTGGCTCTAATCGCGCAACCGGTGTGATTGCTCCGGTTCTACCCACCTGAAAATCGACGCCAAGTAGCCGAGTCCCTATCTCTTGAGCCGGAAATTTCCTAGCGATAGCCCAACGCGGTGCGCGTGAAACAAAACCGAGGCGCTCCTGCAGCCNCAGATCATTCACTTTAAATACGATGCCATCAATATCGAAGGGCAGCGCATCTCGCTGAGTGCCGAGTCGGCTGAAATAATCTCCACAAGCCGCAACACCGCTAACGGTTTCCATGTATTCCGATATCGGCAGCCCCCATCTCTTCAGAGAGCGCAATACCTCGCTATGAGAGTTGGGCAGCTGGCCCTCTACGACGCCGACAGAATAGGCAGTAAAAGACAGCGGTCGTCGTGCCGCCACCCTGGANTCGAGTTGACGTAAACTGCCCGCTGCAGCATTTCTAGGGTTTGCGAAAACCTTATCACCACTCTCGCGTGCACGCGCATTCAGCCTCTCAAACGCNATGCGAGGAATAACGATTTCTCCGCGCACTTCGAGATACGCCGGAATGTTGTCACCTTCCAGTTGCAGAGCGACATTGGCGATCGTTCTCACATTTTCAGTGACATCCTCNCCCGANCTCCCGTCGCCCCGCGTAGCAGCCTGCACCAGNTGCCCTGCCTGATAGGCAAGNCTCACCGCAACACCATCCAATTTTGGCTCNCAGCAATACTCCACCACATCGACCTGAAGTTTTTCGGTTACACGTCTATCAAAGTCTACGAGTTCTTTATCGGAGAATGCATTATCCAGTGATAACATCGGGAGCCGATGTGCCACCGTTTGGAACGCAGCCAGTGGCGCAGAGCCGACGCGCTGCGTGGGTGAGTCTGCAGTGGCCCATTCTGGGTGCGCTGCTTCAAGCGCCTGTAACCGACGCATGGCGNCATCATATTCAAGGTCAGGAACTTCTGGATCATCCTGCTCAAAGTACGCCTGAGACCAACGCAGCAGCGCCTCTTTTAACAGTGANATTTCCTTTTCTGGAGAGGTCATGGCGAAATCAGGTCCGGCGAACGAGCAGGCGTCTCTCCAACTCTCGAATCTGCTGCCGCATATGCTCTAGGCTTGAGTGCGTAATCACGCTCCGCTTCTCATCCTGAATATCGCCATCCAGCGCCTTTGCCATGACCTTTGTCGTTTCGTACATATAGTCGAACGCTTTAAGCATGTCTGTGGGGCCGGGCAGCGTCACAAAAAACATCAACCCGCGGGTTTGCAGTGGCTCCATGTTGTCAATATCAAAAACGCCGGGCTTCATCATATTGGCGACACTAAACTGTATCGGCCCTCTGCCAGAAGCGAGCTCATGACGATGAAAGAAGTCCATATCACCGAAACGTAAATCACAAGCCAGTAGGGTCTCCAGAATGTCCATCCCAGCAAAGCCCTCCTCAGATCGCGCTACCACATAGAGAATAAACACATGTGTGTTAGCNCCTCTAGGTAGCCGACCCTGCTCCACTGGATCGCTCTCGGAAACATCCCCAGGCGGCATCGTATCGAGCCAATCAACTGTGCCCTGCGCGCGCTCGGCGCTCTCTGCGTGAGGCGAAGCGTCGCCAGCACGCTTTACAGTTCGTCGTCGTGGCGCCGAAGNGGNAGCTGGGGCCTCATCCACCTGTGACAAATCCGNTGTCTCCGCTTCTGGCGCGGCACTGGGAACCGTCTCATTATCAACGTCTTCACGCTCCAGGGCGACGTCTATGGGATCAGGCGCTGAAGTGAATGTCCGTCCCTGATCGCCTGACGCCGTGTCCAGATCCCGCATAGTATTGAGTGGCGTTGGCGTCTCCTCACCAATACCCTCCTCTTCGATCAAACTGTCACCCGGGTCAATTGTCTCGATTGCCTCCCCAGCGAGATCATCGCGGCGCACAATACGAGCGCCACCATTAGGCAATTCCGTCAATAAATTAAAGGCGTCGTCTTCATTCGANGAAGACTTGGATCGTTCGATACGCGCATTCAACCGTATTTCAGCGNGGCGCTCTTTCAANAATCGTCTACCGGCGTCGACCAATACAGCAGCAATCATTACGCCGCCGACAATCACCATCCAGTCTCGAATCGATAGCTGTTCCATTAATCGAACCTCTAACTCGCTGCAAGCTGCGCAGCTTCTTCAACATCAACGCTAACAAGACGAGATACGCCGGGTTCCTGCATGGTCACCCCCATTAATTGGTCAGCTGCCTCCATCGTGATCTTGTTATGNGTGATGAAGACAAACTGTACTTTTTCTGACATTTCCCGGACCAATCTCGCATACCGACCAACATTGGCATCATCCAGTGGCGCGTCGACCTCGTCGAGCATACAAAATGGAGCGGGATTGAGCTGAAATATGGAAAAAACCAACGCAATCGCCGTCATTGCTTTTTCACCACCCGAAAGTAAATGAATCGTCGAATTTTTCTTGCCCGGTGGCCTGGCAAATATGGCNACACCTGTGTCGAGCAAGTCGTCACCCGTCATCTCCAAAGAAGCAGTGCCACCTCCGAAAACCCGGGGGAAAAGTTCCGCGAACCCCGCATTAATCTGATCAAAGGTGTCTTTGAATCGCTGCCGTGTTTCCTTGTCTATCTTCCGAATGGCAGTTTTCAGCGTCTCCAAAGCCGCTTCGAGATCCGCGTTCTGGGCATCGAGATAATGCTTTCTCTCAGCGGCCTTCGCGTGCTCGTCAATCGCTGCTAAATTGATGGGGCCAAGACGACTAATGCGATTAGCAACTCGCTCAACTCGGGTGAGCCACTCGGCTTCATCGGCTCCCTCAGGCAACGACGACACCACTTCTTGCAACACGGCGTCNCGTTTGACAATCTCCTCCTCAAGGGTCTGGAGCCGTACTGCACTTTCTGCCTCCCGCAGACGAAGTCGCTCCATTTCACTTTGCACTGTACTCACAGACTGCTCCTGAGCCAGCCGCTGAGTGTCATACACGCGCAATGTCGCATCGATTTCACCGGCTAGAGTGCGCTGGCTATTGAGTTCAGACTCAGCTGCTATCCGCTGCTCGAGCAGCTCCGTCAACTTAGCTTTGTTTTCTGCGTCTGGGTCTCCTCCCGATGGCAGGGTGTGGTGGAGTTCAGTCTCNCGAGACTCAAGCGTTTTGAGCTGCGATTCCATACGAGAGATCGTTTCTCTCATCGTGGCGGCCTGTGTAGAAAGGCTCTGACCCTGCAACTCACTACGCATCAGCTCATCGGCGGCCAAGCGGGATGCCTCTCGCTGGTTAGCCTGCGCTGAAGCCAACCGCTCACGCTCACTTTGCAGTCGGTCTCTCTCGATCCGATCCAGCTCCATTTGATCCAGCGCAGCGGATAGCTGAGACCGCGCCTTTGCGAGGTTGCTCTGCTCCTGATCATACTGCCGCTCACTCTCAGAGATATCGTCCTTCAGCCTTTTTAAGCGCTGAATTTGTTGCTCTAGCTTAGTTGCCTGTGCTCTTTGCTCCGCTACCCATTCAGCCCTATCATTCACACCCGCCTGCAGCGCTTGCTGGGCACGGGTCAAGGACTTTTCAAGCTCTGCTCGCTGCAGTAGCAAACCACTGATCACGTCCGCTACTCGNTCTGCCTCACTGCGGCTGTGCTCGAGCTGNTCGTTAAACGCGTCTAACTGCACTTGCCGCGCGATTACCCCCGCCGCAGGGTCTGCATTAGAGTGGCGCCGGTACCATCCTCGCCCCAACCAGTGTCCATCTCGAGTCACCACTGACTGATGCGCTTCAAGCTCGGCAAGCAAAGCTCGCGCGGCACCCAGATCAGCCGCTGTTCTCACAGAAGATAGCCAATGCATAACGGTTGACGGCCCCTTCACATGATTTGCCAGTGTTCCCGCGACGTGCTCAGGGGCGACCCCACCGGCATCCAGTAAAATCGCCCCGGCAGGGACACCTTCCATGTGCGATAGATTATTAACGTCGGCATCCGCTATCAGCAGCGCGGAGAGCTTCTCTGCCAGTACCTGCTCTACTGCAGAGTTCCAGTCCGGCTCCACTTCAATTGCGGTGTAAAGCCCCCCAAGAGATTTCAGTGCAGATTCGAGAACCCAATCATCGAGCGCGATTCGTTCTCGATCGTCCGCTGTCGCCTGTTGCAGTGCGGTAAGAGAGGCCACGTGTCCACGAATTTCTTGGATCGACGCACGCACGTCATCTTGCTCGTCCCGAGCTTGCTCTATCGATGCTTGAGACTCAGTCAACTGGCGCTGAAGATCTATAATCTGCACTTCGAGCTCCGAAATATGCCGATCTGCTTTCTCGATATCCGATGCAAAGGGACTCTCGTTGGTATTAACCGAAGTGTCGAGGGATGCCTGCTCTTCCTGCCACTGCTCCCTGCGCTCCTGTAACTTACTGAGCACCTGCTCCAGATAAACAATTCGGCTCTGCTGCACCTCTGCCGATTTACTCGGGACCTGTGCACCTTCATTGAAGCTGTCCCAGGTTTGAGACCACTGCTCAAAAGCCCGATCAGCCTCCGAGAGCGCCTTCGCCGCCTCTGCGGCGTGGGTTCTGTGTTCAGACAGCGCTGGCTCCAGTCGGTTGAGATTAGCCTCCCATTCCTGCAACTGTTTCCGATCTGCCTCAAGATGATCTCGGGTTTGGTCCAAGGAAGCCCTCGTCTGGTCTAGATCCCGCTGCAACTCACCGCGCCGCTCCTGAGCAAACCGCAAGGCCTGCTCAACTCTGGTGACCTCGCCCCCCACGGTGTAAAAATTTTCCTGGGCCGCACTCAGTGCGTCCGCAACGACGACCTGTTTTGCACGCGTTGTCTCGATACCAGAGAGCGTATGTGCTACATCGGCTTTGGCGGCTTCGCGCTTGATAGTCAACGCGGCAAGCTCTCCCGCTACTTCGCTCCGACCCGCGTTGAGTTCACGCCATTGAATCGCATAAAGCTCACTCTGAGTTATGCGCTCCTCTGCCTTAAAGTCCGCGTACCTTTCGGCGGCTCTCGCTTGCCTCTCAAGATGCGCGAGGTTGCGCTGCAGTTCGTCGCGAAGATCAGTCAACCGCTCCAGATTCTCGGTCGTCCGGCGCATGCGGCTCTCGGTTTCGCGCCGACGCTCTTTGTACTTGGAGATTCCCGCTGCCTCTTCGATGAACACCCGCAACTCTTCAGGCTTAGACTCGATCAGGCGCGATACGACACCCTGCTCGATAATGGCGTAGCTGCGAGGCCCTAGACCCGTGCCCAGAAACAGATCCGTGATATCGCGCCGACGGCACTTTGCTCTATTCAGGTAGTACTCTGACTGCGCCTCACGGGTAACAACACGGCGCACAGAAATTTCGCTGTAGGCAGCAAACTCCCCAGCAACCTTGCCTTGTGTGTTGTCAAAAACAAGTTCGATGGACGCCTGACTGACTGGCTGACGACTGGTAGTGCCATTGAAAATGACGTCCGTCATCGACTCGCCGCGGAGGGTCTTGGCGGAGCTCTCGCCCATGACCCATCGCACAGCATCGATAATATTGGACTTTCCGCAACCGTTGGGGCCGACCACCGCGCACATATTGCCCGGGAATGGGACTGTTGTGGGGTCCACAAAAGACTTGAAGCCCGCCAGCTTTATGGATTTAAGGCGCATTATGCTATCCGTGTACCCGTCAAGATCTCTAGCATCGCTAAAGGACGGCTAGCAACACTAAAACACAACATGTAGTGTATCCGCTTCGGCCCGACAACACTATGTTTGGATGCTAATTAACGGAAGCCTGTCGGTTCAAGCACCACAGCAACTGGCTCAGAAGTACCCACCGTCGCCGAATTCACTACCCCCCAGGCGATGCTGTTGTCTCTGCCGGGCTGTCCATTTACCGAGACCTGCACCTCTATGGCAACGGTAGTGAAGTTCGAAAGCTTCTGGCCGGCCATGGAGTGCCCGTCGTCCAGTGGCACCACCAGTGGCCACTCTTCCGCCCTTCTCCTGACAACCGCAATCGGCATGCCGCCCTGCCGCTGTTCTGGTCGCGCCAAGACGTATACCGTCGCCTCAGGGTCAACCTCAAAGGCATCAGCCAGGGTTGCTCGAACCACGAGCCCCACCGGAGCCTCGGCGAGTGTGTTGGGGTCGGCAATTTCGCTGCGGGCGCGCTCGATCACCTGACCCAGCATCTGATGGCCAGGGGAACCCTCGGGCTCCAAAGATCGCAGCGTCTCCCAATAACGAATCGCTGCTGCGAAATTCGCAGCCTCGAAAGCCGCCATCCCCAGCGTGGCCAGCGCAGCTGAAGCCATGGGATCGAGAGTCAGCGCCTGTTGCGCCCGCGATCGAGCACGATTACTCAGTTGGCGATCAGCAGATAAGAACTCGGCTTGAGCCGCCTTACCCAGTATTTCAGGCGAAGTTGCACCGGCCTCAATAAGCCTGTCGAAATAGCCCAACGCGCGTAAAGGCTCATCTGTCGATAAGTAGTACTCACCCAATAGCAGCGAATAATCGGCATTCTTCGGTCGCACGTCAGCGCGGCGCCCAATCCGCTCTATCAGTGCCGAGATATCTGCGGGGCTGGCGCTCTCTAGCCCATCAAGCGCCTCTCTAATCACCACATCTTCAAAACTTCCCAGTTTCACATAGAGACCGGCGACCAAAATAAAGAGTGCGGCCACACCCAATAGCTGATGTTTTATCGAATAGTGTGCTGGCAGCGCGACCGCTGGCGCATCCGAGATAAACCCATCTTCAATGACTCTAAGCGCTGCTTCTTCGCGCAGTTCGGGGGCGCTATCCAACAACTCTCGCTGCCTAAGCCGCAACCAGTCAGCATTATTTTCGGGTGCTGCTCGACGTTCCCAGCGCTTCGGCAACATCACGACGAATACCGTCGCGACAGTCAGTAGTAGGACTGAAAATACCCAAAAATACGAATTCATAGGGAATCGTTTTCCATGAGCTTCTTTAACTGAGCTGCCTCGGTAGCAGTTAGTGCGGGCGCGGCCACTCGGCGGCGTCCTTTAAAGTGGAACGCCAGTGCAACGAATCCTGCGCCGATCAGTAAACCAGGTGCCCACCAGAGTAAAGCCGTGTTGCGATCAACCGTTGGTCGATAGCGAACAAACTCCCCGTAGCGCGCCACCATGAACGCCAAAATCTGCTCGTCGGTCTGACCTGCTTCCAATTGTTCAACAAGCACGACACGCAGATCCCGGGCGATGGGCGCATTAGAGTCGGCAATGTTCTGATTTTGACATTTAGGGCACCGTAACTCTTGACTGAGCACTTGGTACCTCTGCTCCAAAGCAGGCGAAGAAAACTCATAGGTTTCGATCAGTGCGTAAGCAGCCGGAGTAAGGGCCCACAACAACAGCGACCATGCCAAACTGATACAGCCGTGTCTCGCTAGTACAACTCGACTCGCCGTCATTTTCCGTCCAAAGCGCGCTGCGCAACAGGCGCCTGCGCATCCATCAGAGCGGGAAACCATGCACTAAAATCAGCGCGGAAAACACTTCGATCAAGAATCCCGACATGACGATGAACAATTTTGCCATCCCTATCAATTACATAGGTTTCCGGCGCCCCATAAACCCCCAGATCCAATCCAAGGGATCCCTCATCATCGACGATGTTTAACCGATAGGGATCACCCAACTGGGCCAACCACCCTCTCGCTTTCACCGGGTCATCTTTATAGTTAAGGCCGTAAATAGGCACCCCCGATTTCCCTAACTCCAGTAAATAAGGGTGTTCGATGCGGCAGGAATAACACCAGGTTGCCCAAACATTGACGAGGGCAGGACGCTGATTCAAATCCACAAATGATATTACTTCACCGGATTGCAGCTCCAGTTTTGCAAACTCGGGAAATATCTGTCCCAATCTGGCCGCCGGCAATGAAGTGGGGTCCAGCGACAAGCCCCGGAACAACAGCACCGACAGCAATACAAATCCCAGCAGAGGAAGAAAGCGCCTAGCGTGCAAATCCGAGGCCCTGGTCCTTGACAGGACTGGGTTCTTGCCCGCTCACGACCTGCACCCGGTAGCGCCGATCCAATGACGTTAGCAGCGCACCAAAACCGATCAGGAAAGCCCCCATCCAAAGCCACCGCACCATGGGTTTATATTGCAGTCGCACCGCCCATGCGCGCTCTCCAATGGGTTCTCCCAACGCGATGTAGAGATCGCGCAGAATTCCTGCGTCGATGGCCGCCTCAGTCATCACTTGACCACTGGCCAGATAACGTCGCTTCTCCGGAACCAACGTCGCGATTATTTTATCATCATAGCTGACCACAAAAGTGGCCTGATCCGCCACGTAATTGGCGCCAGGCTGCTGACTAATGTGTGTCATCTCGAAGCGATATCCCCCCAACTCTGCACTCTGACCCTCAGTCATCCTCAGATCTTGCTCCTCCGAGTGCTGAGTCACAACGACCGCCCCCAGCACCACTGCCGCAAAGCCAATATGCGCAAAGGTCATACCAAGGAAGCTGGGAGATAACCTCTGCCATTGCAAACCTCCAGATCCGCCCACAGCTAGCCGACGCCAAACATCGCGTAGAACACCCAAGGTTACCCAGCCGGCCAGTAACACAGCCAGAGCAACCCACAGATTGAAGTCAAACAGCATCATGGACAACAGCGGCGCGAGGGCTGCCATAGCGATTGCGGGAACCAGCAGCTCATGCAGCCAGCGTCTGGGGGAATCCTGGCGCCATCGTGAAATGGGCCCAATGCTCATAAATGGCATCAGCAATGCCATCAACGGCACAAACACTGCATTGAAATAGGGGGGGCCCACAGAATATTTACCCAGCGAGAAGGCGTCCATCACTAGCGGGAACAGCGTGCCCAAGAGGACAATCGTTGCCGCGACGGTGAACACCAAATTATTGACCATTAAAAGCGACTCTCGGGAGATCACGTCGTATTCGACCCGACTGGCCACCGCGGGCGCCCTCAGTCCGTACAAGAGCAGAGATCCGCCGACTACGAGAGCCAGAAACACCAGAATGAACAAGCCTCGCTCTGGATCCGCGGCAAATGCGTGAACGCTGGTCAGCACGCCTGATCGAACAAGGAAGGTTCCCAGCAACGATAAGGAGAAGGCGAAGATAGCCAAGAGGACAGTCCACGATCGGAACACGCCACGCTTTTCGGTTACCGCTAAACTATGCACGAGCGCTGTACCCATCAGCCAAGGCATAAATGAGGCGTTCTCTACCGGGTCCCAAAACCACCAGCCTCCCCACCCCAATTCGTAGTAAGCCCACCAACTACCCAGCATGATCCCAAGCGTAAGAAACCCCCACGCGACGTTGGTCCATGGTCTCGACCAGCGCGCCCAAGAGGCGTCCAGCCGTCCGCCGATGAGCGCAGCAATGGCAAAGGCAAAGGGAACGGATAGTCCGACATATCCCATGTAGAGCAGTGGCGGATGAATAATAAGGCCGGGATCTTGCAATAGTGGATTGAGATCGCTGCCATCAAGCGGCGTATTGGGCAACAGCCTCTCGAATGGGTTGGAAGTGAGGAGCGAGAAGGTCAGAAACCCTACCGCTATTAAACCCATGACACTCAACACACGAGCGATCATCGTCAGCGGCAAACCCCGACTCAAAAAAGCGACGGCCGTCATCCAAGTGGAGAGGATCAACACCCATAGGAGCAAAGACCCCTCGTGATTGCCCCACAACGCGGAAAATTTAAAAATAGGTGGCAGCAAGCTGTTTGAATTGGCCGCCACCACCGCGACCGAAAAGTCGTCCTGCAAGAAGCTGGTTGCGAGCAGCCCAAAGGCAGTCGCAGTAAACACCAAAATGCCCACCGCCAGAGATGGCGCAAGATTCATCGCAGCGACGTTAGCCCTGAAGCTGCCCCAAAAAGGGATCACTGTCAGGCCAATAGCGAGTGCAAAAGCAATAATCAGCGAGATATGACCGAGTTCTGGGATCATGGCAATAGCGAGTCCGCCGGTGCACTGCTCTTGCCTTCCAGTGCTGCGGCCACTTCAGGAGGCATGTAATTCTCGTCGTGCTTCGCCAATATCTGCGTAGCAATCAATTCTCTCGATGCATTCAGCCGCCCTTCAGCGACCACTCCTTGACCCTCGGCGAAGAGATCGGGAAGGATTCCGGTATAGCGCACCGGTACCGAAGCCTCGTAGTCGGTCACCAAAAACTGGGTGGCCAAGCTGGTCTCGCTGCGCTCAATACTGCCTTCGACCACCATGCCACCCAAGCGAATGTTTCTGTCAGCTGGCGCATTGCCTGCAACAACTTCGGAGGGAGGGTAGAACAAGTTGATATTGTCTCTCAATGCAAAAGCGACCAGTCCAATGGCTGCGCTTGAGAGCACAACGATCAGACTCACTCCGTACAACCTCTGTTTGCGGAGAGGATGCATCAGCCCTGAGTCTCCATTTGCGCACGGTCCGTTGACATTGCCTGCTCACTTTGCTTTTCCGCTTCCGGTGTAGCGTTGGTCGATACGGCGCGCCTGCGTGCGTCTGCAACAATCCACAGCTTTCGCTTGCGCAACTCGCGCGACGGAGACCACAGCAACCAAGACAGCAGCACCATCGTGATGGCATAGGCCAACCAGACATAAATGCCATGGCCATTCATGTGCATGACCGCTGTTAGGGAATCAAAATACATCACTCAAATCCCGCCCACTGCCTTACCCAAGATGATTGTCGGTGATGCCAAATCAAGTCAGCACGCATGTTCATCATGACCACCAGTGCAAACAATCCATAAAACGCAGCAATCATCAGGAGCAAAGGGTACAACATGCTCGCATCAATCGCCGACTCACCCGTAAATTTAATAGATGCAGGTTGATGCAGGGAGTACCACCAGTCGACTGACTTATAGATGATAGGGATATTGACCGTCCCCACGAGGCTCAACACAGCACAGGCTTTGGCCGCGGCCGCCTTGTTCTCGTAAGCCTCAAACAACGCCACCACCCCGAGATACAAAAAAAACAGAATCAACATCGAGGTAATACGGGCGTCCCAAACCCACCAAGTACCCCAGGTGGGCTTCCCCCATATCGCACCCGTTACGAGCGCTATGCCAGTCAGCACCGCGCCGACGGGGGCTGCCGCTTTCATCGCGATATCCGCCATCTTTATCCGCCAAATGAGACTGATTGCGCCCGCCAGAGCCATTACGTAATAACCCGCCAGCGAGACAACAGCCGCAGGCACATGTATGTAGATGATGCGATAGGAATTGCCCTGACGGTAATCGGGCGGAGCGATCAACAAGCCCCAGAAAGCGCCAGCGAAGAGCACAGCGATGGTCACCGGCAGCAACCATTTCACCACGTTGCCACTGAAGCGGAAGAACCACGGGGGAGAACCCAGCTTGTGAATAAATGACCACATGACTCAAGTATAGCGTCTAAGTAGACTTGTTGACTCGCTGTCCCGTCGCTGGGCTGATTGCATTAAGTCCCTGACAGTGGTCAGCCATTATCAAGCGAGATTCGCAAGGCGGCCCCTATTGCCAGCGGCGCCAGCGCCAAAGACATCAGGACGAGTGCTGCGAGCAACGCCAACCAACTCACAGGATTGCCATCTCGAGCCGCCTCTGCTACCGCCGTGCTGCCAAGTAACAAAACAGGCACGTGAAGTGGAATGATGATCACCGAGAGCAGCACTCCTCCGCGCCGGACGCTGACAGTCAATGCGCTGCCCACGGCGCCAATCAGCGTGAGGCACAAAGATCCCAGTAAGAGACTCATAAACAATACGGGCAGCGCCTGGGTGGGCAACCCCACCAGCACGGCAAAAAGAGGAGAAACTATGGATAGTAAAAACCCCGTGCCAAGCCAATGCGCCAGCACTTCTGCAAGAGCCAAAATTGCGAGTGGCTGGGGCGCAAGGCACAGCTGCTCGAGGCTGCCATCCTCAAAATCTGATGCAAAGAGCTTGCCGCTGACCATTAAACTCGCAAGCAACGCAACTACCCACAAGATCCCCGGCGCCATCTTCGACAGCCGCTCAGGGTCTGGACCCAGGCCCAAGGGAAACAAGGTGATCACCATGAAAAAAAACAGCAGTGGATTGACCAAATCGGCGGGACTGGAGATCAGGGCTTTGCCATGTCGGAGAAACTGCCGATAGAACGCGGCCCCCAAAGACAGGCTATCGGAATCAGGCACTGACATATAACGAGAGGTCAAGGTTGTTTTGTTGCGCGCCAAAGCGACTTTGCTGATGGCTGGTAAATAGTACCGCGCCACCAAGCTGAATGTGCTCCGCAATCTGATGCGTCAACCACTCACAACCCATAGCATCTAACGCTGTAAACGGCTCATCCAAAAACCATAAACGCGCATCACTAAGGAGCAATCTTGCCAGCGCCACTCGCCGCTGCTGCCCCGCCGACAACGNGCCAACCGGCACTGANTCGTAACCCGCNAGACTCACGGATTGCAAAGCCTGTNCGATCTGCTCATCTCCTACCGTGACNTCACANGCGGGATGACAGCGCAAGTTNTCAACCGGTGTTAATGCACGCTTNAGCGCAGAACTGTGGCCAATGTATAGNGCCGCGGCGGAGCGACAGATATCGCCGNCCACGCCCAANCGCGCCAGCCCCGCTAAGGCGCGNATCAAACTNCTTTTNCCGACACCATTTGGCCCAATGAGCTGCCACAACTCCCCCGCCTCGACGCTCAGGGATATGCCCCGCAATAGCGAGCGGTCTCCCCTTTCAATCGCGACATCCTGTGCATGCAGCAGGCTCATCAGAGGTTCACAACACCGATTTCCGGCAGCCCCNAACTGGCGTCCACTTCGACTGCCAGCCCCTCGAAATCAAACAAAGCGCGGTCCAATAAATGCGACGGAGCAACATTCCCAAGCGCTCGAAATATTGTCTCCGTGCGGCCTGGGTAACCTCGCTCCCACTCCCGGAGCATTTTTTTTATCTCCTGACGCTNCAGATTTTCCTGAGTACCGCATAGGTTGCAGGGAATAATCGGAAACTGCATATCGCTCGCGTACCGCTCAAGATCAGACTCTTTGCAATAAGCCAGCGGTCGAATCACGATGTGTCTGCCATCGTCACTTTTCAGTTTGGCAGGCATCGCCTTCAGCTTTCCGCCAAAAAAGAGGTTCAGAAACAACGTTTCAACGATATCGTCCCGATGATGGCCGAGCGCGATCTTACTCGCGCCGATTTGATCGGCAAAGCCATAGAGCGTGCCCCGCCGCAGTCGGGAGCAAAGTCCACAAGTCGTTTTCCCTTCGGGAATCACCGACCGCACGACACTATATGTATCTCTCTCGAGAATATAAAAAGGAATATTGAGCGTTTCCAGATACCCCGGCAGTACTTCCTCGGGATACCCCGGCTGTTTCTGATCAAGAGTGACCGCCACAATCTCAAAATCAATCGGAGCACTGTCGCGCAGTGCCATGAGGATCTCCAGCATCGCATGGGAATCCTTACCGCCAGAAATACAGACCATGACGCGGTCGCCGGGTTCAATCAGCTCGAAGTCAGCGATCGCTTTACCCACCTGGCGTCGCAGACGCTTTCTCAATTTGTTNAACTCAAGCCGACCCTTGCGTGGATCCGCTCGTCCCGATTGATCTTGACTTGTTTCAAGCACAGTCGCCGTCCATCCGCTCTACCTTGCTGCTGGGGATAATAGGAGACACCGCCTCGACACGCAAAAGTCACAGGCCATTGTCGCAACGGGATGATTCGATTGCGGTGTGACGTCCCTCTCTACTATCGGTCCCGACACTTGTGTTTTCCAGCCCCGGCAAGGACAATCCGCATCGTTTTAAGACACGACCAATGCATCAACGAGGGAACAGTCGATGAAATCACCTGTCCGCATCACAGTCACTGGAGCAGCTGGGCAAATNGGGTACGCGCTCCTTTTTCGGATCGCATCTGGGTCAATGCTGGGCCACGACCAGCCAATNATTCTGCANCTGCTGGACATTACCCCGGCCATGGAGGCGTTGAATGGCGTCAAGATGGANCTGGATGACTGTGCATTTCCTCTCCTGACAAATGTTATTTGTACCGATGACCCGGAGGTTGCCTTCAAAGATTGCGACTTTGCATTGTTGGTCGGTGCGCGCCCGAGAGGTCCCGGCATGGAGAGGAAGGATCTGCTCGAAGCCAATGCCGCCATCTTCGGCGTTCAGGGCAAAGCCATCAATTNAGTTGCCAGTAGAGCCATCAAAGTGCTGGTGGTTGGCAACCCTGCAAATACCAATGCACTGATCACGCAGCGTAACGCGCCCGATATTGACCCACGCCAGTTTACTGCCATGACCCGGCTCGACCATAACCGAGCCGTAACGCAGTTGGCACAGCGGACGAGCACCACTGTTAATGATATTCGGCAAATGACAATCTGGGGGAACCACTCAGCAACCCAATATCCAGATCTTCATCACGCTCTGGTCAATGGAGATTCGGCGATGTCGCAGATCGACACGGAGTGGTATGAAGGGGAGTTCATTCCGACGGTGCAGCAGCGCGGCGCAGCAATTATCGCGGCCCGCGGGGCGTCATCTGCAGCGTCGGCCGCCAATGCAGCGGTTGATCACATGCGAAGCTGGGCGCTCGGCACTCCCGCAGATGACTGGGTCTCTATGGGCGTTCTCTCAGATGGGTCTTATGGCATCGCGCCTGGGCTCATTTACTCCTTCCCCTGCCATTGTCAAAACGGCCAATGGGAGATCATACAAAACTTNGAGATTAACGCGTTCAGCCGACAAAAAATGGATGCTTCTGCCACAGAGCTCACCGAGGAGCGGGATGCTGTTGCCCATTTGCTAGGCTGAGTGCATGCTCAGGAGGCACACTGCTTGCGGCGTGAACATTACACCTCGCGAAGCAACACAACGGGTGGCGTGCGCACGACATGTCTACATGACCACACGCCCAAGCAACCTACAACCAATGCCCCGATGACGGGCCCCAGCCACCACATCAGTGGTGTCGGGGTCCAGCTCATATCGAACACCCGGGTTTGCAAGGCGTAGGTGGCTGCCTCCGCACCCACTCCAGCGAGACCACCGGCTAGCCCCCCAAGTACTAAAAATTCAATCCATAGCGTGCCGAGCAATAATCCCTTCCTTGCACCGAGCGCTCTAAGCAACGCCGCTTCTCGGAGCCTGCCATCCAAGCTAGATTGCACACCCGCCACCAGAACCAAAGCCCCGGCCAGGAGGATGACACCCAGCACCAATTCCAATGCCCGAGCGACCTGGTCTACGACCGCACGCATTTCTTGAATCACAATATCCAGCTCAATCACCGTTACTGTGGGTAACTGTCGCACCAGCTCATTTAATAGATTTTTTCGATCCGGCGTGAGCAGAAAGCTGGTCATATACATCCCTGGATATGCGGCCAGCACCGAGCGTGGAAAAACCATGAAGAAATTGGGGCGCATCGACTGCCAATCAACACGACGGATATTTCTCACGGCCACGGTGAAGGTATCTGCACCAATACGGAGCGTAAGCTGGTCACCTAAAGAGGCACCAATATCGCGAGCAAAACTCTCCTCCACCGAAACCCAAGCCTCTGTGGCNTCTGCCGGCCACCACTCTCCGGCAATCAGTTGATTGCCCGCAGGTTGCGTGTCTGACCACGTGAAATTGGCTTCGCGCTGACGAGGTGCGGTCTCCGTCTCCACCTCTTCCCAGCGCGGCAAGGCCGCACCATTGCGCTCCATCACCCGACCGCGGGTCATGGGATATAGTGTCTCGGTCTGTAAGTCGCGTTGGGCAAAGAAGGTCTGCAATTGCCCACGCTGCTCGGGCGCCAGNTTAAGCAAAAAATGATTGGGCACGTCAGGCGGTAATTGCGCTTGCCACTGGGAGATCAACGAAGAACGCACCACGGTCAGCATCAACATCAACATAATCGCGATGGCAAAAATCACCATTTGTAGCGAATTAGCGCGACGGCGACGCTGCAGCCCCGCCAAGGCCACCCGCCAAATACTGCCTGCAAAGCCGCCAAATGAATGCCCCCCGGCCAACAGCGTGCGGCCGATAAACATCCCTAAAAGGGTGACCACAATCAGCCCCGCGACGACCGCAAAGGTAACCATGGCACTACCGCTGTACCACCACATTAAACCGACGACAGCGGCCCCACCAAGGACTAAATCGCGAACTCTTTGCATTCTCGCGATATCCACTTCCGCACGCAAAACATGGAGTGGAGATGCATCCGCCAAACGACTCAAGGGAGGCCAAGCAAAGAAAAGCAGGCAGACCAGCGCCGTTACTGCTCCCATNAACNGGGGCTCCCACCCTGCGGGTCCCGGCGTCATGGGCAACAAAGAACCCAACGCCCATATGAATCCCATCTGAATTGCCCAGCCAATCGTGCAGCCCAGCAGGATTGCCAAGCAGCCCAGCACAAGTAAAAAGNTGCCATACAACCGACTGATTTCTTGAGATTGAGCCCCCAGGCTCTTGAGGATCGCAACATATTGTGTGTGGCGCTCACCAAATCGACGGCTCGCCAACAATATTGCGGCCGTCGCGAGCACCACCGCAAGACTGCCAGCGAGTAGCAAAAAACCCTGCGCCCGATCTAACGTATCACCGATTCGAGGCTGGGTGCTTGTCACAGAATCCACTCGCTGCCCCTGGCCAAGCTGTGGCGTGAGCCATTCCAGAAATGCACCTATGACATCGGCCTCTCCACCGAGCAATAAACGATACTCGACCCGACTACCGGGCTGCACGACCCCGGTTGAAGGGATATCAGCTACGTGCATCAAAAGCCGCGGACCAAACCCAAATACAGCCGTGGTGGCATCAGGCTCACCTCGCACCGCTCCAGCAATAGTTAACTGTCGCTCCCCGACGGTGATGGTTTCTCCGGTGGTTACCTCCAGCAACGCAAATAGTCTTGGGGCCAGCCAGATCTCTCCGGGTAAGGGGATAGCACCATCACTCTCAACGGTGCCATACGGATCAACAGACCACTGCAAATTGCCCTTGAGCGGGTATCCCGCTGACACGGCTTTCACCGAGACCAAAGTCATTCTCTCGATGTCCGCAACAGCCATCGAAGGAAAACCCAGAGANACGGATGCCTGCAACCCCAGCCTCTCTGCCTCGCTTGTCCAAGCTTCGGGTAACTCGGTGCGACTGACGATCACAGCATCGGCCGCTAAAAAACGTGCACTCTCAGAGAGGAGTGCAACCTGCAATCGGGAAACAAAACCACTGATGCCCACGACCACACAAACAGCCAACACCAGCGCCATCAATAGAATGCTCAGCTCGCCACTGCGCCAATCTCGCAATAAGAACTTCCAGGTCAATGTCCGGGTCATGAGCTTAAGCGCCGAGGGAGCGTAACTCGCCCGCATCCATAGCGAACCGCACATCACAGCGCTGCGCCAAACGTTCGTCATGTGTCACCAACACCAATGTTGTTCCAGCGCCCGCATTAAGCCGAAAGAGCAAATCGATGATTCGCTCGCCGGTTCGGGTATCCAGATTGCCCGTAGGCTCATCCGCGAAAAGGATTTTGGGTTCGCTGACAAAGGCTCTGGCAATGGCAACCCGTTGCTGCTCCCCACCNGATAATGTNGTGGGATAATGATCGAGGCGTCCGGCCAGACCCACCTCTCCAAGCAACCGATTTGCGACGTCACCGGCGTCTTTGCTTCCCGATAATTCAAGGGGTAGCATCACGTTTTCACGTGCGGTCAGGGCCGGAAGAAGCTGAAAGCTCTGAAAAACAAATCCGACTTTTTCCGCTCGCACCCGTGCCCGCTGGTCCTCATCAAGATTACCGAGCTGCTCTCCATCCAGGATGATCTCACCGCTAGAAGCCACATCCATCCCCGCTAGCAGCCCCAGCAGGGTAGACTTACCTGAGCCAGAAGCGCCCACAATGGCCGCTGAAGTGCCTGCGGCGATCTCGAAATCGATGCCGCGGAGTATGTCCAGGTCGCCATCGGCAGTAGACACCGTTTTAAGGAGTTGATTGACTTTGATCATTCTGCGTTACCTCAACCGACGCTTACGAGCGCTTGCGTGGGTCGGATTGCTGATAGCCGGCACTTNGACTCCAACTGTTTCTCAAGCATCACTGCAATCCATTCTTGTCCTGGGTGACAGTATCAGCGCCGCCTACGGCATATCACTGGAAGAAGGCTGGGTGGCGTTACTACAAGACAGATTGCAGGCCGAGGGAGTCTCCTACACTGTCGTCAATGCAAGTATATCAGGCGACACCTCTGCGGGCGGCTTACGAAGACTACCTACGTTACTCACCACACATACTCCTCGCATCGTCATTATTGAGTTGGGCGGTAATGACGGGCTCCGCGGCTACCCCATCAGCCAACTCACACAAAATCTGGAGCGCATGATCCAATTGTCCGAATCAGTGGGAGCTATTGCCGTCATTTTGCCAATGGAAATTCCGCCCAACCTAGGAAAAGTTTACACAGATGCCTTCCGCAATAGCTTTGCAAAAGCAGCCGAAAATACCGACGCCCTCCTTGGAGACTTTCCGCTTGAATCAGTGGCACTTAATCCAACTTTGATGCAAGCAGACGGCATTCACCCCACCGCCGAAGCACAATCCCTTATCATGGAGAGCGTTTGGCAAGTCTTAGAGCCTGTGCTGTGACGACTGAGTCAGACACTACCACTAGCCTGTCCGCGAACACTTCCGATGGCCTGCGAAGGCAATTAGAAGTCATCATTTTTGGGACCGACACCCCAGCGGGACGCACTTTTGATATTGCGCTCCTGGTGGTCATTCTCGCCAGCGTGCTGACGGTCATGATTGACTCCGTTCCTCATATCCATCGCACTTACGGTGACGTGTTGTGGCAATTGGAACTGGGCTTCACCGCTATATTTACGCTGGAGTACCTGGTGCGCATATGGTGCACCCAGCATAGGCGAGCGTACCTTGGCAGTTTCTGGGGTGTTGTGGATCTCCTCGCCATATTACCCACCTATGTCGCATTTTTTCTGCCCCAAACTGCGCCTCTGGTTGTNGTCAGGNTGTTACGGGTGGTGCGAGTCTTCAGGGTGCTCAAGCTCATGGCGCTTTTCACCGAGCTCAATGAGATCCTTACGGTACTGAAAAATACCGCGCGCTCTATTTTTGTTTTTCTAGTCATAGTCATGATTGTCGTCGTGGTGTTTGCCTGCATTATTTACGTCATAGAGGGGCCTGAAAACGGTTTTGACAGCATCCCTATGAGTATCTACTGGGCGGTCGTNACGATTACAACCGTCGGTTATGGTGATCTAGTCCCGCAGACCCCGCCAGGCAGGTTTATTGCCGGTTTCGGCATGCTGGTGGGCTACAGCATTATCGCCGTGCCNACTGCCATCATCACGCGAGAACTCTGGGAGCGCATCAATGAACGGCAAGACTCCNACCCGACTTTAAACTGGAACTGTCCCGTCTGCGCTAAATCAGGGCACAGCCTCGAGGCAGCGTTTTGCCAATACTGCGGTTCCGAGCTGGACGTGCCCAAGGACGTGAGAACACAGGCAGTGACCCATGCCAGATAAGCCCAAGGCGCTTTATGACTATCGAAAATATTGGGCTGAATGTCTGGGCCCAGCCCCATGGTTACCCATGTCCCGANAGGAAATGGATCAGCTTGGCTGGGATAGCTGCGACATCATCATCGTTTCGGGAGACGGTTACGTTGATCATCCCAGCTTTGGCATGGCTGTGATTGGTCGTGTATTGGAGGCGCAGGGATTCCGAGTGGGCATGATCGCGCAGCCAGATTGGCGGTCGGTTGAACCCTTCATGGCGCTGGGTCGCCCAAATCTCTTTTTCGGCGTNACAGCAGGCAACATGGATTCGATGATCAATCATTACACTGCGGATCGAAAGCGTCGNAATGACGATGCCTATACCCCCGGGAATGCNCCGGGGAGACGCCCAGATCGCGCTGTCACAGTGTACAGCCAGCGATTACGGGAAGCCTATCGGGATACCCCAATCGTCATTGGCGGTATCGAGGCCAGTCTTCGGCGAATCGCCCACTACGACTATTGGAGTGACAGGGTGAAACGCTCCGTCTTGCTTGACAGTCGCGCCGATCTGCTCGTCTTCGGCAATGCNGAGCGCGCGATTGTTTCAATCGCTCATCGCCTTGCAGACAGCGAAGGTATCGACAACCTTCGTGATATCCGGGGAACCGCGTATGTCACACCGACGCTCCCCGGGCAACGCACTATCATCGATTCCTCAGCAGTGGACCAACCCGGACCTGTCACACATCACCCCAACCCCTATGAAGGAATGGAACCGGAGCCCTGCAGTGCAACCGCCTCTGAGAGCCCGGCCCCTGCTGCTGAGCCCGTGCGACTGCTGGCCAGTCCAAGCCCCGAAACCCATGCCATACGACTCCCCTCTGCAGAAGCGGTCACGGAGGACCCTGTGCTGTACGCCCACGCCTCACGGGTCTTCCATAAGGAAACCAATCCCCACAACGCAATGCCTCTCGTCCAAGCACACGGTGATCGCGACGTATGGCTTAATCCACCGCCGATTCCGCTGGAAACCGAAGAGCTGGACTGGGTATTCGAGCTGCCGTATCAAAGGCTACCCCACCCTTCCTATGGTGGTGCTGCAGTACCCGCAATGGAAATGATCCAGCACTCTGTCAATATCATGCGGGGCTGTTTTGGCGGGTGCACCTTTTGCTCCATTACCGAGCACGAGGGCAGGATTATCCAAAGTCGNTCNGAAGACTCTGTGATCAGAGAGGTNGAGCGAATACGCGATACTAGCCCGNCTTTTACCGGNGTCATCTCTGATCTAGGGGGGCCAACTGCCAATATGTGGCGTCTCGCNTGTAAAGANAAANAAACNGAAGCNGCCTGTNGAAAGCTAAGTTGCGTNTATCCGGGCATTTGNAAAAATCTCAACACCGATCAGACACCTCTCATCAACCTTTACCGCAGGGCCCGNGAGACCAAGGGCGTAAAAAAAGTACTGATTGCCTCTGGGCTACGATACGACCTGGCTGTGGAGAGCCCAGAGTACGTAAAAGAACTTGTGACCCACCACGTGGGCGGATACCTAAAAATTGCGCCGGAACATACCGAAACCGGTCCGCTCTCTAAAATGATGAAGCCGGGCATTGGGAGCTATGATCGATTCGCCGCCATGTTTGAGCGATTCTCAAGAGATGCGGGTAAAAAGCAGTATTTAATCCCTTACTTTATTGCTGCCCATCCCGGCACCACCGACGAAGACATGGTTTCGCTAGCGCTGTGGTTGAAACAGCACCGTTTTAAGGCCGACCAAGTACAAACTTTTTATCCCTCGCCAATGGCGACCGCGACGGCGATGTATCACACCGGGCGCAATCCCCTGAAGCCGGTCAGGAGGGCAAGTGAGACCCTGAGTACGGTAAGAAAACTCAGTCAGCGCCGGCTACATAAGGCGTTTTTGCGGTATCACGACCCCGACAACTGGCCCCTGCTGAGGAAAACTTTGAAACAAATGGGACGTCGCGATCTGATTGGCAATGGCGTTATGCATTTAATTCCGCCCCGGCAGCCACCAAAACGTCACCGTGTCGTGCCTGCTGACGGGAAACCGTTCCGCACACAACATACTCAGGGACAATCCTCCCGAAAGGGCAAACGCCGCTAGTCGAGTAGCATCACGCCTCGATCAATCCACTGATGACATCGCCGAGCTGCCGGAACTCCACGGTTCTTGGCGTCTTTTTGCGCCACATCAGTCCAATCCTGCGCGTGACCTTCGCCTGCTTGAAAGGTTTAATAACCAAGTCTGTGCTGCTGGCTATTCCCGCCCCTACTGCCATTTGGGGCAGCAGCGTGATTCCGATGCCGTTCGCCACCATTTGCACGATAGTGGTGAGGCTCGTCGCCTGATACGGGACCGTAATTTGTGAATCCTGTAACTTACAGGCCTCTAAGGCGTGATCCCGCAGGCAATGCCCCTCCTCTAGCAGCAGTAGCGCCTCCCCCTTGAGATCTGCGGTGCGAAGCGTTTCTATGGCCGCCAGTGCGTGAGATTTCGGAAAGGCCAATAGAAACTCATCCTCAAACAGCGACATAGTTTCTACCTGCTCGGCAGGAAAAGGCAGCGCCAGGAGCAACACGTCCAACTCCCCCGC